>JBDRKM010000278.1:0-69776 GCA_043814015.1 Pseudomonadota bacterium
GCGGGTGCCGGTCTCGGCGCTGCCCAGCCCGGCAGAGGTGGGCTCCGCCGGCGCGCCCGAGCCGCCCCCAGCGGTCGCGGCCGTGCCCATCGAATCGCCCGTGGAGCCGCCGGTGGAGGCGCCCCCCGAGCCCGCCGCCCCGCCTGAGGTCACCCAGACCCCGAAGGAGCCGGTGGCCAGTGGGGGCACGACTTCCCCGGGTACGCCGGCGTCGTCGGAGCCCGCATCGATGGGCGTGCTGATGGTCAACAGCGCCAAGCCCGGCCAGGTCATGGTGGACGGGAAGGTCCTGGGCCCGACCCCGCTGAGCATCCCCTTCCCCCAGGGTACCTACACCGTGGTGGTCCTGGGCGATGGTGGCGAGCTGTGCCGGCAGCAGGCTACGGTCTCGAGCCGGCCCAAGCCGGTGCTGTGCCGGCCGGCGGCTCCCACGGGAGGTCAGCGAGATGACGACGAGCACCACCAGCGCTGAGCGCCTCCTCCTCCGAGTCTTCGGGGCCCTCGCCCTCGGGGTCGGGCTGCTCGGCCCGGGCGCCGCCCGCGCCATCGACTCGGTGGTCGTCCTCAAGAGCGATGATCTGTCCGCCTACGAGGCCCCGGTGCGGGCCTTCCAGGAAGCCATCGGCCGGCCCGTCACGGTGCTCGACATCCAGGGTCAGAAGTCGGTGGCGCGGGATGTGGTCACCCGCCTGCGCTTCGATCCGCCCCCGCTGGTCTTCGCCCTCGGGGCCAAGGCCGCCTGGATGGTGCACGAGCAGATGCCGCGGGTGCCCCTGGTCTACGGCATGATCCAGAACCCCCGTCGGTACGGCCTGGTGGGGGAGTCCATCGCGGGGGTGGCCTACGAGATCCCGTACGACATCCTGATGTCCCAGATCCAGCTCTTCCTGCCCGAGGTCCGCAAGGTGGGGGTCATCCTCACCAACCAGAACCCCGCCGCCCACGAGCTGCGCCAGGCCGCCGAGGCCGCCGGGCTCGAGCTGGAGGTCAGCTCCGTGCAGGTCTCCCGCGACGTGCGTGGGGCCTGCGTGCGCCTGTCCAAGCGGGTGGACGCGGTGCTGGTGGTGAACGACCCCGAGGTCCTCACCCCCGAGAACTTCCGCTTCATCCGTGAGCAGACCCGCCGGCGCGGCATCCCGGTCCTGGCCACCTCCGAGATCCTGGCGCGGGCCGGTGCCCTGCTCTCCGTGGTGCCCGACTACCGCGAGACGGGCGTGCAGGCCGCGGCCCTGGCGCATCAGATCCTGGATGAGGACGAGCGCCCCGAGCGCCTGCCCACCGCCGTGCCCGAGGGTGCGAGGGTGGTGCTCAACCGCGGCGTGCTGCGATCGCTCGACCTCGACATCGATCCTTTGCTGCTGGACTTCACCGACGAGGTCATCGAGGACGAGATCGGGCGGTAGGGGCCTGGCGTGAGCCTCGTCGGCCTCTCCATGGACGCTTCGGCGGACTTCCGCCGCACCCCGGGGGGGAAGAACGCGCTCCTGTTCGAGGCCCTGGAGCGCCGCTTCGGCGTGGTGGCGGTGCTGCAGCCTGCTCTGAGCCTGGCCCACCGCCGGCTGCTGCAGGCCCTGGCCTTCCACCCCGACCGTGACACCTGGCGGCGGCGCTTCAACCTGCACCCGCGCACGTTCTCCGCGCGCACCGCGCGGGCCCGGGAGCTGCTCGCGGCGCACCCTGGGCGGCTGGTGGTGCAGCTGCACACCCTGATGGGCACCGGCGGCGGCCACGCCTACGTCCTGCATACCGACTGCAGCTACCGCCTGACCGAGCGCGACTACCCGGAGGGCGCCCCCCTGGGGGGGCGAGCACGGGCGCGCTACCTCGACCTCGAGACCGAGGTCTACCGCGGCGCCGCGGCCCTCTTCCCGCGCAGCGCCTGGCTGGCCCGCTCCCTGGTGGAGGACTACGGCTGCGATCCGGCGCGGGTCACGGTGGTGGGCGCCGGCAACAACCTGCCACTCTCACCCCTGGAGGGGCGCCGCCGCGAGCGCCCCACGGCGCTGTACGTGGGCTACGAGTGGGAGCGCAAGGGCGGCCCGGCTTTGCTCAGGGCCTGGGAGCGGGTGAACGCGGCCCTGCCCGCCGCGCGGCTACAGGTGGTGGGTGTGCCTCGCGCTCCACGGCACCTGCCCGCCGGGGTGGAGTGGCTGGGGGTCGTCCGTGATCGGCGGCGCCTGGCCGCGCTGTTCGAGCAGGCCAGCCTGTTCGTGATGCCCTCTCTCTTCGAGCCCTGGGGCCACGTCTTTCTCGAGGCCATGGCCGCGGGCCTGCCCTGCGTGGGGACCTCCATCTGTGCCATGCCCGAGATCATCCGGCACGGCGAGACCGGCCTGTTGGTGCCCCGGCGTGATCCTGGCGCGCTGGTCGAGGCCCTCGTGGCGCTGCTGGCCGACCCCGCGCGCGCGGAGGCCATGGGCCGGGCCGGCCAGGAGCGAATCCGCCGCGGCTGGACCTGGGACGACGTGGTGGCGCGCATGGCGCCGGCCATCGAGGCTGCGCAGGCGACACCCGGATAGGTTTGGGAGGGAGCCCTCCCATCCCTCCACCCACGGGAGCCGCCCATGACCACGGCCCTCCTCGTCGCCTTGCTCACCCCCGGCCCCCTGGGCGCCGCCGAGCCGGCCAGCAGTCCCTTCGAGACGGCCTACTCCGAGCAGGTCCTGGACTTCGACAACTTCGACTACGACTCGGACTGGCAGCCGGCCGACTCGCCCATCCAGGTGCGGCTGGTGGCCCACCTGGGCAACACCATCGCCATCGACATGAGCGGCGACGCCCTCTACGACTGGGACGCCGCGCAGGTCTGGCTGGAGGGGACGCAGGACGGGGGCTTCTTCTCCCTGGACATGGGCCTGGAGATCACGGTCTCCCTGAAGTTCGACATCCTGGGCATCCAATACGAGGGAGAGGTGGGCGACCCCGTCTCCTTCCTCGTGCAGGACGAGGCCAGCTTCGACCCCTACCTGCTGGAGGGCGACCCGGATCGGCCGCTCATCGTCCAGACCGACGTGGAGAAGCAGAACGTGGTCGAGTACGAGGCTGTGGACCTCTACGTGGCGTCCGCCACGGTGCGGGTGGACGTCTCGGGCACCCTCTGGACCGAGTTCGCCTCCGACACGGTCACCGTCACCCCCGCGGACGGCGGCGCGGCGGTGGTGGTGGACGCCGAGCCCGACCCCTTCCCGCTGGCCTTCGCCGAGGCCGCGCTCGAGGTCCCCGCCGAGGCCGAAGCCCAGCTCGAGGGCCAGATCCTCTTCACCCCCGAGCTCACCGCCTGGCCCTCCGTCGTGGTGGACCTCCTGGGCACCGAGTACACCCTGGCCGAGTTCGAGCTGCCCATCGACCTGGGCGAGGCCGCCGCCACCTGGCTCTTCGACCCTGAGCCGCTCTCCTTCGCCCGGCCCGCGCCCGCGCCCGAGGACACCGGTGGCCCGGACGACAGCGGCGCCGGTGGCCCCACCGTGGGCGAGGGCTGCGGCTGCGCGGCCGGTGGCGCTGGAGGTCTGCTGGCGGGCCTCCTGGCGCTGCTCGGCGCGGCCGCGCGCCGGCGAAGGCACTGAGGCGCCCATGCCCAGCTCCTCCCTCCTCGAGATCCGCGGCTGGATACACGACGCCAGCGCTATCCTGGTCATGACGGGTGCGGGCATCTCCGCCGACTCCGGCGTGCCCACCTTCCGCGGCGCGGGCGGTCTGTGGCGCCAGCATCGCCCCGAGGAGCTGGCCACGGCCGAGGCCTTCGCCCGTGATCCGGCCCTGGTCTGGGCGTGGTACGACTGGCGCCGCTCGCTGATCTCCGGCTGCGCCCCCAACGCCGCCCACCAGGCCCTGGTGGCCCTGGAGGAGCGCTGCCCGCGCTTCCTGCTGGCCACCCAGAACGTGGACGGCCTGCACGGGCTGGCCGGCAGCCGCGACGTCATCGAGCTGCACGGCGCCATCTTCACCACCCGCTGCCAGCGATGCGGCGCCTCGCGAGAAGACCGCTCCTTTTCGCGCGCCGCGCCGCCCCGTTGCGCGGCCTGCGGCGGTCCGGAGCGCCCCGGCGTGGTCTGGTTCGGTGAGTCCCTGCCCGTCGGCGCCATGGAGCGGGCGGCCGACGCGGCGTTGACCAGCGACCTCACCCTCATCATCGGCACCAGCGGCGTGGTCTACCCCGCCGCCGGGCTGGCGGAGCTGGCGCACCGGGCTGGCAAGCGCGTGGTGATCGTCAACCTGGATCCGATCGAGCAGGTGGGGTTCGCCGATGGGTTCCTGCAGGGGAGGGCGGCGGACGTGGTGCCCGCCCTGGTGGACTAGAATTCCCCCTCGATCCCCACCACGATGCTCCTGCCTGGGCCCGTCAGGTCGTTCGGGTACTTGGCCGCGTCGTTCTTCACCTCGTTGGCGTCGTCGCGGTAGATCAGGGTGGCGTAGTCGGTATCCAACAGGTTGCGGACGGACAGATCGGCGCGGACGCGGCCCGAGGCCAGCAGATCCGTGGCCAGCGCCGCGTGCAGCAGGGTGAAGGGGGGGCCGTCGGGGAGGCCGGCGTCGGGGCTCCACTCCTTGCGGGGGCGGCGGCCGTAGTGGTCGGCCAGCAGGCTCACCCGCAGGGCCTCCACGGGGCGCACGGTGGCGCGCAGGTGCCCCATGTTGGGCGGGAACTCGTACTGCTGGCGGTCGGTGGCGCGGTCGTGGGCCTGGGTGAGCGCCCAGGAGGCGCCCAGATCGAGCCAGTCCAGGTGCAGGGTGGCCTCGGCCTCGCCGCCGAGGATGTCGGAGCCCGCGAAGTTGTCGTAGTAGGCGTCGCCGAGGTCCGGGTCGGGCTCATCCACCTCGCGCTTGTCGATCTCGTCGCCGACGCTGCTGTAGAAGACCGCGGCGCGCAGGTCGAGCTGGCGGATCGGGGTGGCCAGCACCTCGGCCTCCACCGTGTCGATGCGCTCGTAGTTCAGGCCGGGGTTGCCGGCCGTCCAGGCGTTGTGGCCCTCCTCGTCCTTGTCGGTGGCCACGTAGGCCTCGCGCACGGTGGGGGCGCGGAAGGCGGAGCCGTACAGGAGCTTCACCACGGTGTTGGAGGTGGGGACGAGCAGCACGCCCACCCGCGGGGAGGGGTGGAAGCCGGCGGTGCTGTGCAGATCCACCCGCAGGCCGCCGGTGAACTCCAGCCAGTACAGGGCGGTCCAGGTCTCCTGGGCGAAGGCGAAGGCGTCCCAGGTGTGGTCCGGGTAGGCGGGGTCCAGGAAGAACGAGGGGGTGGACTCGCCCGTGAGATCCGTGAAGGTGAGATCCTCCAGCTCGAGGGCGCGGGTGTACTCCCAGCCCAGGCCGCCCACGATGACGTGGTTGGCCCCCGGACGAAGCTGGGTCTCGACCCCGACACCCGAGCGGGTGCTCTCCTTGGCGGTCTCCACCAGGGTGGTCTTCCAGGCGGTGGAGTAGGAGTCGGTCTCGGGATCGTAGGTGGTCTCGGGATCGGAGAACCACGCGTAGGAGCCCGGGTCGTCGTAGTGCTGGAGGTAGAGGTAGGGGGTGAGCGAGAGGTCGCGGGAGAGGTCGAAGCGGTAGCGCGCCTGGAAGAACTGATCGCGGTAGGCGAGGTTGAAGTCCTCGACGTTCTGGAGGAGGACGTCGAGGGCGTCGTTCTGGGGCTGGGTGTAGTACGAGTGGCGGTAGTCCACGGCGGCCAGGGACAGATCCAGGTGGTCGGTCTGCACCCGCATGGAGGCGTTCATGGCCCGGCGGGGTTGGGTGCCGCTGATGTTGCGCTCGCCCTTGGGGGTGAGATCCAGGCCGTCGCCGTCGGTGTCGAGGAAGCGCACCATGCCCGAGATGCCGAGGCGCTGGTCGCGCGGCAGGGGGACCGAGTCGCCCATCACGAAGGCGGCGCTGTGGCGCGCGTGGCTGCCCCCCGAGAGGCGCACGAAGCCACCGCCGAGCTCACCCGCACCGTAGGTGACCACGTTGACCACGCCGGAGAAGGCGTTCGTGCCGTAGATGGCCGATCCCGGGCCCTTGATGATCTCGACCTGGCGGACGTTCTCCAGCGGGACGTACTCGTCGATCCAGGCGTGGGTGTACACCCCGTCGTACCAGGGGACGCCGTCGATCAGCAGCAGGAACTTGTTGTTGTCGGCCCCCACGACCCCGCGGAACCAGGCCAGGGAGCGGCCCTCCGGCGCCATGGACAGGTAGACGCCCGGCAGGGAGGCCAGCATGTCGGAGATGGTCTGGAAGCCCCGCTCGCGGATCTCGCGATCGCTGATCACGGTGACGATGCTGGGCGCCTGGCTGGCGGTCTGGGCGTAGCGTGAGGCGACCGTCACCATCCGCTCCTCGACCTGGAAGGCGTCGGCGGCGTCGGGCTCCTGGAAGGGATCCACCTGGGTCGCGGCCCGCGCCGGGGGCGCGAGGGCGAGCAGGCCGGCACAGAGAAGAGCTGTCACGGTGCGCTCCTGCGAGGGAACCACGGTATCACGGAGGGCGGGCGGGAGGGAGCGGGATAGCCCTCCCCCCATGCCTCCCCGCCAGCAATCCGCCTCCGCCGTGCGCGCCGCTGCCACCCAGCGCTCCCTGCGCATCGCGCTCGTGGCCATGGGCGTGGTGGTGGTGGGAGGCTCCGCCGGCTACGTGTTCATCGAGGGCTGGACCGTGCTCGACGCCCTCTGGATGGTGGTCATCACGGTCACCACCATCGGCTACGGGGAGGTGCGGCCCCTCTCGGAGCTCGGGCGCCTCTTCTCGCTCGGGCTCATCTTCGTCGGCGTGGGCATCGGCACCTGGGCGGTCACCACCATGGTGCGGTCCCTGGTGGATGGCGACATGGCCTGGCTGGTGCGCCAGGCCCGCAAGGAGCGCAGCATGAAGAAGCTCAAGGACCACTGCATCGTGGTGGGCTACGGCCGCCTCGGCCGGGTGGTGGTGGAGGATCTGCTCCGCAACGGCGTGCCGGTCTGCGTGGTCGAGCGCGATCCCGCGCTGGTGGAGGAGATCGAGCGCCAGGGGCACGCCCCGGTGGTGCAGGGCGACGGGTCGAGCGACGACACCCTGCGCCTCGCCGGCATCGAGCGCGCCAGGGGCATGGCCATCGCCCTGCCGTCGGCGGCCGAGGCGGTCTATGTCTCCATGTCCGCCAGCCAGCTCAACCCCACGCTCAACATCGTCACCCGCATCGACGATCCCGAGGCCACCTTCCGGGCCCGGCGGGTGGGCGCGCGGCAGGTGATCAACCCCTACCGCATCGCGGGTTGGCGCATGGCCCACGGCCTGCTCCGGCCCTCCGCCACCAACTTCCTCGACCTCGCGACCTTCTCGGTTCACGAGGAGTTCGCGGTGGACGAGCAGCTCATCCCCGAGGGCTGCCCCTTCGCCGGCCGCAGCCTGCGGGAGCTCAACATCGGGGCCGAGCGCCGCCTGCTGGTGGTCGCCATCCAGAAACCAGACGGCAGCCTGCTCGCGACCCCCGCGGGCAACGTGGTGATCGAGCCCGGGGACACCGTGATCGTGCTGGGCGATCCCACCCGGCTGGTGGAATTCGCGCGCGCCGTGGCAGGGGACGCGTCGCAGGTTCGTTGACGGGTCCGCCGACGGAGCCGACGATCCTGACGTTGACGGGGAGCGGTCCACGGGTGAGATTCCTGGCACCGGGCGTCCCGCACGCCCCAACCAGGATCAGCGCTCCCCCCCGGGCCACGCCCTGCGGAGCGGTACACGGTTCCCTTTCCTTTTCCTGTCTTTTTCCTCCTCGGGTTCCCCCGAGCCACCCTTCGCGGGCCCCCAGGGGTCCTGCCGCTGCCTCCCCGGAGCTTCCAGGCCTGCCATGCGACACATCGCCGCGAGCGCCGGAGCCACCGACGAGCTTGGAACCATCCCGCGCTGCCCGGGGTCTGCCCGCGCGGCGCCCAAGCCCGTGCCGCGGGAGAGGACAGCGGTCCATCGGAGATCGCTTTGTCCACAGAGATCGTCGTCAATTCAACGGGGCGTGAGACCCGGGTAGCCATCCTCGAAGGCGGCGTCCTCGCCGAGCTGCACATCGACCGCGGGCAGGGCCGCGGGTACGTCGGCAACATCTACTACGGCAAGGTCGTGCGCGTGCTGCCCGGGATGCAGGCGGCCTTCGTGGATATCGGCCTGGAGCGCGCCGCGTTCCTCTACGTCGGTGACATCTTCCCCGCCTTCCTCGATCTGGCGGTCGAGGACGAGCCCCTGGATCCGGATCTCACCGTCGCCGAGGAGAGCCCCCACGCCACCCCGCGCGAGGGCCAGCCCCCCATCCAGGATCTGCTGCGCGAGGGCCAGAGCATCGTGGTGCAGGTGGCGAAGGACCCGATCGGCACCAAGGGCGCCCGCATCACCACCCACATCACCCTGCCCGGCCGCTACCTGGTCTACATGCCCACGGTGGACCACATCGGCATCTCGCGGCGCATCGAGAAGGACCGCGAGCGGCGCCGGCTGCGCGCCTTCGTGGAGAAGCACCGCCAGAAGGGGGCCGGCTTCATCGTGCGCACGGTCTGCGAGAACCAGCCCACCGCCGAGCTCAAGCAGGACATGGACTACCTCGTGTCCACCTGGGAGCGGGTCCAGGAGGCGGTCAAGGACGCCAAGGCCCCCAGCCCCCTGCACGAGGAGCACGATCTCGTGCTGCGGGTGGTGCGCGACGTGCTCGATGAGAGCGTCCAGCGCATGGTGGTCGATGACCAGGACACCTTCGACCGCGTCCGCGGCTTCATGAAGGACTTCCTGCCCCGCCTGCGCGAGCGCGTGCAGCTGTACCGCGGGGTGGATCCATGCTTCGACGTCTACGGCATCGAGACCGAGATCGTGCGCTCGCTGGGCCGCAAGGTCTGGCTCAAGTCCGGCGGCTACCTCGTCATCGACCAGACCGAGGCGCTCACCGCCATCGACGTCAACTCCGGCAAGTACGTCGGCACGAGCAACCTCGAGGACACCACCCTCAAGATCAACCTGGATGCCGTCAACGAGGTGGTCTACCAGCTCCGCCTGCGCAACATCGGCGGCATCATCATCATCGACTTCATCGACATGGAGAAGGAGCAGAACCGCGACAAGGTCTTCCGCACCCTGGGCGATGCCCTCAAGCGCGATCGCGCCCGCACCAACATCATCAAGATCAGCGAGCTCGGCCTGGTGGAGATGACCCGCAAGCGCGTCCAGGAGGATCTGATCCGCTTCCTCTCCGAGCCCTGCCTGTACTGCGAGGGCCGGGGACACACCCGCTCCCGCACCACCGTCTGCTTCGACATCCTGCGCGAGGTGCAGCGCGAGGCCAAGCGCTCCCAGAACCGGGAGAACATCATGGTCAACGCCCACCCGGCCGTGGCCGACCTGCTGTACGGTGACGAGCTGGCCAGCCTGGAGGGCTTCGAGCAGAAGTACGGCCGCCGCATCGTGGTGCGCGCCGTACCGCATTACCACCTGGAGCGGTTCGAGGTGTACAGCCGATAGCCGTCAGCCGTCAGCTGTCAGCCGGGCAGGAGGCGGGGTGAGGGGCCGATGCAGGCTTCGCCTGGCCATGGCTGCGGCGGTCCAAGCGTTCCTGGCCGTGATGGCGCTGCTGATACCTGATACCTGATACCTGATACCTGACTCCGCGCATGAGGAACGACCCGATGTCCGAGGTCCGCGTCGAAGGCGAGCTCCTCGGTTTCCTCTGGGTGGACGAGCGCTCCTCCTTCGCGGTGGGCCGCTTCCGGCTGGCCTCGGGCGAGGAGATCACCGCCGTCGGGCCCCTGGCCACGGCGCGACCTGGGCAGACCCTGCACCTGTGCGGGCGCTGGGAGCAGCACAAGGAGCACGGCCACCAGCTCAGGGTGCTCTCCTTCCTGGCGGACGACCCACGCACCATCGAGGGGCTGAAGCTCTACCTCTCCTCGGGCGCGGTGCAGGGGATCGGCGCGGAGCTGGCCGCCCGCCT
This sequence comes from Pseudomonadota bacterium, assembly GCA_043814015.1. Lineage (GTDB taxonomy): Bacteria > Myxococcota_A > UBA796 > UBA796 > JAFGLY01 > JBDRKM01. The sequence continues at coordinate 9,917 of JBDRKM010000278.1, forward strand.
GGTGGACCGCTTCGGCCTGGCTACCCTGGTGGTCCTGGCCGAGCAGCCCGAGCGGCTGCAGGAGGTCCCCGGGATCGGGCCCACCAAGGCCGCCGCCATCCGCGCGGCCTGGGAGATCGACCGCGAGGATCGCGAACTGCACGCCATGCTGCGGGGGCACGGGCTCAAGCCGGCGGTCACGCGGCGCATCGTCGAGCGCTACGGCCGCGACGCCCTGGCCATGGTGCTGCGGGAGCCCTACCGCCTGGCGCGGGAGGTGCCCGGGGTGGGCTTCAAGACCGCCGACGGCATCGCGCGGGGCAACGGGATCGGCCGGGACCACCCCGATCGGGCGGCGGCCGCGGTGCTCTTCACCCTTGACGAGGCCGAAGACGACGGCCACTGCTTCCTGCCCGTGGGGGAGCTCGCCCCGCGGCTGGCGACCCTGGATGTGCCCGAGGAGGCCTGGAGGGAGGCGCTGCGGCGTCTGCTGGACCTAGGTCAGCTGGTGTCCCGCCCGGTGGCGGACCCGGCTCAGCGGCCACTGCAGCACGCCTGGATGGCGCGGCTCGAGCGGCGCGTGGCCGAGCGGATCCTCGATCTCGTGGCCTTCCGCCCCCAGCCGAGCCTGCTGACCGTGCGGGACGCCGAGGCCGCCACGGGCCTGACCCTGAACGACGACCAGCGCCTGGCCGTGGAGCAGGGCCTGCAGCAGGGCATCGTGCTGATCACCGGGGGGCCGGGCACGGGCAAGACCACCATCGTCAAGGTGCTCCTGGCCGCCGCCCGCCAGCTCGGGCAGGCCTGGTTGCTGGCCGCCCCCACCGGGCGTGCCGCCCGCCGCCTGGCCGAGGCCTGCGACCAGGACGCCTCCACCCTGCATCGCCTGCTGGAGTTCTCCTTCCCCGAGATGCGCTTCAAGCGGAACGGAGAGCATCCGCTGGAGGCCGCCGGGTTGATCGTGGACGAGGCCTCCATGGTGGACCTGCGCCTCATGGGTGCCGTGCTCGATGCCCTGCCTCGGGGCGGGCGCCTGGTGCTCGTGGGCGATGATCACCAGCTCCCCGCGGTGGGCGCCGGGCAGGTGCTCGGCGACATCATCTCCTCCGGCGCCGTGCCCGTGGTGCGGCTGCGGGAGATCTACCGCCAGGTGGCCGGCAGCGGCATCGTGGTCAACGCCCACCGCGTGGACCAGGGCGAGATGCCCATGAGCGCCGAGCGGGAGCGCGAGGTCTGGATGCGCGAGAGCCGCGCCCGACCGGGTGGCCGGCCGCGCCGCGCCGAGCCCGCCCAGGACTTCTTCATCGTGGAGCGCGAAGATCCGCTGGAGGTCCAGGCGGCCCTGCTGGAGATCATCACCCGGCGCCTGCCCGCACGCGGCTTCGATCCCATGCGGGACATCCAGGTCCTGGCGCCCATCCACCGGGGCGAGCTGGGTACCGTGGTGCTCAACAAGAAGCTCCAGGAGGCCCTCAACCCGGGGCGGCGTGGCCTCGAGGTGGGGGGCTGGACCTTTCGCGTGGGTGATCGCGTCATCCAGACCCGCAACAACTACCAGACCGAGGTCTTCAACGGCGAGGTCGGCCGGGTCCTGGCCCTCGCCGAGGATGGCGTGACCGTGGACTTCGACGGCCACCAGGTGGCCCTCGCGGGAGACCAGCTCCGCGAGATCGAGCCCGCCTACGCCATCACCGTGCACAAGTCCCAGGGCTCCGAGTATCCGGCGGTGCTGGTGCTCGTGCACCGCTCCCATCGCGTCATGTTGCGCCGGAACCTGCTGTACACCGCCATCACCCGCGCCGCGTCCTTCTGTTGCCTGCTGGGCTCCACCCGCGCCGTGCGCCTGGCCGTGGGGATCTCCGGCTCCCAGGACCGCCACACCGCGCTGGCGGACCTGCTGAGGGAGGGAGGTTAGTACTGCGCCCCTTCCGGAGCGCCCCATGGAGAAATTCCACGACGAGAGCGGCCGCGTCGACGTCCGCAGCCTGTCCCTGGCGGGGATCCAGGAGCTGGTCGCCGGCATGGGCAAGGAGCGCTTCCGCGCGCTGCAGGTGTGGAAGTGGATCTGGCAGCGCAAGATCGCGGATTTTTCGGAGATGACCAACATCTCCAAAGGTTTCCGGGGCGCGATGGCCGAGCGGGCCTACCTGCTGTGGCTGGAGCTGGCGCGCATGGAGCGCAGCGAGGACGGCACCCGCAAGCTGGCCTGGCGCCTGGAGGACGGGCGGGTCGTCGAGTCGGTGCTCATCGCCGACGAGGAGCGCCTCACACTGTGCGTCTCCTCCCAGGTGGGCTGCGCCATGGGCTGCGCCTTCTGCCTCACCGCCGACATGGGCCTGGTGCGCAACCTCAAGCCCGCCGAGATCGCGCTGCAGGTCGCCCAGGCCGAGGGCCTGCTGGACGAGGGTGAGCGCATCTCCAACATCGTCTTCATGGGCATGGGCGAGCCCCTGGCCAACCTGGAGAACGTGCTCATCGCCATCGAGATCCTGCTGGACGAGAACGCGCTGAACTACAGCCACCGCAAGATCACCGTCTCCACCTCGGGCCTGGTCCCGAAGCTCCGGGAGCTGGCCGACCGCTCGCCCGTGAACCTCGCCATCAGCCTCAACGGCACCACCGATGAGCAGCGCACCGCGCTCATGCCGGTGAACAAGGCCTACCCGCTCGCCGCCCTGCTGGAGACCTGCCGCACCATCCCCCTGCCCGCGGGCAAGCGCATCACCTTCGAGTACGTCATGATCGCGGGGTTCAACGACAGCCTCGAGGACGCCCGGCGCCTGCTCAAGCTGATGCGTCCCCTCAAGGCCAAGATCAACCTGCTGCCCTACAACGAGAACCCGGAACGCGACCTCGAGCGGCCCAGCGAAGAGGTGGTCAAAGCCTTCCAGAACCACATCATCCAGGGTGGGATCCAGTGCTCCGTGCGCACCTCGCGTGGGCGAGACATCTCGGCCGCCTGCGGCCAGCTCGGGAAGGGGTTGTGAGCTTCACTCCGCCCGCCTCCCTGGGAGAGCTCGACGCCCTGTGTCATGCCTTGTGCTGTGATACGTATCACCCGGCCGCGGCGCCGGTGAAACAGGCGATACGTATCGGTGAAGATCCGCTCGGGGACTCGTTCTGCACCTTGGTGAGCGCGGCGGCCCGGCGCCCGATGGGGGCGGTCTACACGCCCCGGGAGCTGGCGGAGCGCATGGTGAGCCTGGTGCTCGCACGTCATCCTGCGCGGGTGGTGGACGCAGGCTGCGGCTCGGGTCGTTTCACGGTGGCGCTGCGACGGGCGGGTTTTGACGGCCCTCTGCTGGCGGTGGATGCCGATCCGCGGGCCTGCGCCATGACCCGCGCCCACCTCGCAGCGGCGGGGCTGGCTCCGGCCGAGGTGTGTCAGGCGGACTTCCTGACCACCAGGCTGGAGCGCACGCAGGGCAGGACCGCGTTCGTCGGAAACCCCCCGTATGTGCGCCATCACCTTCTCTCCCCCGCCACCAAGCGCTGGGCGCAGCGCTGCGCCCGCGACCTCGGCGTGAAGCTGAGCGGCCTGGCCGGGCTGCACGTGTTGTTCCTGCTGGCCATGGCACGCGCCAGCCAGGGGGGCGATCTCGGCTGCCTGGTCACCTCGGCCGAGTGGCTCGACGCGCGCTACGGAGCGGCGCCCAGGCACCTCCTGGCCGGCCGGCTGGGGCTCACCAGCCTGGATGTGTTCGACGCCCGCGCGGACATCTTCGCCGGGACCGCCAGCACCGCGGCGGTCTTCGCCTGGGAGGTCGGGTGGGGTGGTGGCGCCCGGGTGGGCCGGCCCGAGGCCCTGGAGGGACCTGTCGCGCGCGGGATCGAGGTCGGGCGAGAGGGGCTGGCCACCGCCCCCCGCTGGAGCGTCCTCGGGCGGGACAGGGGTCCCGACACAGGCGGCCTCGTCCCCCTCAGCAGCTACGCCCGGGTCCACCGGGGGCTGGCCACCGGTGCGAACGCCTTCTTCACCATGACCGCGCGGGAAGCCGAGGCGCGCGGCCTGACCCCGTGGGTGCGGCCCTGCCTGTGTCACGCCCGGGAGGTGGGGGAGGGGAGCGTGTCGCCCAGCTCCGCACGGCGCGTGCTCGTCTGCCCGCCCGATGGCGCCGCGGAGGAGCCCGCGGTGCGCGCCTGGATCGGCAGGGGCCTGCGCGCTGGAGTGAGCCATGGCTACCTGTGTCGCATGCGTCGCCGCTGGTGGGACCTCGGGACTCCCCCCGCGCCCCCCATCGTGGCCACCTACATGGCGCGCCGTCCGCCGCGGTTCGCGCTCAACCCCGAGGGCTGCGCGGTCCTCAACGTGATCCACGGGATCTGGTTCAAGGAGCTCGTGGAGCCCGCGGTGGCCGCAGCCCTCGTGGATTGGCTGAACGCCCATGCCGGACTGTTGGAGGGCGCCCGGACCTACCACGGCGGCCTGCGGAAGTGGGAGCCCTCCGATCTCGAGGCCGTGCTCGTCCCACCGCTCGCGGCGTTGAGGGAGTTGGCGGCGGCTTCGAGCGCGCCATGAGCGCCCGGGGGCGATATCCTGGAGGGGTCCCCTCCCGAGAGGAGCGACGATGATCAGCCCCTTCGCTCTCCTGCTGGCCCTGTGGGGTGGTTCGCCTGCGCGCGCGGCCGATGGTTTCTCGGTGGCCTTGTCCGAAGAGGCCCACCAGCTTGGCCTGCAGGATGAGGACGTCAGCGGTGCGCTGGGCGCCGCCGATGTGCTGCACCTCGGCGACCCGGACGCCTACCTCCGCTCCATGGCCGACGCCGCCGCGCTGGCCACCAAGGGCATGGGCGTGGACTACGCCTCCAACTTCGAGAAGTTCACCTTCGGCTGGTCCGTGGGCAGCGGTGTCAGCGGCGATGGCGTGCACCTGGGGCGCGGCGGCGGCGAGGTCCCAGGGTACGGTTTCAGCCTCCAGATGTGCGGCACCGCCGGGTTGAACCTGGGCGTGCTCAGCGGCGGCGAGGGGTTCTTGAGCCACATCGTGATCTTTGGCCACGGCCTGGCCATGAACACCGGCGGGCAGGCCTTCGACGCCAGCCTGACCAACTACGGCGCCCACCTGCAGCTGCGTCTGGTCAAGCCCGTCGAGGACGCCGAGTTCGCGTGGGGCGGCATCGCCATCACGGGCGGCTACGAGCATGCGGCCTACCGCCTCGACCTGGTGCAGGCCTTGCCCATCTCGGCCCCCGCCGGGGGCGTGGACCTCACCTGGGACGCCACGGGCACCTACATGGTGCAGGCCACCTCAGACAGCTTCCCGGTGGAGGTCTCCACCAACCTGCGGGTCATCTTCCTGACGGCCTTCATCGGCGCCGGGATGGACTTCAACACGGGCAGCGCGCGCGCGGCCATGGAGCTGACCGGCCCGCTGACGGCCGACATGAACGCCGGCTCCGCGGAGATCGGGACCGCCACCCTCTCCTCCCTGCACGACGGCATGCCGGGGCCTTCCTTCCCGCGGGTCTTCGGGGGCGCGCAGCTCAACCTGTTCGTGGTGAAGCTCTATGGTCAGGTCAACATGGGCCTGGACGAGGGCTTCGGCGCACACGCGGGCATGCGGATCGCCCTTTGAACGCCGCGATGCCGGTCCTGGTAGACGTCCCCTGCCCGCTGTGCGGCGGTGCTGGGCGCCGGGTCGTGGTGAGCGCGCCCGACCCCCTCGGGCTGCAGCCGCGCGCCTTCTCCGTGGTGCGTTGCGCCGCCTGCGGCCTGGCCTACACCGATCCGCGCCCGGAGGCGGCCAGCCTCGGCCGCTACTACGACGACATCTACTCTGGGCGCGGCGGCGACGCGATGAGCTCCGCCCAGACCAGCCAGGGCATGTGGTACGTCAACGAGGTGCGCTGGAAGCTGCTACGGCAGCACCTGCACCTGGTCCCCGAGGATCGCGTGCTCGATGTAGGCTGCGGATACGGCGCCTTCCTGGCCTTCCTGCACGGCCGCACCCGCAGCCGCATCCACGGGATCGACGCCGACGAGGGCTCCATCCGCGACAACCTCTGCCGGAGCCACGGTGAGCTGCGGGTCGGCGAGCTCGCCGGGGCCGCCTACCCCGAGGGCCACTTCGCCTTCGCGAGCATGCTGCACAGCCTGGAGCACATGGCCGACCCCGTGGCCACCCTGCGGGAGCTGCACCGCGTCGTGCGGCCGGGTGGGCACGTGATGGTCGAGGTGCCCAACTTCCGTTCGGCGCTGCGCTGCCTCTTCGGGCGCGCCTGGTTCCCCCTCATGCTTCCGCAGCACCTGACCCACTTCGAGCCCGACACCCTGCGCCGCACCATGGAGGCAGCGGGCCTCGCCAGGGTGGTCGCCCTGCAGTCGGCCTGGTGCCCCAGCGAGCTGACCACCAGCGTCGCTCCCCTGCTCGGGCGCCTGCTGGGGATCGATCCGGGTGTGGCCCCCGGGCTGCGCGCCCGTCTCCTGGGGCTCTCGCTGGTCCTGCTGTTTGTCTTCGTGGATCTACCTCTCTCGGCTCTGCTCGTCCTCATGGGCCGCTCCGGCTGCCTGGTGGCCCTCGCACAGGTCACGGATGCACCGGAGGGTGGCGCCGCCACCCCTGCGCCCGGATAGCGCACACTGAGCCCCAGGAGCGCCGATGGCCCCCCTCCGCCCTCGCCTGATACCCCTCTTCGTCCTCGCGTTGCCGCTGCCCCGTGCGCTGCACGCCGCGACCTTGACCGTGGACGACAGCGGAGGCGCCGGGTACACCCGCATCCAGAGCGCCGTGGATGCCGCCCACGATGGCGACACCATCCTGGTGCGCGCCGGCACCTACGCCGAGACCGTGGAGGTGGACGGGCTCAGGCTCATCATCACGGGCGCCGGCTCGGGCGCCGTGCTCGTGCGGGGGGACAGCTCCGGCTCGGCCTTGACCATCGACGGCGGTGCGACCGTCACCCTCTCGGGCCTGGAGCTGACCGGCGGGCAGCGCGGCCTGACCGTGCGCCAGAGCACGGTCACCGCCAGCGGCCTGCTCATCGACGCCAACAGCACCGCGGGCAGCGGCGGCGGGGTGGGTGTGTTCGAGGGGGGCAGCCTGGTGCTGTCCGACTCCGAGGTGAGCGGCAACGAGGCCGGCACGGTCTACCACGGCGGTGGGCTGTACGTGGACGCCTCCAGCCTCACGCTCACCCGCTGCGATGTCGCCGGCAACGACGCCGATCAAGGGGGCGGCCTGTACGCCGAGGGCTCCGACATCGAGATCGTGGACTCCACCTTCGAGGACAACGAGGCCCGCAGCCACGGCGGCGGGCTGCGCCTGCGCGGCGGCTCCACCCTGGTGGCCTCGGGCAGCACCGTCACGTCCAACACCTCGGGCGGACGCGGCGGCGGCGCCGCCTTCGAGGACTCGGACGGCACCTGGAGCGCCTGCACCGTCAGCGACAACGTCTCCGCCTCCGGTGGCGGTGGCCTCTACCTCTCCGGGCAGCTCAGCGGCGGCAGCACCTTCGACGGCGACCTCACGGGGAACACCTCGGGTGGCGCCGGCGGCGCGATCTGGGCCTGGAGCCACGCCCTGACCCTGGGCGGCAACGTCGAGGACAACGCCTGCCCCTCCACCGAGGATGGCGGCGCCATCTACTTCGGAGCCGCCGCCCTGACCCTGGACGCTGCCACCATCACGGGCCACCACGCCGCCAGCGGCGGGGCGGTCTACGTCACCAGCGCCGGCACGCTCTCCATCAGCTCCTCCACGCTGACTGAGAACGTGGCCGACGAGCTCGGGGGCGCGGTCTACACCGGCGCCGGCGCCACCATCCGCGGCGCCTTCCTCGATCGCAACGAGGCCGGCTCGGAGGGGGGCGCGCTGTACTCGGAGGCCGGGCGCGTGACCCTCTCGGGGAGCCGCATGCAGGCGAACGTGGCCGGGGGCGCGGGTGGCGGCATGTCACTGCACGCGGGCTCCCTCTCGATCACCTCGTCGGGCCTGCGCGACAACACCTCGGCCCAGGGTGGCGGGGTCTGCCTGGCGGGCGGCGGCGTGGCCGGGCTCGCCGCCGTGGTGGCCTACAGCGCCTTCACCGACAACAGCGCCGAGGGGGCGGGCGGGGGGCTGTACCTGGACAGCCTCGCCAGCGCCCAGGTCTACGAGACCGAGCTGTCCGGAAACAGCTCCGGCGGCAGGGGAGGGGGGCTGTACGTGCTGCAGGTGCCTGCCCTGCAGGCCTACGCGCTGGATGTGCACGGCAACGAGGCCCTGGAGGGCGGCGGCCTGTACCTGGCCTCCGTCGGCGGCAGCGCCTGGGGCCTGGAGCTGGCCGGCAACGCCGCCTTCGGAGCGGGTGGCGGCGCGGTGCTCGCCACGCCCGCCGCGGCCTTCACCGTGCGCAACTCGCGCGTCTGGGAGAACAGCGCCAGTCAGGGTGGCGGGCTGTACCTCGCCACCGATCCAGCCGGGCTGTTCACCATCCTGAATGCGGACATCGCCGCCAACACCGGCGGCGGTCTGTGGCTCGCCTCCGCCGCAGGCAGCGGCGTGGTCAACACCATCGTGGCCAGCAACACGGGGGTTGGGCTCGGTAGCGACGACGCCGATCACACGGGCGCCCTGGCCTACGACCTGGTCTGGGGCAACGGTACGGATTGGGGCGGCGTGCTCGCCTCGCGCGCAGGCCAGGACGGCAACCTCTCGGCGGATCCGCGCTACACGGCCCTGCTGGCGAACGGCGATCCAGGCGACGACTCCCTGCTGCTCGGCTCCCTCTCCCCCGCGCGCGACGCGGGCGACCCGACCCTGTTCGACCTCGACGGCTCCCGCTCCGACATGGGCAGCTACGGCGGCGCCGGGGCGGAGGACGGCGACGATGACGGCGACGGCGTGGCCCGCAGCGCCGGGGACTGCGACGACGGCCAGGCCGGGGTCCACCCGGGCGCCACCGAAGTGATCTACAACGGCATGGACGACGACTGCGACCCGGCCACCGCCGACGACGATCTCGACGGGGACGGCTACGGCATCGCCACCGACTGTGACGACGATGATGCCAGCATCCACCCCGGCGCCGAGGACACGCCGGACGACGGCATCGACCAGGACTGCGACGGCGCGGACGGCGAGGCCCCCGACGACACGGGCGACACAGGTGATACCGGCGGCGTTCCCCCGAACGACCGCGACGGTGACGGATACCCCCCCCCCGAGGACTGCAACGACCTCGAGCCCGACGCCAACCCGGGCATGGCGGAGAGCTGCGACGACGGCATCGACAACGACTGCGACGGCTACGTGGACGCCTCCGACGGCGACTGCGGCGGCCACGAGGCCTCCTGCTCCGGCTGCGCGCAGGGAGGCCGCGGCGCGGCGGGTGCTGCGGCGCTGCTCCTGGGCCTGATCGGCCTGGCGTGGCGGCGGCCTACCGCCCGATGAACAGCCCCTTCGGATCCACCTGCTGCCTCAGCAGGCGCAGCTCGGTGGCGCTCGGCGGCGCGGTGTCTGCGAGATCCTCGGCGACCCCCAGCTCGAAGCTGGAGGCGTCGAGCACCTGTTGCAGGCTGATCCCGGGGTGCAGCGACTCGACCCGCATCCGGCAGGTGGATGGGTCGTAGCCCAGCACCGAGAGCTGGGTGATGACCTTGTAGGGCCCCGTGCCGGTGGGCAGCCCCGCGACCTCGCGCGCGCCACGGCCGGTGAGGTAGCCGGGGCTGGTGATGAACTCGAGGTCCTCCACGAAGCGCCGTGGATCCTGGGGAGTGATCACCATGGTGCGCCAGGCGAGGGAGGCGAGGTCGTTCGCACCCCCGGAGCCGGGGAAGCGCACCTTGGGCTTCTCGTAGGAGCCGCCGACGTACGTGGAGTTGAGGTTGCCGTAGGGGTCGATCTGGGCGCCGCCGAGGAAGCAGACATCGACCTGGCCGCGCGCGAGCGCGTTCATGGTGTCGGCCATGGAGCCCGAGGTGATGCCCTTGTGCCAGGTCCGCGAGTCGCCGACGGAGATGGGCAGGGCTTCGAGCCGGGCACCGGCGCCACCCGCCTCGAACATGGCCACCAGGTTGGGGGCGTGGGTGCGCTGGGCCAGCATGGTGGCGGCGCAGGGCCCGCCGGTGCCGACCACCACGAGGCTGTGGTCCTCCAGGAAGCGGGCGGCCACGCAGACCATCAGCTCCATGTCGTTGTAGGCGCGGCTCATGGCTGCACCTCGGGCGCGGCCTCGATCAAGAGCTCGATCTGCCGCAGCTCCCGGATGCGCTCCATTCCGCCGTGGAGGGCCAGGTAATGGGCGAAGTCGGGCACATCGAAGATGTTGGCGTCGAGGAAGGCCGCCAGCCGGGCCGGGTCCTGCTCGACCTCGAGCCACTCCGCCAGGTGCTCCTCGTCGCTGTAGTAGGCACCGGGCATGTTACCGGGGAAGCTGCCGCCGGGGACCTCCACCACCGCATCGACCATGTAGTAGGGGATGGCCGTGCGGTCGGGCTCGGCGCGGATGCGACCGTTGGCGATCAGCTCTTCGCAGGTCACGACCACGTGCCGGGAGGCGGCGGCCACGTCGAGGTCGGCGACGGTGGAGCCGTCGATCTGGCAGTTGCCGTAGATGTCCGCGCGATGGACGTGGAGCAGGGCGACGTCGGGGGAGAGCGCCGGGACCGCGGCGAAGCGCTTGCCGGTGAAGGGGCAGATCACCTCGACGGCGGCGCTGCGTACGAAGGTGTCGGTGCCCAGCATGGAGCGCGTGGGCAGGAAGGAGAGGCCCATGGCGGCCGCCCGATAGCGCCACAGGAGGGCCGCGTTGGTCCACTCGGTGAACGTCACCGCGCCGCTCTGGCAGTAGCGGCGGGCGTTGGGGGACATGCCGCGCATCTCCAGGCCCACGATGTAGGCCACGTCGCAGCGATCGAAGCAGCGGCCCGCCGCCAGGATCTGGAAGTCGTGGGTGGTGGTGTGCCCCGCGAACCCGAGCCCGGTGCGGCGCTGGCGTACGATCTCGTGGATCAGGGCCGTGGGGATGCGCACACCGCCGAACCCGCCCGTGGCCAGGTAGACGCCGTCCGGGACAAAACGCTCGATGGCTTCCCGGACGCCGCACACCTTGGAGACCAGGCCCCGGGGCTTCTCCCGTAGCACGGCCCGCAGCGCGTCCGGGTCCGGATCCGTGAAGAGGGTCCCGAGTCCGCGCACTTCGCTCATCTGACCTCCAGCTACCGCTGCTCGTCGTGGCTCTTCCACTACGGGCAGGCTCTAACCGAAGGAGTCAGAGAACGGGTCAGCCGCGGGTGCTCTTGCGCACCACCACGAGCCCGCCGCGGGGGCCCGGGATACCGCCCGCCACGAAGATCAGGCCCTGCTCGGCGCTGATGCGGACGATGGGCAGGTTCTGCACGGTGGTGGTGAAGTTGCCCGACTGGCCAGCCATCTTCTTGCCCTTGATGACGTGACCCGGGGTCAGGCGGGTGCCGATGGAGCCGCCGTGACGGAAGAACTCGTGGGCGCCGTGGGAGCGCTCGAAACCGGCGAAACCGTAGCGGCGCATGACGCCGGAGAAACCGCGACCCTTGCTGGTGCCGATGACGTCCACATGATCGCCGACCGCGAAGATGTCTTCGGCCTTGACCACGCCGCCCATGGGGAACTTGGCCAGATCAGCCGACTCGACGCGGATCTCCTGCAGGAAACGCTTGGGGTCGACCCCGGCCTTCTGGAAGTGTCCGAGCTCAGGCTTGGAAAGCCGCGAGGCCTTCTGCTCCTCGATCCCGAGCTGGACGGCGTTGTAGCCGTCGGGGCCGTCAGCGGCCTTGACCTGGACGACGGCGTTCTCGCCGGTCTCGACGACCGTCACCGCGATGACGTCGCCGTTCTCCTGGAAGATCTGGGTCATGCCGACCTTGCGGCCGAGAAGTCCGATGTGCGTGTTGGGCATGGTTTCCTCGCATTGGAAGACGCCGGCAGCCCGGACTCGCCTTCGTACGAATATGGGTGGGCGGAGGGGGGCCGCCTCCTATCCTTGGCCCCCCCGGATGTCAATCGGCCAGGAATAAGAGCCTAGATCGCGGTGCCTGTGAGGGCGATGGCGTAGTCGGGCTCGTTGGCCGCGTCGCTCAGGATGTGCAGGATGTTCTGGTCGAAGACCTCCGCCGGCAGGTCCAGCGCGGTGCCCGTGGCGCGATAGGTGACGCGCACGGTGGTGGACTGCCAGGGATCGAGGGCGACGGAGGAGCCCCCCCAGTTGGTCGAGAACGTGCCGTCGGTCCAGAGCGTGTCGTTGTTCACGTAGACGCCGCTGACGGTCAGGAGCTGATCGCCCGAGTTCGTGACGCGCACGTCCTGCGCGTCGTTGTAGAGCCCCTGGAAAGACATGAAGCTCATGGCGTGATCGTCGCTGCCGCCGGTATCCACGGAGATCATGGGCGCGCAGACGTCGCAGATGTCGTCGGCCTGTCCGACCACGGGCACCAGGAGGCTCTCCTCGCCGGGGCTGTCGGACTGGAACTCCATGGAGGAGGAGAGGCTGCCGATCCCCCCGGGCTGCCAGAGGATGGTGACCTCGCGGGACTCGCCGGGGTCGAACTCCATGGGCAGGGTGTAGTCGAGCTCGAAGCCGAGGGTGGAGTCGCCGGGCACGATGTCGATCAGGAAGAGGGACTCGTTGCCGATGTTCGACACCGACACCGTTCGGCGGTTCAGCGAGGAGGTGTCGACCGTGCCGAAGTCGATGGCAGCGGGGTTGATGGAGATGTCAGCGCCATCCTGGCTGGTGTCACCGCCCACCCCGGCGCCCTCCAGGGGCACCGAGACGGACTCGGCATCCGCGGCGTCGGTGGTGAAGACCAGGCTCCCACGGTAATCGCGCACGGCGGAGGGGGAGAAGGTGAGGTCCACCACCACGTCCGTGCCCACGGATATCGCCGTGGGCAGCCCCGTGAGGTCGGAGATGACCATGGTGCTGGCCCCGCCGGTGACCGTGGCTTCCGAGATGATCACGTCGCCGTCGCCAGAGTAGCTGAGGATGACCGTGGATTCGCCGGAGCGGCCGATCTGGACGTCACCGAAATCTACCGAGGTGGGGTAGACGTGCAGATCGCCGTAGTCGGTCACCTCCGGGCTGCTGTCATCGACCGCGGCGGGCTTGCCGCTGTCACGCAGGGTCAGCTCGAGCCCGATGCAGCCCGTGGCGAACAGCGTGGCGAGGGCGACCAACCGCATAGATGCTCTCCTTCTCGGAAAAGATAGCGCGGGACCGGGCCGCTCACAACGACAACGGGCGCCCGAAGGCGCCCGTGCTCCCACCTTCGCCAATCAGAAGGTGTACTTGATCGCGCCGGAGATGGAGACGCCCAGATCGAAGCCGATGGCGTAGATGGCGTCCACGTCGGCCCCGATGGAGAAGTGGGACATCTTGGTGTAGTACTCGAAGGTGGGGCCCACCATCACGAGGGGCTTGGGGCCATGGTGGTACTCGGGCGCGGTGTTGTAGCCGGGCAGGGTCAGCACCACCTCCTGCCAGGCCTGCTCGGAGATCAGCAGTGGGGAGAACAGCACACCGCCACCGAGGCGGGCGCCGATCCCCAGGCGCCGGGCCGGGTAGCCGGACCACTCGATGCTGGCGATGCCCGAGTAGGTGCGCAGATCGCCCTGTACGTGGGGGGCGGCGGGATCGTCGGCCTGGATCTCGTAGTGGGTGCCGTTGTGGATGCCCTGGAAGAAGGAGACCTCCCAGGCCATGGAGTTGCGCTCGTTGTCCACGAAATCCTGGCCGAGGGCCAGGGCCATGGAGGTGCCTGGCCGCACGTAGCCCCGGAAATCGAGCAGGTACAACCAGCCGCCGATGTTGGTCTTGGCGTAGAACCCGCGCGTGATCTCCTTGACCTGCATCCCTTCGAAGTCGTAGGACTTCCCGTGCTTCTTTTCCTTGGCCTTGGCGCGGCCGAGGTCGTCGAGATCATCGTATTCGTCGGCGGAGGCGCTCAGCGGCGCGAGCAGGTTGCTGGCGATGACGGCGAGGGCGAGGAGGCGGGAAACCTTGTGCATGTTCATCTCACGAGAGCGGGGCGCTGCTGAGCACTTAGCACGTGGTGACGGGTTCGAACAGACGGGGCGGCCGTATCAACACGGGCGCCCCGTTCTTCAACGCTGCCAGGGCGACTAGCCCGGGGAGAACATGAAGGGGTAGGACACGATGACGATGCCGCCGCCCTTGGGCTCGGGGAACTGGAAGCGCATGAAGCGGCCGTTGATGCACTGCTCGACGGCGGGGTTCCCGAGGGTGGAGGACTTGGTGGAGGCGGAGGAGACCGTGCCGTCCTTGGCGATGACGAACTTCACGACCACCTTTCCGCTGAGCTCCGGGTTCTTGGTCAGCTCGCGCTGGTAGCAGTAGCGGATCTGGTTCAGGTTGCGGCGTACGACCGCATCGACCAGGGACTTGTCGAGGGCGCCGAGGATGATGGCCTCGCCGCCGATGGTCCCGATCTTGCCTTCGCCCTTGGAGCCGAAGTGCCCGCCGCCGGTGCCGTAGCCCGAGGCGCCCGAGCCACGGCCCTTGGTGCCGAGGCCGCCGAGGCCGGCCGCCGTGCCACCGCCGCCGAGGCCGGAGCCGCGGGAGCCGAGCCCGCCGGAGCCGAACTGAACGCCCTTGGCGCCGATCAGGCCGCCGATGCCACCCAGCAGGTTGGAGTCGAGGCCGGAGCTGCCGAACACGCCGTCGAGCTCGGAGCCGTCGCGCAGGGCGCCGAGGACGCCGGCGGACTCGGCGATCTCCTTGTCGACCTGGCGCTTGTCCATCTCGACCTTGTTGCCCTTGGCCTTCTCCATCTTGGCGTCTTTCTTGCCGACCTTGCCCTCTTCCTTCTTCGCCTTGGCGCCCTCGCCGGCGTCGGGGTTCTTGTCTTCGTCCCGGTGCTTCTCGATGTCGGGCTCTTCGAGCATCAGCTCGACGAAGCGGTCGGGGATCTCCATGACCTCGTTCTCGGGGGGCGGCGGCATGGTGGCGAGGATGATGCCGAACATGACCCCGAGGAAGATCATGAAGACCGTGATGGCCAGGAAGGGGTAGTCGAGGGAGTCGGTGACCTTGGAGACGACCCTGCGGCCGGGGTGGACCATCTGGCCGAAGAAGATCACGTGGCCGATGTCGGCGATGACGCGGGTGTCGTCATCGACGGCGATCTTGTAGATGCCCTGGCCCGCGGGGGTGGCCTTGCCACTCTCGATGAGCTCCTGGAAGGTGCGGCGCTCTTCGCCCACGTCCACGAAGCCCGCCCAGCGGTCGGAGAAGATACAGTTGTACTGGCCACCTTCCCACTCGAACATGGAGAAGTCGTCGGTGGGCAGGGACTCGGGCGGGCAGTAGAAGTCGTTCTTCCACTCCTCGGGGGCTTCGGAGAGCATGGGGCCCGCCATCCAGGCGACCTTCGCGAAGAGGGAAGGCACCCAGGCGATGGGGACGCCCAGGTAGCGCCAGCGGAAGCCGGTGGAGGAGCCGAGGGTGACCTCTTTGGTGCCCTTGGCGAAGTGCTTGACGTCCAGGATGAGGTCGCCCCAGATCTCGGCGACCTCGAGCACCTTCGGCCGGTTGCGATCGATGCCCTGATCCCCAGCGGCGGTGCCCGAGCGCATGATGAAGGCCATCACGTCCTCGGAGATGTCCTCCTGCAGGATCTCCTGCTGGGACTTGTGCTCCAGGTCGAGGGCGGCGACCGCGGCTCCACCGTCGGTGACGTCGTCGTACACACCGGGGGCGGCCCCTTGCTCGGGCTGCGCAGGCACGGGCTTCTGCGCGATGGGCTGGTCGATCCCGACCACTACGCGAATCTCTCCGACCTCGATGGTGTCGCCGGCGGAGAGTGTGACGTTGCTGACCGGCTCTCCGTTGACCCGGGTGCCGGAGGCGCTCCCGAGGTCGAGCAGCTGCACGGAGCCGTCGTCGTTTACGTTGATGACGGCGTGCAGATCGGCCACCGAGGCGCTCTCGACCCGCAGCATCGCGGCTGGGCCCTTGCCGAGGGTGACGCTCTCGGCCTTGAATTCCTCGCGGTGGAGGAGCTCATCGCCCGTGTAGACCTCAAAGGTGAGGACCAGATCGTTCATGAGGGAACCATCCTTTTGCGGCGGAGGGGTTCGCGCAGGGGGGGGAACGGGGGGAGGGAGGAGATGCAGGTGCGGGGGAGCCGGCGCTGCTCGACGCGCTACTTGACCTCGTCGACCGAGGCGTCCATCTCGTCGTTGAAGTCGGCGCGCAGCTTGATCAGGGGGTTGAAGGAGCCGCGCTTGCGGTCGAGGAGCAGGGCGCCCTGCGGCTTGACGAGCTCGCCAGCGACATCGACCGCCTCGAAGTCGATCTCGGTCTTGGACTTGTAGATGACCCGGCGCCCGGAGGCCGCGGAGTCGTCGTCGTCCTGGGCGTAGACCGGAGCGGTGGCGAAGGCCAGCGCGACCAGGGAGAGGGGGAGGAGGACCTTGCAGTTCATGGGAACCTCTCGGGAAGGGCGAGCCTGGACGGTGTAGGGAGAGGGTTGCCGGGGTGGACCGCCATGAGACGGACCTGGCGCGATGGGCGCCTTATCGACGGGGAATTCTGCTTGGATTCGGCGAGCTTGACAACCGCTGGGCTGTCAGCTTCCGGTCAAAGCAGCGTTCGGGCTCGATCGTGGGTTTTTCCGGCATCGAACGGTGTCGGTGTTGGGGTGGGGCGCGGACGGGAAGCGGAGGTGCGGGGGGCCGCGCCGCGGGGCGACGGCGTGCCCTTCAGACACCACGCGAGCCGGGAGGTTCCCCAGCTCGCAGACACGAATCGAAGGCAGCACGGCCGAGAGGCGTGCGGCGCTCCCCGCCTTGCACGGCGTTCTACGGCTCGCCCGCGGGGGCTTCCTCGGCAGCCGGGGCAGGTCCGTCGGCGGCAGGGGCCTCCTCGGCAGCCGGAGCCTCCTCGACGGGCGCGGGCGCCTCGGGCGCGGGCGCGGGAGCCTCAGGCTCCGGCTCGGGCGCGGGAGCCTCTGGCGCGGGAGCCTCAGGCGCGGGTGGGGGAGGGGCGGCTTCGGCACAGGAGGGCAGGATGGCTTCGATCTCGGGCTCGACCTGATCGAAGAAGGACATCATGTCGGCCGCCATGGAGAAGTCGTTCTGCTCGATGACCGCCTTGGCCTGCTCCACCACGGTGGCGCCCATCTCGGCCATGCCGGACTCCACGAGCATCGCGCAGCCGCCGTACTTGCTCATGGTCGCCTCGAGCTTCGCGGTGCGGCCCTTGAGCAGCTCGAGCTGCTCCTTCTGCTTCCGCTCGCGTTCCTTGCGCAGCTCTTCCTGTCGAGCCTTCTCGGCGTCCTTGGCCTCTTGCTCGGCCTGGGACTTCTTGACGCGCTCCATGCGCTCGTAGACCTCGTCATCGGGGCTGATCTGACCCTGGTGGGAGTCCACGAAGGCCTGCAGGTAGGAGAGGGCCTTCTTGTAGTTCTTGGTGTACTTCTCGTGCAGGGTGGCCGCGTTGAAGTAGGCCAGCCTGCTGTCGGGCGACAGCTTGATGACCTTGTCGTAGGTGGTGGCGGAGGCGTCGTATTCCTTCGTGCCACGCTGGGAGACGGCGAGGCCCAGGAGGGCATCGACGTTGCCGGGATGCTGGCCCACCACGGCCTCGAAGCAGCGCTGGGCCAGCGCGTAGTCGCCGGAGTTGAGCGCCAGCCACCCGAGGTTCATGTTGGCATCGACCATGGCCGGCATGAGCTTGATGGCGGTCTTGAATTGCTCGATGGCGGCGGGCTCGTTGCCGAGCTTGAGGTAGGTGACGCCGGTGGCGTTGTAGATGGAGGCGTCGGTGTCGTTGAGGGTCAGGGCCTTCTGCGAGCACAGCAGGCTCATGTCGTACTGGCCCTGCTGGTAGTAGGCACGCGCGAGGGCGGTGTAGGCCAAAACGCTGTCCTTGTTGCGGGCGAGGATCTCCCGCGCCTGGAGGATGGCGTCGTCGTAGCGCTTGGACATGATCAGGGCGTCCGCCAAGCCAGCGCGCACGTTGTTGGCGTCTGGGTTCTCCTTGAGGAAGCCCTCGTAGATGGTGATGGCCTCCTCTGTCTTGCCCTGGGCGGAGAGCACGCCCGCGAGAGCCTGGGCGGCCTCGGTGTACCCGGCGGCGTTGGCGAGGGCCTGGCGGAAGTGATCCTCGGCCTCACGGAGCCGACCGAGGCGCTCCGCGCACCAGCCCGCGTTGTAGTGGGCCCTGGCGAAGGTCGGATCGCCCATGGTGGCGTTGTAGAACAGCGTGTAGGCGCCGTCGTAGTCGACCTTGCCGGAGGTCTCGCCCTGCGCGAGCAGATCGACGCCCGTCCGGAAGTTCTGCTTGGGGTTCCCGTAGTCCACGACCTGGGTCCCGATGTCCTCGGGGGGCTTCTTTTCGCAGCCCACCGTCATGGCCAGCCCGCACAGGACCAGGAGAGAGAGGAGCTTGTGGTTGTGCATGATCGCCTTCCCTGGTCTAGAATTCGGTCTCGTACTTGGACGAGGAGGTGTGGGTCGTGACGTAGCCTGGCTCGAGGAGGCCCTCCTCGAGGCCCGGGAAGTCGTCGGGCCGAAGCTCGCCGAGGCGCCGCGTGGCGTACGCGGTGTTCTCGTTGTAGAGCGACAGCTCGAAGGACTTGTCCAGGGCGTTGGTGTACGCCTCGACCGCCTTCTCCTGCTGCGGGTAGATCTTGTCCTCGAGGGCCATCAGGTACAGCTCCCGCTGATCCTCGGACAGGTAGGCCGGGACGTGGGAGTTCTTGAGGCTGTCGGCGAAGTTCTCGAAGGCCTGGCCGACCCGCACCAGGCCGGCGACACCCCACTCGCCGGCGCCCGTGCCGATGATCTCGGTGTACGTGCCGACCATGGCCTGCAGAGCCTTGGCCTTGTCGGTGAGCTGGGTCTTGAGGAGCTTGTCGGTCTGGGCGCGGCCGAGCTTCTGCGTGCCTGGGCCGTTGATCTGCATGGCGGCGTACTTGGCGTACTCGCCCTCGGCCACCTCGTAGAGGATCTGCGCCACGACCTCGACGCCCTCGCCCAGATCGGCGCCGGAGTACTTCTTGATCTCCTTGACGGTCTCGTCCCAGTGCTTGGTGAGGGCGGTGGTCTGCTGCATGGCCTTGAGGCAGAGGCCGTACTGCAGGCGCGCATAGAAGATCTGGGCCAGCGGCACCTTGTCGGGCTTCGACTCCTTGTAGAACCTCTGGTAGACCTTCGAGGCCTCGGCCAGGCTGTTGTTCTCCTCGTAGATCTTGCCGATGTCGAGCTTGACGTCGTTGACGTCGTCGCGGCTCGGGTAGGCGGTGATGTACTTCTCGTAGTCCTTGATGGCGACCTGCCACTCGCCCATGGACTTGCGGAAGAGGGCGGCGGAGAACAGGGCGTCGGGGGCGGAGGCGTGCTTCTCGTCGAGGGAGAAGAGCTTCTCGTAGTAGTGGGCCGCGTTCTCGAAGTCGGCGATGGACTCGTAGTCGAACCCCAGGGCGGCGACCTGGTCCTTGTAGTACTCGGACTTCTGGAAGTTCTCCACCAGGATGAGGCGGGTCTCCATGGACTTCTGGAGGTTGCCCAGATCGTGGTAGTAGACCGAGGCGTTGTTGAGGGCCAGATCCGCGACCTCGCTCTTGGGGAACTCCTCGTAGAAAGCGCGGTAGGCCTTGGCCGCCACGGCCTTGTCGTTGCTCTTCGCGAAGGTGACCTCGATGAGCTTGAACGAGGCGCGCTCGTAGATGTTGAAGACCTCGGACTTGAAGGACTGGGAGCCGAGCCCCTGCTGGTCGTAGAAGGCCTTGGCGACGTCCTTCAGGTTGCTCCAGTCCTCGACCAGGTTGAAGGAGTCGAGGATGAGGTTGGCGGCCTGCTCGGCCTCCTTGGAGGCAGGGTCCATGCCGATGACCACGCGGAAGCGGTCGGAGGCGTCCTTGAAGTGGTTCTTGTTGTAGAGCAGGTAGGCGGACTTGTAGATGATGTTCTTGGTCTTCTCGGAGTCCGGGAAGAGCTTGGCGTACTGGTCGAGGGCCGCGAGGCTCTTGGTCTCCCAGTCGGTCAGCGCGATGGACTCGGTGGCCGCGCCGGGGTTCGGGGCGCCGCCGGCCTTCTTCTCGCGCTTCAACATCTCGTCGGAGGCGAAGATGGCCGACTCGGCGCAGAACTCGGAGTACTTGCCCTTGGGATCGACGGAGACGACCTTCATGTACTGCGCGTACGCTTCGTCGTACTTCTTGATCTTGTAGAGCAGCTCGCCAAAAGCGTAGCGCACGTCGTAGGAGTACTGGGAGTCGGGGAACTCCTGCAGGTAGACCGTGTAGGCCTTGTAGGCCATGGTGTAGGTCTCGATGGCCGCGCTGCCGGTGCCCAGCTTGCGGGCTTCCTCGTGGTAGTTGGTGGCCACCTTGCGCAGGTTCTTCTCGATGTAGTTGTCGGCGGCCTTGAGCGCGTCCTGGTTGGAGGCGTTGGCGCGGGCCCAGGCCGAGTTCTTGCCGTAGGTCTTCAGCAGGCGGTCGATCTCGGCGATGGTCTCCTGCTTCTTGCCCATCTTCAGGTAGGCGCCGATGATCTCGTTCTGGTAGTCGGGCGCGTCCTTGCTCTGCGGATCCTCCGCGATGAGGCGGCGGTAGGTCTGGACGCACTGCTCGAACTTGCCCTGCTCGAAGTAGGTGGAGGCCAGCCGCTTGAGCATGTCGCGGATGAGCTCCTTCTTGCCGAGCTTGTTGAAGTAGGCGTAGGCCTCGTCCATCTCGCCGGCGTCGGCGAAGAAGCGCACGAGGTCCTTGAGGGCTTCGTCCTGGAGCTGGATCTTGCCTCGTCCGCTCTGCCCGGCCTCGGCCGAGGACATGGCCTGCGCGACGACGGTCTTCATCGTGTCGATGCCCTTGCCGTACTCGCCGACGTTGTAGTAGCACCAGGCCAGCTTGTAGAGGGCGAAGGCGTACTTGTCGGACTCGCGGTAGGAGGCGGCCTTCTGGTAGGCGACCAGGGCCTTGTAGGCGTTGTTCTTCTCGAAGTAGTACTCGCCGATGAGCACGTAGGAATCCGGCACCCACCGGGACTCGGGGTAGGTGCGGACCAGGCGGGTGAATTCCTTGACGGCTTCGTCTTCCTGGTGGGTGTCCAGCAGCGCGGAGGCCAGGTAGAAGGTGGCCTCGTCGGCGCGCTGGTACTGCGGGTAGTTGGCCAGGATCTGGCGGTAGAGCTTGATGCTCTTGTCCTGCCAGTCGCGAGACTCCGTGGTGTACTCGTCCTGGTTCAGGCTCCGCGTGTCGCAGCGCTCGTCGTTGAAGCAGGCGTCGAAGGCCTTCTGGTACTTGTTCATCTCGTCCAGGTAGATGTCGCGCCCCTCTTCGAAGTAGAGGTCGGCGAGGCGCAGGATCATCTCGGCCTTCTGCTCGCCCTGCGCGGTGCCCTGGGAGAGGATCTCCTTGAGGAACTGCATGGACTGGTGCCGCTTCTCGCGCGCCAGCTTGCGGTACTCGTCCGAGAGGCTGACGTCCTGGACGTCCTTGGCCCTGAGGACGCGGCGACCATCCTCCTTCGCCTCGCGATCGTCCTGCGCGTGCGCGGACTTGACGATGGAGAACCGGCCGTCGCCCTGCCACACGGGCGAGGACGAGGCCAGCAGGAGCGCCAGGGGAACGAACGTGGTGGCGCGGATCTTCATGAGGTCACTCCTAGGTCGGCACCAGGATGGGTGAGGCTTCAGGGATGGCGGAACCCCGGGGGGACGGGCCCTACTTGCAGGAGCCCTGCTCCGTGTAGTGGTAGTACCCGAGCTCGTCAGCCCAGAACTCACCGTTGAAGGGCCAGAAGACCTTGTCCACCGAGGTGGCGAAGTCGATCTCCCGGATGTTCGCGGAGTCGAGCATGTCCACGTTGTTCATGCGGTATTCGTAGTCGACGCGCTGGGCGTCCACGACCTCGAACCGGATGATCTCGGACTGGGCCAGCAGGTCGCCCATGGACGCCGTGAGCTGGGCCATCTCGGACAGGAAGAGCAGCCCGGCGCGCCGCTTGTAGCGCTGGCGGTCGGCCTCGAGGATCTTCTTGAGGTGGGCGCCGAGGCTGTCGCGCCAGCGCGCCTTCTGGGCGTCGATGATCTCCTTCTCCGTCTCCATCTCGTCCAGGTGGCGCACGATGGCGCCCAGATCGCGGTTGCGCAGGATCTTGTTGAACACCGCGCGGGGCAGGACGGACTCGCGGGGGTAGGTCGTGAAGTAGTTGTCGAAGGCCTGGTCGGCGAGCTTCTTGCCTTCCTTCGAGGCGTAGGACTGCACGAAGCCCTTCATCTCGTTGTACATCGGGCGGTACCGCTCCTCGAACCCGATGAGGAGCCGCTCGACCTCGTTGTACTCGCAGAGGTTGAAGTAGGTCAGGGCGCGCAGGACCGTGGCCTCGGGCATGAACTCGTCCTGGGTGAAGAACGGGCTCTGGACGGTGAGGATCTCGCCGAGGGTGAGGTTGAGGTCGTTGCGCATGAAGTCGGACCAGGCCGCCTCGAAGAGGGCGGTGGGCCAGTACATGCTGTCGTGCTCCACCAGCGAGTAGTACTTGCTGGACTCGTCGAAGCGCTGGATGGAGTAGTAGATGCGGGCGACGTTCACGAGCGAGAGGTTCTTGAGATCCTTGACGGCCTGGCCCTCACGCGGGGAGGCGACCTCGACGTCTTCCTGGACGACATCGCGGAAGGAGCGGACGGCCGACTTGAGGCGGCCCTGCCGGTTGTAGATGACGCCCTCGAAGTACTTGGAGCGCAGGTACTGATCGGAGCGGTTCGAGATCTGGCCGAAGTACTTGCGGGCCCGGGACAGATCATCCTCTTCGTAGAGGCGCACGCCCATGAGGTAGAAGAGGTGGTTGCGGGCGGAGCGGGGGAAGGCGTCGGGGGGGATCTTCGCCACGACGCGGATCAGCTCGGAGTTGTCGCCGGTGGAATTGGCGATGGCGACCAGCTTGGGCAGCGCGTGCTTGAAGTACGGGTTCTCGGGGCCCTTCTTGAGCACCTCGAGGAAGTAGTACTGCGCCGAATGGTACATCTCGAGCTCGTAGAGGCAGCGGGCGAGGTAGTACTCGATCTGCGACTCGCGCTCGGGGAAGGTGTTGTCCTCCAGCATCTCGTAGAGCATGACGCTGGCGGTCAGGGGCTTCTTGGCCCGGAAGAGCTTGATGGCCTGGGAGACCTGCTCGGGGTCGGGCCCGCCCTGATCCGTGGGCTCGCGATCGCCGGAGGCCTGCTCGCCGCCCAGCATGTCTTCGGGCTCCTCGGGCTCCCGCACGGGCTCGCGGTCACGCGGCCGGGAGACCTCGGTCTGCCCGCGATCCACCGGCTGCTCGGGCTCCTGGCCGGCCATCAGCTTCTTGGCCGCGGCCACGACCTCGGACGGCGCGCCCTCATTCTGCAGGCAGCGGATCTCGTCGACGCTGAACTGGTCGCCGGAGTCCTCGATGGTCTGGACCACGATGGGGACCGGGACGTTGACGTTCACCATGTTCATGATCTCCTCGCACGACAGCGCGTAGGCGTTCGTGGCGAAGGAGAGACCCAGCAGACCGGCGAGGCTGGCGGTGCTCAGGGAGGTGATCTTCATGGGTGCTCCAGGGAGCGCAGGACTGGAAAGGGGCGAGGAACGGAGGTGATGGGGCGCGATCAGTGCTTCATGTTCGGGAAGAACAGGGAGGCAGAGAGCTGCAGCAGGAAGTTGTTCTTCATCTCGAGGGTCGTGGAGGAGACGGTCTCGATGTAGACCAGGGAGCGCCCTTCGAGCCGCAGGGCGAGGGATTCGCCCAGGATGACCCGCAGGCCACCGCCGAAGTTGGTGGTGGGGTGGATCTGGTTGGCGGTGGCGATGGCGTACTCGTCTTCTTCCTGCTGGAGGGCCTCCAGATCGTCCTGGGTGAGGACGAAGCCCATGCCGAAGGCCCCGTAGATGTCGAAGTTGATGATCCGGTGGCCGACGGCGACCTTGCCGTAGATGGGCGAGAACACGAAGGAGCCGGAGCCGAAGAAGACCAGCGGGGAGAGATCCGGCGAGACGTGGTTGTTCTCGACCAGCTGGGTGGTCAGCGACTTCCAGTCGCCGTCGTGCAGGTTCGGCGAGAAGCCGACGTTGGCCTCGATCTCGAAGATCTCGGTGGCGTGGTAGCCGAGGCCCACGTTGCCGATGTAGCGGTTCAAGAACGGATCGTTGGTGACGAAGGCGACCGCCGGGCTGGCCTCGAAGCGGCCGAGCTTGAGGAAGTTCTTCTTCTGGATGGTCTTGATGATGCGCTTGTTGCGGGCCTGGTCCGGGAGGAGAACCTCCTCGGCGTTGGCGCCGACGATGTTGTCGGTGTCGCCGGACTCCACCGCCTCGCGCTCCTCGGAGACCGACTGTTCGCGGTCCTGGGAGCCGAGAATTTCGCCGAGGACGTCATCCAGGGATTCTTCGCCGCCATCGTCGTCACCGCCGTCGTCTTCATCCGACTGGGCGAGGCCGTCCTGGGAGAGCGGGACGGGCTCCGCGGCCAGGGCCGTGGAGGAGGTGATGACGGTCAAGGAGAGCAGGGCAAGAGGGAGGAGCTTCATCGTGGTTCCCAGGGTGGGGGAGGACGCCAGGGTGGGAGAGAGGCCGCCTGGCCTGGAACTGGCTGGCCCGGAACTAGAAATCGTAGAGGCGTGGCTTCATCTTCGGGACGAAGATGCTGACGCCCGCGGAGGCGATGAAGTTGTTGTAGAGGCGGGAGCCGAGCGCGGTGTCGTCGTTCGGGTCGTAGTCGGCCTCGGAGCCGATGTAGAGGTACGAACGGGCGTCCAGCTTGAGCGCGACGGTCTGGTTCAGGAAGAAGTCGAACCCGACGCCGACGTTCACGGGCACCGTGTACTTGTTGGTGGCCTCGGAGAGCATGATCGGCGAGGCGGAGGCCCCGGTGTCCCAGCCCTCGTCGTAGGTGGCGTAGTACTCCGCCAGGGTGAGCAGGCCGAGCCCGAGGGTGCCGTAGAAGTCGAAGTTCAGCACGCGCTCGCCGAGCAGGTTGATCTTCCCGTAGACCGGCGCCCAGCGGGCCGCGAAGGTGGCCCCCATGGTCATCTTGTCGATGGGCTGCTGGAAGCCGGCGTCCGGATCTCCCTGGTGGGCGATCTGGACCAGGGTCTTGGTGAGACCCTTGAGATCGTCGTTCACCAGATCCGGTGAGTAGAGGATGGCGCCCTCGGCCGCGAAGGACTCCGAGATGTGGTAGGCCAGCATCACGCCGCCGACGTAGCGCCGCGCGAACGGGTTGTTCGGCACGTACCCGCCGACCGGGGCGATCTCGAAGCGGCTCGCCTTCAGGAAGAACCGGTTCTTGATCGGCTCGTCGGCTGAACGTTCACCTGAGAGCCGCGCGACAGCTTCGTCGGCGGGGCTCTCCTTGGCGAGCGCAGGGGTGGGAAGGAGGCCGGACAGGCTGAGACCGACCGTAGAAAGCGTGAACACGCGCTGGAGCTTCATCATCCGCTGGACTCCGGAGATGTAAGACGACCGGGAGGACCGCACATGGGTCCCCACAGGTCGGCGGACAATATCACGGGAGCCGCGTGCATGCCGCTGCCAGGCGGTGCCGACAGGGGTGCGCGCGGTGCGTGCGAGTGAGCAGGGGGGGGGCTGCGGCGGAGTGACGGGGCCATTTTCGTGAGAACGACGATGGAACCTGCAACGAAGACATTCCGCCGGAGTCGCGGTTCCCGCCAGGGCGCCCGAACCGGGGGTGTCAAGAAATGGTAAGGCGCTTTTGAACGGCCAGGATTCGCTGTGTGACTTTTTCTCCGGGTGGTGCGCGGGCAGAGGCACATCGGCCCGCGGGTGGATACACCCGGCCCTTGACAGAGCCCTGTTTTTGCATTTTTTTTGAGGGCAACCCCCAGCGCGGGCCCGCGCTTCTCCCCCCACAGAGGTCGCCCATGCTGTCCTCCCTGCTGCTCCTGGCCCACGTCGCGGTCGCGGATCCCATCGTGACCATCCACGTCGAGCGCAGCCGCATCCCGTCGGGAGAACAGATCGTGGCCACGGTGGAGAACGCCATGGGGGAGCCCATCTACGTGCCGGCCTGCGAGACCATGCAGGTGGAGGCCTTCGACGCGGATCAGGGGCGCTGGCTGCCGACCCCCAGCCAGGGCTGCAAGGAGACCAAGGTCGCCGTGGCGCTGCCCGAGGGGAGCCACACCCTCTCCGCCAGCTACGTCACCGACAAGTTCTCCGTGGTCCGCCTGGTGCTGGTCTTCGGGCTGCGCTGCCGCGACGGCTTCGCGCTGGAGCTGGCCGGCTGCGAGGAGCTGCGCGCGGCCACCTCGGGCAACCTCACGGTGGCGCCCCCGGCGGAGCAGTAGGGGCTACCGGAAGCGGACCTGCTGGCTCCACCAGCTCATGCCGCCGCGGCGGTCCTGGAGGACGATCCAGAGGGTCTGATCCGCGAGCGCGGGGGCCTCGGGGGTGGTCCAGGTGAAGGAGGAGTAGGGGTAGAGGGTGTTGGAGGCGGAGATGTCGCCTTCCTGGACGTAGATGGAGAAGTAGGGCTCCTCGAGCCGCTCTTCCCAGGTGCCGTCTTCCAGGAGGTAGCGGTAGGTCTCCACGGCGTCGTCGGCCAGGACGGGCTCGATCTCGTAGGCCTGGAGCGGATCGAGCTCCAGGATGACGCCGGCGGCCACCTCGGCGCCGTCCACCAGGAGGTGGTCGATGACGGGGTTGTGGTTCGGGGTGGCGGCCTCGCTGATGGGGAAACGCTTGTAGGCCAGCTCGAGGTCGGAGTCGCCCTCGGCGCCCTCTGGGATGGCGCTGACCTGGACGAACAGGGTGACGCCCTCGTTGCGCTCGGCCTCGGTCAGGCCGTCGAGGATGTGGTCGGGGACGGTCCAGGAGGGTGGGAGGTACGGCTCGGCGCCCATCAGGCCGGCGTCCGCGAGGGCGGCGTACAGCGCGGCCAGCTCCTCCGGGGAGAGGCTCTCGGGATCGAGGCCGGCGAGCTGCTCCAGCACGGCGGGATCGAGCTCGCAGCCCATGACGCCGGCGATGTCGGCGGGGCAGGCGAGCCACATGACCAGCTGCAGCGGGGCGTCGGGGGAGACGATGAGGGCCTCGAAGCCGACGGTGTCGCCCGGGGCGGGCTCGGCGGGCTCGGCGCGCACGGCCAGGACCCGCAGGCGGTCCACGGTCCAGGAGGCGGACAGCTCGACCCGCTGGCAGCCCACGGTGGCGAGCGCCAGCAGCGCGGTGAGGCCGACGGAGGTGCGGGGGGAAGGTGCCATGTCAGAAGCGCCAGTTCGCGTCGAACCCGACGTTGGGGATGAAGGGCAGGCTGCGGACGTAGGCCCACTCGGTGTAGTCGTAGTTGTAGCGCACCATCTCGGGGTTCGTACCGCGGACCACGTTGAGCATGTCCACGTAGGTGGTGAGCTGCCAGCGCTTGAAGGTGAACATCTTCTGGAACCGCAGGTCGGCGGCGAAGTAGGGAGGCAGGCGGTGGCTGTTGCGGGCCGCGGTGCTGTAGGCCCAGTAGTAGCCCTGGTCTACGTCGTAGACGCCGCCGGCGTAGGGGGTCCAGGGGTTGCCGGTGACGTACTGGACCCGGGTGGACAGCTCCAGATCGTAGGGGAGCTGGATCCCGCCCACGAGCACCAGGATGTGGGTCTGGTCGAAGTCGAAGTCGTACCAGTCGTCGCCCTGGTCGGGGTAGTCCACGCGCTCGCTCTTGGAGAGGGTGTAGGAGAGCCAGCCGAAGAAGCGGTCCACCTGGGCCCGCTTGATCATGAGCTCCAGGCCGTAGATGCGCCCCCGCCCGGCGTTGATGAAGTAGGGGTCGTCGAGCGAGGTGAACTCGTCGTTCATGACGAGGAGCTGATCGAGGCGCTTGTAGAACAGCTCCAGATCGCCGGACCAGCCCTCGCCCACCTGCTGCTCCCAGCCCACGGTGGTGCTGACGGCGCGCTCGAAGTCCTCCTGGACCTGCTTGTCGTCGGGGCGGTACATCTCGAAGGGCATGGGGGGCTGGTGGTAGAGGCCCACGGCGCCCTTGACGGCGCTCTTCTCCCAGGGGCGGAAGCGCACCGAGATGCGTGGATCCGGGGCGCCCTGCAGGTACTCGCCGGGGATCCAGATGTTGGTCCAGCGCACGCCCGGGGTGATCAGCAGGCGGTCCGGGTCGGAGAGCGGCTGGAGGTCGGCGTCGAGGTAGAGATCCGGACCCCAGGCCCAGCCGTCGTCCTCGATGGACCAGTCCTCGCGCTCGCCGATGGGATCGTAGGAGGCGGCGAGCTCCGGGTTGAAGGGGAGCTTGACGTCGAAGCCCCACCAGCCGCCGATGAAGTCCACGCCCGGGGTGAGCCGGAAGTGATCCGAGGGCTCCCAGGGCGCCTCGGCGCGCAGCTCCATCATGAAGGTGTCCTGGCCCCCGGTCAGCGCGCTGCCCATGCTGCCGGAGTTGACGTCGAGCCCGACGCTGGGGGTGACGCGCAGTTTCCAGCGCTCGGTGAGGGGGTGCTCCCAGTCCACCAGCAGGCGGTGGGTGGAGTAGAGGACGTCGAGATCGCCCTGGGTGTCCTGATCCGTGCCCTGGGCGACATCGTCCGGGGTGGAGACCCGCAGGATGTCCTGGAAGCCGAAGATGAAGACGCAGAAGCGCGAGCCGCCCGGCAGCTCCAGGCGGTCGAGCTTGAGCTGGTAGTCGAACCAGCGAGGCTTGATGACGAAGCCGGAGTTCTGCGTGAAGAAGGGGATCAGCAGATCGATGTAGGAGCGGCGGGCACCACCGGCGTAGCCCCAGGGGCGCCCGCGCTTGGCGCCGAACCGGCCGCTCAGCAGGCCGCCGGAGTGCATCAGATCCGTGGTCCACTTGAGGTCGTGGCCCTCCTCCGGGTAGGTCCGGCGGGTGCGCACGTCGATGGCGCCGCCCAGGCTGCGGCCGTAGCGCACGCCGTAGCCGCCGGGGAGATAGTCCACCGACTCCACCAGGTTGGGGT
This sequence comes from Pseudomonadota bacterium, assembly GCA_043814015.1. Taxonomy (GTDB): domain Bacteria; phylum Myxococcota_A; class UBA796; order UBA796; family JAFGLY01; genus JBDRKM01. The sequence goes on from JBDRKM010000278.1 coordinate 38,777, forward strand.
TGAGCACGGAGTGGACGCCATCGAGGTGGTAGATCAGCGGGATGCGGATGCCGTCCACGTAGACCGCGGAGTCCTCGGGGTTGGAGCCGCGGATCACCAGGATGCCGGTGGAGAAGGGGGCGCGGGCCGCGCCGGGCAGGCTCTGGATCACGCGCACCGGGTCGCCGAAGGTGCCGGGCACGCGGCGCACCTCCTGCACGGAGAGGGTGCGACGGGTGACCTCTTCTTTCTCGCGCTTGTAGACGCCGACCAGCTCGTCCTCGGCGTAGGACTGGTTGCGGATCCACAGGCGCAGGGTGGTGACCTCCCCGTCCACCACCTCCACCTCGCGCTCCAGCGCGTCGAAGCCGGTGTTGACGGCCTTGAGGCGGTGGGCGCCGGGGGGGACGCCGCGGAAGCGGAACCAGCCCTCGGCGTCGGTGGTGGTCTGCATGTCCAGCGCGGGCAGCAGCACGGGGAAGCCCTCGAGCGCCCGGCGCGTGCCCATCTCGGTGAGCTGGCCTTCCAGGGTGACGGGCAGCTCGGCCTCGGGCGGCGGGGCCTGCGCGTCCGGCACGGCGCCGTCGTGGGCGGCGGCGTCCAGCACGAAGCCGTAGGCGAACTCGACGATGACGGCCACGGGGCCGGTCTCGTCCTCGGCGGGCTCGAACACGAACCGCCGGGCGGCCTCCAGGGCGGCCTCGTCGAAGCCGTGGCCGGCGGGCTCCAGCACCTCGGCGCTGGCGACGTGCCCGGCCTCGTCGATCTCGATGGCCAGCACCACCGTGCCCTCCAGGCCCGCGGCCTGCGCCTCGGCGGGGTAGGGCGCCTGGACGAAATCGAGCAGGGCGGGCTCCTTCACCAGGGGGGGCGGCTCGGCTAGGGCCCCGGCGGGGGCTGTCCCGGGCGGCGCGACGGCCTCGGGCGCCCCCTCCGGGGCGGCGAAGGCGGCGAGGGCCAGCAGCAGGGGCAGGAGCGGCATCAATCGAGGGCCTTGATGGTGCAGCGGTGGGGCATGCCGGTGACGGGCACGGGGGTGTCTCCCTGGCGGGCGGGCCGGCAGCGCATGGCGCGGGCGGCGGCTTCACACGCATCTTCCACGCCGTAGCTCGCGTGATCGAGGAAGCGCACACCGATGACGCGGCCGGCGTCATCGAGATCGAGGCTCATGCGCAGGGTGCCCTCGTACTCGGCGTCGATGGCCTCCTTGGGGACCTCGACCGGGGGGCGGGTGCAGCCGCGGGGCTGGGTGGTGACGGTGGCGACGGGCAGCAGCTGGAAGCCGGCCTGCTCGTCCAGGCCCATGGTCTCGTCGGTGGCGGCCACGCCGGTGGTGGTGCCGCGGCGCACGGAGACGCCGGTGCCGCTGCCCTGGGCGAAGGAGGACGCCGAGAGCCCCTGGACGCGCCGGACGACCCGCTGGGGCTCCTGGTCCGCGTCGGGAGCCTCCTTGGCATCGGGGGGAGGCTCGGGGACGGTGTCCTTGAAGGAGACGGCCTCGGGCTTGCGCTCGCGCTTCGGTCTCGGTGGCTCGGGCTTGGGCTCGGGCGGGGGCTGCTCGACCACGGGTGGGGGCTTCACCACGGCCATCTCGACCCACTGCGCCGCAGCGCGCACGGGCTCGGGGCGGCTGATCAGGAAGAGGGCCACCAACACGTGGAACCCGATGGAGACGGGCAGGGCGACGGCGCGCAGCCAGGCCTGCCAGGCGGGCCGGGGGCTGAGCAGATCCTCGCAGCCCGTGTTCATGGCACCGCCAGGTCGCGGGTGGCGTCCGCCGGCTCGATGTTGATGGCGAAGCGCGCCACGCCCTCCTGGCGCACGAGATCCATGAGCCCGACCACCTCGCCGTGCTGCACCACCTTATCGGCGGCGATGAGGCAGACCACGTCATGGTCGCGGGCCTTCTCCCTGCGGATGACCGCGCGCAGCTCGTCGCGGGTGACGGCATCGCCGTTGAGGTAGAGGGTGCCGTCGGCGGCGAGCGTGAGGCCGAGCGAGGACTCGTCGGTGCCGTCGCCGGTGGCCGCATCCGGCAGGTTGACCTTGATGGAGGGCGCCACGATGTAGGTGGCCGTGACCATGAAGATGATGAGCACCACCAGGATGATGTCGACGAAGGGCGTGATGTTGATGTCGGCGATGATGTCGTCGTCGGCGCCGTCGAGCTTCACTCCCATGATCCGGGCTCCTCAGTCCTTCTGGGCGAGGTGCCCGGTGGCTTTGAGCTGGGAGAGCAGCACGTGGGCCAGGGCGTCGGTGTTGGTGAGCACGCCCTTGTTGAGGCGCTGGAACACGTTGTAGAGCACCACCGCGGGGATGGCGACCATCAGCCCGATGGCGGTGGCCACGAGGGCCTCCGAGATGCCGGCCATGACCGCGCTGGCGGCTTCGGCCTGTTTCTCGGCCAGGTCGTGGAAGGCCTTGATGATGCCGAGCACGGTGCCGAACAGGCCGATGAAGGGGGAGGTGGAACCGGCGGTGCCGAGGACTGCGAGGAAGCGGTCCATGCGGATGCGCTCCAGCGCGGTGGCGGCCTGCAGGGCCTCCTCCACGGACCCGACGCCCGACTCGACCCGGACGGCGCCGGCGGTGAGGACCCGGGCCTGGGCGCCCCGCATGCCCTGCAGCCGGGAGCGCAGGGTGCCGAGGCTGCCGTTGCGGCCGAAGTCGGCCAGGGCGGCGCGCAGGGAGCCCTGGGGGGTGTGGTTCAACAGCGCGCCGATGGCGCGCTCGACCGTGACCGCGACGCAGAGCAGCGACAGCAGGACCAGGAGCCACAGGACCCAGTCGGCGCCACCGAGAGCGAAGGAGAGCAGGGCGTGCTGGAGCATGAAGACGCCTCGGGGAAGGAGGCGCAGTATAGCCGCCGCGCGGGGCGTGACCAGCGCGGCGCAGGGGACCTTCACACGTCCTGCACGCGGCTCTGGGCGGTGTTCGGCGAGGAAGGCGGGTTGGAGGCGACGACCGGATTCGAACCGGTGAGTGGAGGTTTTGCAAACCTCTGCCTTGGACCTCTTGGCTACGTCGCCGCCGGTTTCAAGCCCCCGGCTCCTATTCGCAAGGGGGAGGGGGTGTCAAGCGGGCCTGGCGCTGGACGGACGCCACTCGCGGGGCCGGTGCGCCGGCGACAGCGCAACAGCTAGCGGGTAGCAGATAGCAGGTGTCAGGCACTAGGAATCAATATTTTTCGACCGCGTCATGGCCGCGGCGACCGCGCCATACCGGCGCCGCGCCGGAGAGCGAGGCTGAACGAACCATTTCCGCCGGAGAGGGGGCCCCAGGTATCCACCCTGGCGCGGTTCCGACGGGCCGCCTGCCGAGCAAAGCCGATTTTCGCGGGATGATAGCTCACGGCAAGGCCCGGTGGCCTGCCAAGCAGGGCGAGGTGGTGACTTCGAGGGGGTTCTCCGGCGGAAATGGAAACTTCGAGGGGGTTCTCCGGCGGGTGACGTCCCCGGGGGGCCCCCGCACTTCGCCCAGCGTTCCTGTCCCCCTCCGGGCGGCGTCCTCTCCAGCGCCCGGGGTGCGGACGAACCACTCGGCGTCTCGATGAACATCCGCGGGGAAAGGGGCGAGCCATGACAAGCGGAGAGCGGGGCTGCGGTCTGGTCCCCGGTCCTTCCTCCGACCCGCCACAGGTCGGCCCGCGGTTCTGGCGGGGCCGCGCCATCACTGGATCCACACCACGCCTCCCCCGCGCCGGATACAGCGCACACCCACCCCGAGCCCCCGCCATGCCCCCCCTGAGCGTCGTCATCATCGCCCGCGACGAGGCCGATCGCCTGCCCGAGGCCCTGCGCTCGGTGGCCTTCGCCGATGAGCGGCTGGTGCTGGACTCGGGCAGCGCGGACGGCACGCCGGAGGTGGCCAGGGCCCTGGGCGCCCGAGTGGTGGAAACGGACTGGCCAGGGCACGTGGCCCAGAAGAACCGCGCCCTGGGGTTGGCCACCCACGCCTGGGTGCTGTCCCTCGACGCCGACGAGCGGGTGAGCCCAGCCCTGGCGGCCTCCATCCGCGTGGCCCTGGCAGAGGAGCCCGCGGTGGACGGGTTCGCGGTGGCGCGCCGCAATCACTATCTGGGCCAGCCCCTGGGCTGGGGGGGGTGGTATCCGGACCGGCGCGTGCGGCTCGTGCGGCGTGCCCGGGCGCGCTGGGGCGGGACCGATCCCCACGACCGGCTGGAGGTGGATGGCCCCATTGCGCGCCTCCACGGCGATCTGGACCACCACCCCTATCGCAGCGCGCAGGAGCACCTGGACACCATCGCGCGCTACGCGCGCCGGGCGGCCGAGGTCGATCCGACGCCGGGGCACGCCTGGGATCCCGTGGGCCGCGCGACCTGGCGCTTCCTCCGCGGCTACCTGCTGCAGCTCGGGTTCCTGGATGGCCGGGCCGGGCTCTCGGTGGCCTGGCTGGGCGCGCGGTACACGCACCTGAAGTGGGCGCTGCGGGCGTCGCGCGATGGATCCGAGAGTGGGCGCGATGATCGATAGCGCGCGAGGCGCGGGGCGGTCCTTCCGAGGGGGGGAGGGGTGGCAGGCGGCGTCGAGCCCGTGGGTCTGGGAGACGGGAACAAGCTTACTTCGGCCCAAGCACCTCGGTGGCTGCCGGTTGGCGGTGGTGGGGCCTTGGCCTTGAAGGTCGCCATTGCCCTGCGCCGCATGGCCGCCGATGGTGGTACGGGGGGCTACGCCACGGCCCTGGCGCGGTCCTTGCTTGAGGGCGGGCACGAGGTGGCCGTGATCTGCATGGAGAGCGCGCTGGAACCAGAGCTCGAGGCCCGCGTCGGGCGCGGGCTCGCCATGGTGCGCGTGCGGGTGCCGCGGCTCGGCTCTCTGGTCTCCATGCCGGCCTTCGCCCGCGCGGCCCGTGCCGCTGTCGTCGCCTCCCGGCCCGACGTCTCCCTGGCGCTGGGGCGCGTGCCGGGGCTCGATGTCTACCGCGCCGGCGGGGGCTGTCATGCGGCCTACCTGCAGACCCTGCCGGGCTGGTGGGCCTCGCCGCGGCACCACGTGGAGCTGGCGCTGGATCGCGGCGCGGTGCTGGGTGCGCGCCGCGTGGTGGCCAACGCGCGCGGGCCGGGGGAGCAGCTCGTGGCGCGCTACGGGCTCGATCGGGCGCGGCTCGTGGTGATCCACAACGGCGTGGACGCCGGGCGTTTCCGGCCCCGCCCCGAGCTGCGGGCGGAGACGCGAGCGGAGCTGGGCCTCTCCACCCAGGCTCGGCTCGCGGTGTTCCTGGGCGCGGGTTTCCGCCGCAAGGGGCTCGATCTCGCCATCCGCGCGCTGGCGCGCGTGCCGGGCCTGGCGCTGGTGGCCCTCGGCGGCGACCGCGGTACGGCCCGCTATCGGCGCCTGGCCGCGCGCCTGGGCGTGACGCTGCGCCTGGTGGGGGCGCGCCCCGACCCCGAGCGCTACCTGGGCGCCGCCGACCTCATGATCCTGCCCACACGCTATGATTCCGCCGCCAACGCGGTGCTGGAGGGCATGGCCGCGGGGCTGCCGGTCATCACCACGGTCGCGAACGGGGCGGCGGAGCTGCTGCCCCACCCCTGGCTCGCGGTGGACGACCCCGAGGACGTGACCGGCCTGGCCGCGGCCGTCACGCGCGCCCTCGGCACGCCGGGCCTCGGGGAGCTGTGCCGCGCGGCCGCGCTGGAGTATCCCTGGTCGCGTGCGACCGGCGCCATGATCCGCTCGCTGGAGGAGGTGGCCGGGTCGCCCGACCGCCCCCGTGGAGAACGCCCATGAAGACCAGACGCAGGGCCTCGGTGATCCTCATCGTGCTGGTGGTGCTGGTGGTGCTGCTGGTGGCCGCCCTGGTGGTCGGCTGGTACGCCTACCGCCGCTGCGTGGTGGAGGAGCCGGGGGAGCGGTTCACCCGCGCCGCCATCATGGACATCATCTCCGAGGAGAGCCCCGTCTACTACCGTGACGGGCAGACCCGCTTCGGCGTGTTCTTCGCCCGCGAGCACCGCGACTACGTGCCCTACCGTGAGATCCCCGACGCCTGCGTCGCGGCCATCGTGGCCGCCGAGGACAAGCGCTTCTTCGATCACCACGGCGTGGATCCCATGGGCATCACGCGCGCGATGGTGATGAACGCCAAGGCCGGGCACCTGGTGGCGGGAGGCTCCACCCTCACCCAGCAGACAGCCAAGAACCTTTATTATCGCCCGGATCGCTCCCTGCGCTCCAAGGGCACCGAGCTGGTGAACGCCCTGCGCCTGGAGGCCCACTTCTCCAAGCAGGACATCCTGGAGTTCTACTTCAACCAGTTCCACGTCTCGGGCAATGGGCGCGGCATCGGCATCGCGGCCCGCTACTTCTTCGACCGCGACGTCGGCCAGCTCGGCTTGCACGAGTGTGCCTTCCTGGCCGGGATGGTCAAGGCCCCCTCGCGCTACAATCCCTGGCTCGGTCATGACGAGGAGGCTCGCCAGAAGGCCAGGGACGCCGCCCGGATCCGCACCACCTACGTGCTGGGGCGGATGGCCGAGACCGGCGCCATCCCGCAGGAGCGGTACCTGGCGCTCAAGGACCAGCCCATCCCCTTCCAGCGCGGCACCTTCCGCTACGATCGCTCCGTGGTGCTCGACGCGGTGGAGCAGGCCCTGGCAGAGGCACCCTTCCCCGAGGTGTTCGCGGCCGCCGGGATCGACAACCCCTCCGCCGCGGGCCTCCAGATCGTCACCACCCTCGACGAAGGAGCCCAGACCGCCGCGACCTGGGGCCTGTGGCACCACCTCACCGAGCTGGGGCCCTACCTGGACGGCGCCGACGCCACCGCTTTCCTGCTCGATGAGGACGCGCTGAGCGGGCCGCTGGTGGGACGGCCCCGGCCGCGGCAGTTCCTGACCGCCCGGGTGGGCCAGGTGCGGGGTGAGGGCAAGCAGCGCCGCCTCTCCCTGGACCTCGGCCCCGCGCCCCTGGCGCGCGGGGGGGACGCGGCGCCCACCGGTCATCTGGCCTGCACCGTGGACCACCAGGGCCTGCTGCGCGCCGCCGCGGTGGTGCGGCAGAGCAAGGAGCTGGACCACCGCCGCTCGGCGCGCGAGGACGACGTCACGGCCCTGCTGGGGGTGCTCAGGGCCGGCCGCGTGGTGCGCGCGTCGGTGCGGGAGGACGCCGACGACGGCCTGGTCTGCGATCTGGAGGCCAGGACCGCCCTGCAGGGGGCCGTGCTGGTCCTGCAGCAGGGACGGGTGCGGGCCATGGTGGGGGGCAACGACAACCAGAACTTCAACCGCGCCACCCAGGCTCGGCGCCAGCTCGGCTCCACCTGGAAGCCGCTGGTCTACTACGCAGCACTGCAGCTGGGCTGGCAGCCCGGCGACCTGCTCGACAACCGCCGTGGGGTGTTCCCCTTCGAGGGCACCTGGTACTACCCCCACCCCGACCACGACCCCGAGCCGGCCGTGACCCTCGCCTGGGCCGGTACGCGCTCCGAGAACCTGGCCTCCATCTGGCTGCTCTACCACCTGGTGGACCGCCTCAACCCGGAGCAGCTGCGCCGGGTGGCGGAGCTGACGGGGCTGGCGCAGGCGGGCGGCGAGGACCGCGAGGCCTACATCGCGCGCATCCGCGACCAGTACGGCGTCATCCCCCTGGAGAGCAGGATCCCCGAGGCGCTGTTCGACGACGCCCGGCTGGAGGCGCTCGGCGGGCTCGCGTTCTCCGGCCACCCGGAGGACGCCTTCGAGCTGCGCTCCCTGCACTACGGGCGTCTGTTCGAGGCCGAGCGGCTGCGGGTCCAGAGGGGCTCGCGCGGGGATGAGCGCCGCCAGCGGCTGGAGGCATTGGACCGCAGCTTCCTGCACCTGGAGCCCGACGGGTTGAGCTGCAGGGACCAGCTCGCCCGCCTCGGCAGCCCCATGGAGCTGGCCCTGAACGACCACGTCGTGGAGGGGGTCGCGCCCGGCGACGTGGGCTGGCTCCACCTGCGGTCCCGTGACGGCACGCTGGTGTGTGCTCCCGAGGCCCAGCCTGGCCTGGAGCCGCTGGCCGCGGTGCTCGACGATCCCGAGGCCCTCGCGACCTGGGTCGGCCGGGCCCACCCGGATCGCCCCGGAGACATGCTGGTGGACGGCGTGCTGCACCTCTCTACCATCGAGGCCCTGCGCACGGCGCTGGACGCGGAGGTGGCCAAGCACGGCCAGGAGGATCCCTGGTCCGAGTACCTGCTCCTGCGCAACGCCGACTTCAAGCGCCTGCTCGGGATGCGCTACATCGCCCTCCTGGCCCACAGCATGGGGGTGGAGACCGACATCCCGCCGGTGCTCTCCATGCCGCTGGGCGCCACGGAGATCACGCTGCTGGAGATGGCGGAGGTGTACCAGGGCTTCCTCGATGGGGCCTCCTGGCGTTTCCCCGGCCAGGTGTTCACCGACGGCGCCGTGCCCGGGCTGCGCCAGGCCAGCGATGTGCCCGCCGACGGGCGGGCCGCGCTGCTCATCCAGGAGATCCGCGACCGCGACGGCGCCGTGCTGTACCGCGCCGGCGAGCAGAAGGTCCAGATCGCGTCGGCGCACGAGGGGCTGCTGGTGACCGATGTGCTCGCCAACGTGGTGTCCTGGGGGACGGGCCGCCGCGCGGCGGGGACGGTGCAGGTGGGTGGCGCGGCCTGGCCCCTGCTGGGCAAGACCGGCACCACCAACGCCTACCGCAACGCGGCCTTCATCGGCTTCGTGCCGGTCACGGGCGAACAGGGCCTGGACATGGCCAGGAGCTTCACCGTCGCTTCCTACGTGGGCTATGACGACAACCGCCCCATGCGCCGCGGCAGCCTGCGGGTGTCCGGCGCCAGCGGAGCGTTGCCCGCCTGGATCGGCACGGCCCAGGGGATGGCCGGCGCTGGGTTGCTGGGCAGCGAGCCCGCTCCCGGCAGCTCGTTGTCTCCAGCGTCCACCTGCCTGGTGCGCCAGCCGGTGGACAAGGCCGCCGGGCTCCCGCTGGACGGCGCCGGGGAGGAGGGCGGGCCGACCATCCTGGTCCCCGGCCCGGAGTGCGGGGCTTCGCGCGCTTTTGTGCCCCTGACGCCGCCAAGGGATCGCGTCTGGAGCGGCCAGCCCGGCTGGGAGCAGCCTGCGGAGGTGGTGGAGGAGGCGGCGGAGGGGCCCACCGAGGAGCCCTCCCAGGAGGACCCCGGAGAGGGGGCGAGCGTCTGGGACGTGATCGAGCAGGGGCGGTGAGCGATGTTATCAGGGCCCTCATGATGCGCCTCCCCCTCTCACTCCTCCTGTTCTTCAGCGCGCTCCTCGGCGGGTGCGTCGTCCCCTACGGCGATGTCCCGCCGAACACCGCGGTGCCCGCGCCCGCCGCCTCCGCCATCAGCGACCTCACCGGGCTCGAGGCCCGCGTGCTGCTGCTGCTGGACGACAACCAGGACGCGGACCGGGCCGCGCGGCTCGAGGCGCTGCGGGCCCTGTTGCGGCGCGCCCGCACGTGGCCGCCCCAGGCCCAGAAGGACCTCGTGAACTACCTCGACATCCTGCTGGACGTGGAGGAGCGCTGGCGGACGGACGAAGGGCTGGAGGGCTTCCACCCAGTGGTGCCGGCGGTGCAGCCCGGCGAACCCCTGGACGACGAGGGCCCCGGCGAGCCCCTGGTCCGTCCGGTGGAGCAGGAGCCCCTCGACCCCCCCGACTCGGGCGGCGCCGGGCAGGGCCCGGGCGACCAAGAGGGGCCCCCGGTGACCGTCGCCCCCGAGCGGGACGCCGCGGCCCTGCGCGCCGAGGCCGTGGAGGGCGCCCGCCGCGCCCTGGCCGAAGGCGCCTACGAGGCCGCCCTCGACCAGCTCGCCGAGCTGTCGCCCGAGGGGGACGAGGAGGTGGCCCGGCTGTGGCAGGAGGCGGTGGATGGGCACGTCCACGCCGAGCGTGAGCGGGCGGGCGGGCTGTTCCTCGCGGCGCGCAGTGTCGCAGACTCGGCCCAACGCAAGGCGAAAATCGAGGAGGTGGTGGGGATCTTGAAGGGGTTGCTGGAGCGCTACCCCGAGAGCAGCTACGCGGCGGCCATCCAGCGCAACCTCCAGCTCGTGGAGCAGGAGCTGGAGACCCTCGAGTGAGCCGGCGGTGACGGGGCTGCTGCAGGGCCTGGTCATCGCGCTGGGCGTGGCCGCGGCGCTCGCCGCCTTCGTGGTCTTTGCCAAGCCGGATTTCGTGGTCGGGCTGCTGGCCTGGGGCATCACCCCGCGGGCCTGGGAGGAGGGCGAGCCCCTCGACGAGGAGGAGGTGGCCCTGCTGCGCCGGGCCGCGCTGAGGCTGCGCCTGCCGGCCGTGGTAACCCTGGGCGCCCTGGCGTTCTGCTCTGGCGCGCTGCTCGCCTGGGCGCGCGTGCACGGCGGTTGACAGTGACCGGGCGCGCGTTAAGCACCGCGGCGCTTCGGCTTGGTAGCTCAGCTGGTCAGAGCACACGGTTCATACCCGTGGTGTCGGCGGTTCAAGTCCGCCCCAAGCCACCATCCGCCCCCTGTCGGCCTTGACCTCTCCGCTCGCTGCCCTCTGCCTCCTGCTGGCCGTTCATGCGGGGGCGGTCACGCCGGCGGAGCACCGCGCCGGTGCTCGGGTAGGCTCCGTCGAGGTCCAGCTCCTGGACCATGGCCGTGCCACGCGGGCCGAGCCCGTGGCCCGGTGGCTGGCGGACGATCTGGCCGCGGTGATGCCCGCGCCCGGCCCCTGGCACCTCGCCGTGGAGCGGCGCGCCATGCCCGTGCTGGTGGCGGTGGAGGGCGACACCCTGCTGCTGCACCCGCGCCTGCCCGCGGCCTCGCTGGACGAGCGCCTGCAGGTCGTCCGCGCCGCGGCCTGGCTGCTCTTGCGCCCAGGCCTGGGGGAGTCCGCCGCCTGGGCGCGGGCGGGGGAGGTGGTCGCACCGTTGAGGCCCGATCCGCGGGGGCCTTCCTGGTGGCCCCACTGCTGCACCGGGTTGGACGCCCAGGCGCCCCCGCCGTCCTTCGCGGATGTGGAACGGTCGCCGGTGTACGGCGATGATCCCGCTGTCTCGCCTCCCGGGACCCCCGGCCGGCGCCCCTTCGGGCGGGCGGACATCTACGGCGCGTTCCGCTCCCCCCTCGGGGGCGACTGGCCCTGGGTGGTGGGCGGCGCCGCCCTCTACGCGCCCATCGATCGCTGGGAGATCGTGGCCGGGGTGGAGGCCATGCCGCTGGGCCTGGTGGAGACCCGGCTGGGGGTGGGTCTGGTGCGTTGGGAGCAGCGCATCCTGCGCCTGGACGGCGGGGTCCTGCTGGCCGGGAACCTGGGCGCCGTCCTGCCCGAGGGCCAGCAGCAAGACAGCCTGCGCTACCCCGAGGGGGTGGAGGCCGGGGTGTGGGCCGACACCGAGTGGGGCGGCTGGCGCAGCATGGTGCGCCTCCTGCCGGAGGAGCGCCTCGGTGTCGACGCCTGGCTGGGCTGGGAGCGCCGGTTCGCCCTCGCCGATCGCTGGTACATCCTGCCCTTCACCCGCGCGCGCTGGGTCTCCCCCTGGCTGTACGAGCGCCAGTTGTCCACCGGCGGCTCCTGGGGCGTACGCTGGATGCCCGCCGACGCCCTGATCACCGATCGCACGCTCACCGCCCGCGCCGAGGTTGAACACGTCATCCCCACCGGCCGCATCCCGGGCCCCGCCTGGGTCCGGCCGCGGGCCGTGCTGCTGCGGGTGGGCGCGGACACGGTCTGGTCCGTGGACACGGGGCTGCAGGCGGGGTGGGCCGGCTCCGTGGGCCTGGCCATGAACCCGGTGCGCGAGATCAAGGGCATCGCCTGGGTGATCTTCGCGACCCCGCCGGACTTCTCCTCGCTGTCGTGGTTCGTGTGGTTCGGGACCTGGATGCCGCGGCCCTAGGGAACCCGCGCCTCCCTTGCCCTGAGCCCCACACCCGCACCGCGTTTCTATCGGAGGGGCGATCGGTTGAGCGCGCGCCAGCCCCACGGTATCCTCGGGGTGGAGGTGCTTCATGAGCCAACCGCGGATCGCCGTCCCGATCGAGGCGCTCGCCGAGCTGTGTCGTGCCCGGCACATCCAGCGCCTGAGCCTCTTCGGCTCGGTGCTCCGCGACGACTTCGGTCCCCTCAGCGACATCGACGTGCTGGTGGAGTTCGCGCCTGGCCAGGCCCCGGGGCTCATGGCCTTTTCCGCGATCCAGCGTGAGATCGAGCAGCTCTTCGGCGGCCGGCGGGTCGATCTGGTCACCCCCGGCTTCCTCCACCGAGGCCTCCGCGAGCGCGTCATCGCGAGCTCGCAGGTGCAATATGCGGCGTGAGCCCTCCGGTGAGGAGGAGCGCACCTGGTTGGCCGATGCCGTCGATGCATGCCGCCTGGTGAGCCAATTCCTTGAGGGCAAGGAACGCGCGGACCTCGACCGGGATCTGCTGGTCCAATCCGCGGTCATCCGGCAGATCGAGGTGATCGGGGAGGCGTGCTCCCGCGTCGGGACCTGCACGAGAGACCGCCATCCTGAGATCCCATGGCGCGACATCGTCGGGATGCGGCACCGGCTCATCCACGGCTATGCCGCGATCGACCTGGACCTCGTGTGGAAGACGGCGCGGGAGGAGGTCCCAGCGTTGGAGGCGATGCTGGTCGCCCTGCTGGGGCGGCTCGGGGGGACGACCTGTCGCGAGTGACCGCGTTGGAATCCGCGCAGACCAGCGCACTCCGAGCGCCGGCTATCGCGCCGAGTCCCCCTCCTGGACGCAGTCGATGGCGTACGTCGCGGTGTAAGAGGCGTAGGAGAACTCCGCGCGGTCCTCGCCGTTCGTGCCGATGTACGGCTCGATCTTGAACCGGTACGGGGTTCCCTCGCGCCCGTCGTAGTTGAACTCGATGAGGATGGTGTCAGCGTTCGCGCCGAACCAGTGATGGTCGGACCCATCCACGCGCGAACTCCACGTCTCACCGTTCGGCTCGATCCAGTCGCCGAAGGCCTGCCCGACGAACTGGGGCAGGGAACCATCGTTGGCCTTCTCCGCGAGCCGCTCGCCGATGTCGGTCGACCAGGTGGTGTCGGTGAACCACCATGCGTGCTCGACCACATACTTCGTCGTGCCCAGCGACGAGATCGCGTCGCAGGACCATGAGCTTCCGGGCAGCCATTCATCGATCGGAGCGCCGACCACTGGATCGTCGTCTGCGCGCGCGGCGGGAACGGCGCGCGGCCCGCAGGCCGTCGCGCTGGCGAGCGTGATGAGGAAAAGCCACCTTCGAGGGGACGCGTTCGTTCTCGACATGGGGGTGCCTCATTCTGGCTCGTGGGGGTGGGGATTCGGCCTACACGTACGGCAGGTTCTGCATCAGATCCGTGCACCGCTCCGCCACCAGCGAGCGCAGCCGCCGTGCCTGGTAGGTGAGCAGGAAGGGCGGCCACAGGAAGTGTATGAGCTGCAAGACCTGCCAGGTCTGTCCCTGGACGGCGCGCTGCTCGGAGGGGATCACCAAAGTGGGGAAGAGGATGCCGGCGGCGATGATGGCCACGGCGCCCACGCCCAGCGTGATGGCGGCGCCCAGCTTCAGGCCGCGCCCGAGGCTCTCCACGTCGAGGCTCCACGCCACGCGGGTGCCCTCCAGGCTGCTCTCGAGGTGGCAGGTGAGCAGGGCTTCGTCGCTGGAGCCGACGCTGGCGCGGCCCTGGCGCTGCATGACCACCGGGGGGCGGATGCGGGCGCGCAGGGTGTGGCTGTCGGCCTCCAGCACGCGGCCACTGAATGTGCTCCCGCCGGTCGCGATGGCGTGGGCCAGGGCCTTGGCGACCTCCTCCGGGGGCTTGGGGACCATGACGACCCCGCGGGGCGGCTGCTGCGGGCCGAAGCTCCTGGCCCAGGAGCGCCAGCCGAAGGCGTGGGTGATGAGGGCGGCCAGCATGGCCATGAGCCAGATCGCGGTCAGGAAGACGGGGTCCACGGCGGCACCTCCTGCAAACCTGTCCATGGTAGCCCATTGATCGATTATAGGGGCGCCCCTTCGTGCCCCCCTCACCGAGCGACCCATCGACATGCCCGCAGAGACCTTCCCCAAGCTCCTCCCCACCGTCGAACTCGAGGCCGACGTCCTGGCCTTCTGGAAGCGTGAGCGCAGCTTCGAGCGCGGCCAGGAGATCGCGGCCGGGCGCCCCCGCTACACCTTCTACGAAGGTCCCCCCACCGCCAACGGCACCCCCCACAACGGGCACGTGCTCACCCGCGTCATCAAGGACCTGGTGCCCCGCTACTTCGCGATGCGCGGCTACCACGTCCCCCGCAAGGGCGGCTGGGACACCCACGGCCTGCCCGTGGAGGTCGAGGTGGAGAAGGTCCTCGACATCCACGGCAAGGAGGCCATCGAGGCGTATGGGTTGGAGCGCTTCAACCGCCGCTGCCGGGAGTCGGTGTTCGCCTACGTGAAGGAGTGGGAGCTGCTCACGGAGCGCATCGGCTTCTGGGTCGATCTGGGCGAGGCCTACGTCACCTTTCACCGCTCCTACGTGGAGTCGGTCTGGTGGGCGCTGTCCCGGCTGTTCCAGAAGGGCCTGCTGTACCAGGGCCACAAGGTGGTCTGGTGGTGGCCGCAGGGCGGCACGGCCCTGTCCGCCGCCGAGGTGGGCCTGGGCTACAAGACCGTCAAGGACCCCTCGATCACCATCCGCTTCCGCGTGCGCGGCCAGCCGGGGCTGTCGCTGCTGGCCTGGACCACCACCCCCTGGACCCTGCCGTCGAATGTGGCCCTCGCGGTCAAGCCGAATGCCCGCTACGCCTACGTGAAGGTGGGCGAGGAGACCTTGATCGTGGCCGAGGCCCTGGTGGGGCATCCCGACCTGAAGGAGGCCCTGGGTGGCGGCGAGGTCATCGAGACCGTGGACGCCGTCGCGCTCGTGGGCATGGCGTACGAGCCGCTGTATTCCTTCCAGGCCCCCGAGGGCGGCAAGGCCTACGAGGTCATCTTCGCCGACTACGTCACCATGGACACCGGCACGGGTGTGGTGCATCAGGCCCCGGCGTTCGGCGCCGAGGACTACGAGACGGGCCAGGCCAACGGCCTCGGCTTCCTGTGCCTGGTGGGCCCCGACGGCCGCTTCGTGCCGGGGACCGGGTTCCTGGAGGGTCGCTTCTGCAAGGACTGCGACACCGACATCATCCGCGACCTGCACCGCCGCGGCCTGCTGGCCACGGCCAACAAGGTCGAGCACGAGTACCCCTTCTGCTGGCGGGTCGACTCCGATCCGCTCATCCAGTACGCCCGGCCGGCCTGGTTCATCCGCACCACCGCGCTCAACGCCGAGGCCCTGGCCAACAACGCGGCCGTGCGCTGGCTGCCCGAGCACATCCAGGAGGGGCGCTTCGGCGACTTTTTGCGCAACAACGTGGACTGGGCCCTGTCCCGCGAGCGCTTCTGGGGCACCCCGCTGAACATCTGGATCTGCCCGGGCTGCGAGCACCAGGTCGCGCCGGCGAGCGCCGCCGAGATCCTGGCCATGAACCCCGACGCCTTCGACCCGTCGGTGGAGCCCGATCTGCAGGTCCACCGCCCCTGGATCGACCGCGTCACGCTGCCCTGCCCGCAGTGCGGCGCCACCATGCGGCGCGTCCCCGAGGTCATCGACTGCTGGTTCGACGCCGGCTCCATGCCCTTCGCCCAGCACGGCTTCCCGCACCAGGGGCGCGAGGAATTCGCGGCCTCCTTCCCGGCTGATTTCATCTCCGAGGCCGTGGACCAGACCCGCGGCTGGTTCTACGCCCTGCTGATGATCTCCACCCTGTTGTTCGACGATGAGTCCTGCCGCGAGCTGGGGCTGGAGCCGCGCCCTTTCCCGCACCCCTACCGCAACTGCATCGTGCTGGGGCACGTCTGCGATCCCGAAGGCCGCAAGGAGTCCAAGTCCAAGGGCAACTACGTGCCGCCCGATCTGGTCATCCTCGGCCGCACGAAGCTGCACGTCCAGGCCGATGAGCGCCTGCAGCCCGGCCAGCTCGGCATGATGGCCACCCAGGTCGCCAGCCTCGACCTGCAGCCCGGGGCCACCATCGCCATCTCGGCCACCGAGGACGGCGAGCGGCGCCACCTGCAGGTGGTCACCGCCGCGGTCACCGTGAAGGAGACCGTGCACCTGCACCCGGAGGATATGGCCGCCCTCGGCCTCGAACGCGATGTCTGGCTGCACGCCCCCTTCGAGCCGCCCGGAGCCGACGCCTTCCGCTGGTTGTTCTGCTCGGCCTCTCCCGTGTGGTCCAACACCCGCCTCTCCCTGCGCGCCGTGCGCGACGGGCAGCGCGAGTTCCTGATCCGCCTGCGCAACGTGCACCAGTTCTTCGCCATCTACGGCGACATCGCCGGCTTCAGCCCCGGCGACTCCGGGGCCCGGGCCCTGCCCGATCGCTGCGCGCTCGACCGCTGGGTGCTGCACGAGCGCAACCAGCTGGTGCGCGTCGTCACCGAGCGCATGGACGCGCTGCTGATCTACGACGCCGCCCGCGCCATCCACGACTTCGTGGACGCGCTGTCCAACTGGTACGTGCGCCGCAGCCGCGGCCGCTTCTGGGGCGAGGGCCAGGAGACCTCGGACGCCCTGGCCACCCTGTACGAGGTGCTGGTCACGCTCGCCAAGGTCATCGCGCCCTTCGTGCCCTTCACCGCCGAAGCCCTGTACCGCTCCCTGGTGCTGGCCCCTGGACTACTACTCGCGAAAGTCCGCGCGCCAGGCGCGGATTTTGCGCGGAGTCGTTCACGCGCCGTAGGCGCGCGCGCCAATAGGGCGCGGGGGTCTGTGGGGGGCTCCGCCCCCCAGCGCGCCAGCGATGCGGGGGGAGGCAGCCTCCCCCCGCAAACAAGGGGCAGCGCGGGCCGGTGCGATCACTTTGGGTTGCGGGCGGAGCCCCGCGCTGTGGTCGAGGCACCCGAGAGCGTGCATCACTGCGCCTTCCCCAGCCCGGATTCCGCCTGTGATGCGCCGGAGCTGGCCGAGGACATGGCCCTGCTCAGGGAGCTGGCCAGCCTGGGGCTCGCCGCGCGCGCCCAGGTCAAGGTGCGGGTGCGCCAGCCGCTCGCCGCCGCCGAGGTGGTGCTCGCCGACCCGGCCCGGGCCACGCGCCTCGCGGCCCTGCTGCCGCTGCTCTCGGATGAGCTGAACGTCCGCGCCGTGCACTTCTCCGACGACCCCGAGCGCTTCGTCACCTTCCGCGTCAAGCCCAACTTCAAGGCCCTCGGCCGGCGCCTCGGCAAGGACATGAAGGCCTGCGCCCAGGCGCTGGCTGCCATGCCCGGCGCCCAGGTCCGGCGCCGCGTGATGGCCGGCGGGTTCGAGCTGGAGCTGCCGGGCGGCGTGGTCACCCTCACCGCCGACGACGTCCTGGTCGAGGTCGAGGCGAAGGGTGGTTTCCAGGCGGCTTCTTCCGCCGTCGCCCTGGTCGCGCTCCAGAGCGATCTCGACGACGATCTGCGCGAGGAGGGCCTGGCCCGCGAGGTGGTCAACCGCATCCAGGGCCTGCGGAAGGAGATGGATCTGGGCTACACCGATCGCATCCACGTGGGCCTGGGCGGCGATCCCGCCCTGCTGGCCGCCGTGCGGCGCTTCTGGGACTACGTCTCCCACGAGACCCTGGCGCTCGCGCTGCTGGACGCCCCGGCCGACGCGAGCGTCCTGGACGTGGACGGGATGCTCCTGAAGCTGTGGGCCGAGCGGGCCTGAGTCGCGATGGCCCGGGCCCGCGTCGTCGCTCCGCTGGTGATCCCCGACGCGATCACGCGGGTGCTGGCCCTGCACGGCGCGGTGCAGCTCTCGGCCGGGTGCAAGGACCACCGGCGGTCCATCGACGCCCACCTGGCGCCCTTCGACGACCTGCTGGTGCTGTTCGTGCCGGGCAGCTCCCCGATCCTGCGCACGCTGGAGCGCGACCCCCGCGCCGATGTCCAGGCCGCCGGCGGCACCAACGCCTACACCCTGCGGTTGAAGGGGCGGGCCGTGGACTGTGGCCCGGCCGCCGGGTACGAGCGGCGCCTCGAGCTGATGAACTGGCTGCCGGAGGGCGCCGCGCTCGGGAGGTTCCACGCGGTCGAGCTGGTCCCCGAGCGCATCGAGTACGCCTACGACGAGGGCGGCGAGCGCCGCTGGTTCGAGGGCAACACCGGCGCGGCCAGCCCCCTGACCGGCACCGCCCGCTGGATGGAGGCCTCCTTCGGTGGCATCATCCCCCAGGTGGTGCTGGCCTCCGCCGTGACATGGGGCTGGATCGGCTGGTACGGGCAGTGGTACACCCGGGTTCTGCAGTTCGCGGCGCTGCTGCTGGCCCTGGTCGGCGCCCTGGGCCTGCTGATGGCCGCGCGGCTGGTCTTCCGCGCGCTGGCGTTTCGCGCCTGGCAGCGCGGAAAGGGGCCGCGCGAGGACGCCGTGCCGTTCTCGCACGGCCTGTTGCCCCTCCACCGCTGCTGGTCCAGCGCTGCGGCGGTGGCGGTGCTGGCCGTGGCGGCGCTGGTCGCCCTGGCGGCCGGCTTGGAACCGGAATTCGCCCTGGTGGGGCTGCTCGCCTCGCAGATCTGGTACCTGGTCCCGTACTGGTTGATCAGGGGTGTCGGGCGGGTCGAGGAGGGAGGCCGGCCGCTTGACTAAGCCCCCCCGGGGAGTCAGGTAGGAGTCGACTGAATCTCTTAGAGCGCCATCTTGGCCATCGACCCGCTGCGACTTCGCAAGACCTTAGCTTTCCTCCTCCGCCACCGCCCCGATGTCGGCCACCTGCAGGCCGACGCGGAAGGGTGGTTCGAGATGAAGGCGGTGGCGAGGTCCGTCGGCCGGCTGGCACACCTGCAGCTGAGCGTCGAGGAGCTGGAGCGCTGCGCCCGGAGCGATCCGCGCGGTGGGTTCCAGGTGAACGAGGGCCGCATCCGGGCCACGCCCGCGGCGCAGCCCAAACGCCGCGGTCGGCTGAACGTGCCCGACATCTTGTACATGCCCACCACGCAGGCCCAGCTCGAGGAGGCCCGGGAGTGCGAGGTGCTGCCGCTCAACGGGCGGCGCGCGCACAAGCTGTTCTCCGCCGAGCAGGAGGCCTGGTTCACCGCCCATCGGCGCCCGGGAGGCGAGCCCACCGTGCTGCACGTCGAGGCCGCGCGGGCCGCGCGGGCGGGGGTGCCCTTCGGGCGCCAGGCCGCCGGGTTGTTCCAGGTCCAGGAGCTGCCCACCCGGTTCATCCTCGATCTGCGCAAGGGGTTCGGCATCCAGGCCTCCGCCGGAGGCTTCCTCGTGCGCTATGCGCGCAATGGCCTGCAGGTGGGGCTCGTGCGGGTGCGGCGGCGCAGCGGGGTCACCTGGGAGGTGGCCAAGGGCAAGGTCGAGGTCGGGGAGAGCCCCGCCCAGACCGCCGTGCGCGAATTGCAGGAGGAGATGGGCATCGACACGCCGCTCGAGGTGGTGGCCAGCCTCGGCGTCAGCCACTACGGCTTCTCCACCCCGGCGGGGGAGCCCCGGCTCAAGGTGCTGCACCTCTTCATCCTCGAGCCGCGCGGCGACCTGGGCGAGTTCGACCCAGCCCGCCCCGAAGGCATCGAGCAGGTGGCCTTTTTCGACGCTGACGCCGCGGTGCGGGTGGTCTCCCACGGCAGCCTGCGTGGGCCGGTGCGGATGCTCCGCCAGTGGATCCAGGCCCGCGAGCGCGGGCCCGCGAGATCGAGGGACGAGCGGCCCGTACCCGGAGTCCAGCTCGATGACGCCGGGCCCCGCCCACAGGGTCGCACCCACGGCGAAGAGTGACACGGAGGTTTCGTGGAGCGCTGCGATTTCCTGGTGATCGGGGCGGGCCTGGCCGGCATGACCTTCGCATTGGAGGTGGCGCGCCACGGCTCGGTCATCCTCCTCTCCAAGACCGAGCTGGAGGAGTCCAACACCCGCTACGCCCAGGGCGGCATCGCGGCCGTGTGGGCGGAGGGTGACGACCCCGCCCAGCATGTCGCCGACACCATGATCGCCGGTGCCGATCTCTCCCGCCGCGAGGTGGTGGAGCTGGTGGTGCGCGAGGGGCCCGAGCGCGTGCGCGAGCTGATCGGGCGCGGGGTGAGCTTCAGCCGCGACGCCGCGGGCGAGATCGAGCTCGGCCGGGAGGGCGGCCACAGCCAGCGCCGCGTCCTGCACGTCCAGGACCGCACGGGGGCGGCCTTCGTGGACGTGCTCGCCGCGCAGGTGCGCGCCCACCCCGACATCCACGTGCGCGAGCACGCCATGGCCGTGGACCTCGTCACCGGCTCCTGGCTGGCCCGGCGCCAGGGCGGGCTGCCGCCCTACCCGGATGAGGTCCGCGGGGCCTACGTGCTCGACCTCCCCACGGGCCATGTCCAGGCCATCAGCGCCCGGGTGGTGGCCCTGTGCACCGGCGGCGCGGGCAAGGTCTACCTCTACACCTCCAACCCGGACATCGCCTCGGGCGACGGCGTCGCCATGGGCTGGCGCTGCGGCGCCAGGGTGGCCAACATGGAGTTCATCCAGTTCCACCCCACCTGCCTCTACCACCCCAAGGCCAAGAACTTCCTCGTCACCGAGGCCATGCGCGGCGAGGGCGGCGTGCTGCGCGATGCCCGCGGGCGGCCCTTCATGGAGCGCTACGACCCCCGCAGGGAGCTGGCCCCGCGCGACATCGTGGCCCGCGCCATCGACGCGGAGCTGAAGCGCAGCGGCGCGGACTGCGCCTACCTCGACATGACCCACCACTCCGCGGAGTTCCTGAAGCGCCGCTTCCCCACGGTCTACGAGCGCTGCCGGAGCCTGGGCATCGACATCGCCACCGAGCCCATCCCGGTGGTGCCCGCCGCCCACTACACCTGCGGCGGGGTGGACGTGGACGTCCACGGCGAATCCACCGTCCGCAACCTCTTCGCGCTCGGCGAGGCCGCCTGCACCGGCCTGCACGGCGCCAACCGCCTGGCCTCCAACTCCCTGCTGGAGTGCCTGGTCTTCGCCCACCGGGCCGCCGAGGTGGCCAAGACGCGCCTGCCCGACGCCCCGCAGTGCGATCTGCCTCCCTGGGATCCGGGCAAGGCCGTGGACGCCGACGAGCAGGTTGTCATCAGCCACATGTGGGACGAGGTCCGGCGCTTCATGTGGAACTACGTCGGCATCGTGCGCACGGTGCGCCGCCTCAAGCGCGCCCGCCACCGCGTGGAGCTGGTCAAGGAGGAGATCCGCAACTACTACTGGGACTTCCGGCTCACGGGCGATCTGCTCGAGCTGCGCAACCTGGCCACGGTGGCGGGGCTCGTGGTGGAGAGCGCCCTGCAGCGGCGCGAGAGCAGGGGGCTGCACTACAACTCGGACTTTCCGAGCACCGACGCGCGCTTCCTGCGTGATACCGTCCTGCAGCGGAGGCTGTAGCGCATGGTCCCCATCCTCGGGCTCATCGGTGTGGGCGTCGTGATCGGCGTGGTGGCGTGGATCTTCCTGCGGGGAGGGCCCGCCGGGCTGCCGTCGTCACGGGTGCGCTGGGAGGTCCGCTTCCACCAGGGCCAGGTCGCGAGCTTCGAGGGCAGCTTTCCCCCGGTCGGCTGGCGGGATGTCCAGGAGATCGCGCAGCAGCGCGGGACCACGGGTTCCGTGTCGGTGCGCGCGGATGGCGCCGTGGTGTTCTCCGAGGGTGTGTCCGAGTCGGATCGGCAGCGCTACCGCAACGTGCTGGCCCCGCGCGCGACCTGCGGCCCCGGGCCCGAGGGTTGACGCTGCTGAGGGGGCCCGCCGGTCAGGTGGGAGTGTGGAGCGTCGGCTGGGAAACTCGCGCCAAGCCGCCAAGCCGCCAAGGGAGCGGTCAGCTCGGTTGCGCGTGATGTCGCGGTCGGCGCGATCTGGACCAGGGGGGTGCCGCTCCGTGCTCGGGTGGGGTGGTGGCCGACGGGGCCAGCGGGAGCCTGGGCGCGGCGTGTGCTGGGAGGGGTGAGGGGGCGGTGGCCGAGGCCCGGGGGGCGGCGGTGCCGCTGGATCCCACGCGGAGGCGCGGAGGCGCGGAGGGCGTGGCGTGGCACGGGCTGGGATTTTCGCGTCAAGCAGGCTCGAGACGATGGCGCTCACGATGGCGGGGTGGCGAGCGGAGGCCGAACGGATGCGGAGGTGGCCGGGATCCCCGCGAAGACGCACTGCAGAGCCCCTTCCTCGGCCCCAGCGCTGGATCAGGAGAGGCGATCGTGGAGTGGCTTGACCAGCTCCAACCT
Organism: Pseudomonadota bacterium; assembly: GCA_043814015.1. GTDB lineage: Bacteria > Myxococcota_A > UBA796 > UBA796 > JAFGLY01 > JBDRKM01. Next base: position 60,907 of record JBDRKM010000278.1, read on the forward strand.
CCCGAGCTGGATCAACCTCGTCTCCACTCGCTGTCTGTCACCTCCGGGCGGGTCCCACCACAGCACAGCCATGGCCCAGAGGATCTCGTCGCGGTCACGCCGTAGCTCGTCGTCTTCGCCCGCCTGTTGGATGAGGTGCATGACGTCCTCGAGATCGTCGTCCAGTCGATCGATGAAGGCATCGACCTCGTCGGCGGGAGCGGGCAACCAGCTCGGCTCGAGGGCGGCGAGCATCTGCCGCGCGAGCGCGCTGTGGGGCTGGAACCACATCGCGCGAGCCTGGGCACGGATCATGTCCCGCTCGTTGATGGCATCCAGCACATCGTCGATCATCGCGGCTCGCGCCTGGGAGAGTCGCAAGGTTCTGTTGAGCCGGAAGAACTCGATCGTCCCGTTGGCCTGGCAGAGCTGGGTGGAGGTGAGCCCGGTGTCCGGCCGTAGCTCACAGAGCGTGCCATCCTCGATAGCCTCCCGCCAGGAGTAGCGCAGCCAGCTCCCCACAGGGTCGACGGCCGGATCGAGCAGCACTCGTGGCTCCTTGTGGAGCTGGTTCCGCTTCTCGCATGGGTAGTGCTTGCCGCGGGGCCGCATCGGGAACTTGTTGCCCTTTCGACCGGAGTTGCAGCGGGCGCAGGACAGGACGTAGTTGTCGAAGCGGTAGGCGAGCCACCAGTACCCACCGTGGTCGGGAGCCTCGGTGATCTTGGCCTTGGGGCGGAAGTGCTCGACGGGCGGACGAGGCAGCTCCTCGGGCGTGTGGCCGCAGTAGGCGCAGGTGAGCCCCTGCATCGCCCGCAAGGCGCCGCGGACGTCCGGCTCCTTCCAATGGTCGGGGAAGGTGAGCTTGGCGCGGGGGTCCTGTTTCTTGACCTCGACTTGTTCTTTCGCCTTCTCACTACCCTTGCCGGTGGCGCCGAGGGTGGGGAGCACGACCCTGGGACGCCGCAGGGCCCTCACTCTTCGCTTCCTCGCGTCAGAATGCTCTCCAGGAGCTGCCTGCGCCGGGCGATGCGCTGCTCGGCCTGGCACGCGTCGACGTGGGGAGACTGTTCGATCATGGTGGCGATCTGTCGCTCGATCTCCCGGGCCTTGTCAGCCTCCAGCCCTTCGAGCCGATCCATCTGGTGCGCCAGGGCCCCGCCCGCGGGCTCGGTGGCCATCAGGTGCTCGTAGACCTGATCCATGGTGAATCCCATGATCTGGCGATCGAGCGCGCGCACACCGCCCTCGGCGTCATGGTCGAGGAGGACCAGCTCGTTCTTGTCGAAACAAGAGAGCACCAGGGGAGAGTGGGTGGTCACCACCCACTGGATGCCGGGGAAGGTCTCGCGGAGACGGGGGACGAGCTCGCGCTGAAGCGACGGGTGGAGGTGCAGATCGATCTCGTCGATGAGCACGACACCGCGGACATCTGAGGGATCGGTGCTGGGCGCTTCCGCCTTCTCTGCCCAGGCCAGGCAGAGATCCGCGAGCCACGCCACCGTCGAGCGGAAACCGTCAGGGAGGTCGAGGGCGGTGACCCTGGTCCCCGCGCTGTGGAACATCAGGCGGCCATCCATGACCTCGGCCGCCAGCGACTCCTCCACGAAGACTCGCTCGATGACGGCAAGAAACAGCTCGAGTGCCTCCCCGGAGAGGCCCTCGGTGTCCACCAAGGCTTCCGCTCCGACCACGCGGGCGAGTGGATCGAAGAGGGTCACCTGGCGGTGGACCTCGGGGTGGACGCGGCCCCGATACCGGCCGTCCTCGTATTCGGAGAGGTTGCGGCTGGCTCCGTAGCTCAGGAGCAGACCCCGGCTGCGCTGCCGCCAGAAGGCGTCCATCTTCGTCGAGGTCGAGGATGTGGCGCTCTCCAACCCGCCCAGAGTCATCTCGATCTCCCTGGTGTCGTCTCCGTGACGGACAACGGCCGAGAGACGTGCAGGGTGCCTTGTCGTCCCATTCTCTCGACGACGCATCCCGTCCAGGCGCGCTCTACCCAGCTCTACCGACAGGTCCGGACCGAGGAGCATCAGGCACAGGGCCTGGAGAACGCTCGACTTGCCCGATCCGTTGATGCCTGCGATGCAGGTCCAGTTGCCCGGGAGTGTCGAGGAACCGCTGAAGTCGATGACGAGTGACCCGATGCAACGGAAGTCGTGGATCTCGAGGCGCTCGACCTGGAGGTGGTGGATGGTGGGGTCGGGCCTGGCCTCGATTTCGGGACCGGACCACGCGCTGTCTTCGGCTGGCTTTGGGGTGGTGGCGATCTGCGGGATGGAGCGCAACGCGGGGTGCACGTCGTACCAGGGAGAGGCGTTCTGGTAGCGGAGCACCACGTTGTTGGCGATCAGGCGATCTGCCAGGGCTTTTTCGGCGTCGTCCGTGGTGGCGATGGCGTGGCCGGTGGCCACCCGCTGGAGCCAGGGGTAGGCGCTGGTGGGCACGATGCGCACCACCTCGTCCACAAGGCTGGCCACGGTGCGCTCCAGGTTCTCGGCGGTAGCCGGCCCCTCACAGAGCGCCAGCTCCCGCAGCATCCGCAGCAGGTCGCGGGTGTAGCCCCCTGATGCAGTGATCAGCCGTTCCAGGGCCGCGTTGTGGCCGGGGCCGAGGATCTGTTCGAGATCCAGAGCAGAGGCCCGTTTGCCCACCAGCTCCTTCATGGCGGCGTAGCCCGCGTCCACGCGCGCGCCGGTGAGGTGATCGCGCAGCTTGACCAGGGGCAGGAAGGAGACCTCAGGGCGGGCACGCGCGGCCAGCGCGGGTGGAACGGTCCAGACCACGGGGAGGGGCAGGTCGAACCAGGCGGCATCCCGCTTGAAGACCTGCTCGGCGCTGCCCTGGATCTCGGCGAAGGTGCCGCTGGCGCCCTCCAGCTTCTCGAGGGTGTCGAAGACGACCACCAGGCCGGCCTCGTAGCCGGCACCGCGGGCGCGCTCATCCAGCGAGCCCAGCTCCTGGCGGACCTCGCCGATGAAGCGGTTGAGGTGGGCGTTGAGGGTCTCGCGCAGGCGCCGCCGGAGGCTGGGGCGGGACTTCATCTCGGCGACGAGCTTGGGACCGCTCGGGATCTGGTACTCGGCCTTCGCCAGCTCGAGGTCGGTCTTGGTCAGCCAGGCCCACAGCCGGCTCAGGTAGCCCTCGATCAGGGCCTTCTCCGGGTCCCTCCCCTCCGCGATCAGCACCGCCTCCTCAGCCCCGTGCACCAGCGCGGCCAGCAGATCCGGCACGTCGATGGCGTTGTGCAGGTCGATGGACTCCTTGGCGTCCACGATGGCCACCAGCCGTCGCTCGGCCCCGGGCGCCGCCAGCAGCGCGGCCATGCGCCGCAGCTCGGTGGACTTGCCGCTGCCGCGCAGGCCCGAGAAGAACACCTGGGCCGGCGCAGCCGAGAGGATCACCCGGTCGGCCAGCCGCTGAGCCCAGCGATACCCCCGGACCTCGGGCTGGACGGCGTCGATGTCCAGGTTGAAGGCGTGGTCGGGATCGAGGGGCTGGTACGGATCGAAGGCGTTGTAGAGCCGCTTGCGGGTCGCTGCATCCATGGGCTGACCTTACTCCGCTGTTGGGTGTGCTGCGAGCCCCGGGCGTGGGCCGGCCTCAGGGCGCCGCCCCGATCACGGCCTCGGCGGCGCGCGCGTCGTCGCTGTCCGGCAGGAACGCCAGCACCTTCGCGACGTAGCGGTAGCCGGCGGGGGTGCCGATGGCCTGCACGCACCAGGCCTGGTCCTTCACGTAGGTGGCCACGCCCGCGGCGGCGGCCTGCACGGTGGTCCGCTGCTGCAGGGCGGTGGTGAGCCCGGCGCCGGAGCCCGTGGTGGTCTCCACGCGCAGCGTACCTGTGGAGATGGACTCACCCAGCCAGCGGACCACCTGGACGCGGGCGTCCAGCAGGGCGGCCTCGCGGGCGGTGTGTTCGGCGTCGAGCAGCGCGGAGACGCCCACGAAGTACTGGCCCTGGGCGGAGCGGGGAGGGGACTCGGTCCAGGGGCCGCAGCCGCCCTCGGGGGGGGCCATGGCATCGCTGGCGTAGGCGTTCCGCGTGGTCTTCATGGCGAAGTAGACCGGGCTGGGGAACTGGATCGAGCGCCGCCAGGCCACACCGTGCTGGACCTCGAGGCCCCCGGCGGTGGCGTCGAGCTCACCACCGCCCTCGCGACCCGTGGCGTAGGACACCTCGCCCGTGCCCTCCAGGAATTCGCCGATGAAGCGCCCGGTGCACTGGCCCGGGGCCTCGGCGCAGCAGGCGGCGAAGCTCGCCGGATCGGCGATCTCGGCCACGAGCTTGCGGGTCAGGGTGTAGTGGACGCGCACCAGGGAGCCGAAGGAGGCGTCGAGCCCGGCGCCGAGCACGGCGGGCACGCCCGCGCGGGCCGCGGCCTCGCTGCTGGCGGAGAAGACCTCGTCGTACACGACGCCGCCCGCGTCCACGGTGCGCGCGGTGATGAACCGTGAGCAGGCGCTGGGCATGGCGGCGGTCTCGTCCACGGGGCCCGGAAGATCGTCGGGGAGGAAGCGCCCGATGTAGCGGGAGGGATCGGTGTCGAAGGCGTTGCGCAGGGAGAGGCCCTGCGCGGGGACCACGGTGGGGCCGGCGGGCGCGGCGTCCTTGCGGCGCCCGGCCTCGGCGGGCAGGGCCAGCAGAAGCCCGAGCGTCCAGGCGGCGCGCATCCGTCAGTGCGTGGCCAGCCAGGCGAGGATGTCGGCGATCACCTGCGCCTGCTCGGGCTCGTTGAGCACCTCGTGGAACAGGGGCGGGTAGGTGAGCTGCTCCGCGCCGCAGGCGCTGGCGAAGCGCCGCGAGGCCTCCGGGTCGCAGATGCGGTCGGCATCGGAGGTGACCATCAGCAGGGGGACCCCGCCCACGCTGCCGGCGGCCAGGATGCGGGCGCAGGCCGCGCGCATCTCGGTGTACCAGCGCGGGGTGATGGTGGAGTAGACGCGCGGATCCTCCGTGTAGGCCTTCACCACGGCCGGGTCCCGCGAGATCATCTGCGGATCGAGCTCGTTGGACAGGGAGATGCGCGGCAGCAGGCGAGAGAGGAGCCCGGCGGCCCAGAGCTTGATCTTCGGGGCCTCCACCCGCACCCCCAGCAGGGGGTTGGTGAGCACCACGCCCAGGATCTTCTGGGGCAGGGGCGCCTGCAGGCGGTCGAGCACCACGGGCCCGCCCATGCTGTGGGCCAGCAGGAAGCAGGGACCGCCGGCGAAGGCCACCGCGGCGGCCAGATCGTCGCCGTAGTCGGACCAGGCCTCCACGTGCCCGCGCTTGCCCTCGCTGTCGCCGTGCCCGCGCAATTCCAGGCCCAGGACGCGGTAGCCCGCGGTGTTGAGCGCGGCGGCCACGTGCTGGTAGCGCCCCATGTGCTCGGCCAGGCCGTGGGTGAGGATGACGGTGCGCTCGTAGCTCTCGGGCGCCCAGACCGCGAGGTGCAGGCGGGTGCCGTCGCGGCTGGTGAGGGTCTCGTGTGCGGGGTCCACGGCGGGCTCCTGGAACGGGGCCCCTCGGAATATCCGCGCCGGGTGAGGGAATCCAGCGCGGGGTGGCACCTCACTCCGGGCAGTGGCCGTAGTCGTTCAGGTACAGGTAGACCGTGCCGGGGCCCGCGCCGTAGGCGCCCACCGCGAAGTCATCCACACCGTTGGCGTCCATGTCCCCTACGCCGTAGACCGCGCGGCCTGCGTAGTGGCCGGCGTCGAGGCCGTAGAACATGCGGTCGGCGCTGATCAGGGGCAGCTCGCGGCCCCAGCCGCCCTGGCTGGCGCCCAGGAAGAGGTAGACGCGCCCGGCGTTGCTCGCGACGCTGTCGTCGTCGTCGGCACCCACCAGGAAATCGGGCAGGCCGTCACCGTCCACGTCGCCGGCCGGAGCCAGGCCCTCGCCGTTGGCGCCGTACAGATCGCCGCCCCCGTCCCCCACCCAGGACCAGCCCTCACGGCCGGGGCGCTGCAGCCCCTCGAGGTCGGCCGATCCGGGCACCAGGTAGACCTTGCCGGCGTCGGTGGTGGGGCCGTTGTCGAAGCCCGAGGCGATGAAGAGCATGTCGGACAGGCCATCCTGGTCGAGGTCACCCGCGCGGGCCAGCAGATCGTGGGTGCCGAGCTCGTCGCCCTGGTTCTCCCCGGGCCAGAAGGCGGTCCAGTCGTCCTCCTGCAGGTGTCCGGAGAGCGCGGTCAGGCCCGTGTAGAGAAAGACCGCGCCGGTGTTCGTGGCGCCATAGTCGGCCTCCTCGGAGGAGATGACGAGGTCGGGCAGGCCATCGCCGTCCACGTCGCCGACCTGGGAGAGGGCGTTGCCGAAGCTGCCCCCCTCGTGGGGGCCGCTGATGGTCAGGTCGGCGCCCTCCGCGGAGAAGCTGGCGGGGTAGCTCGTGGAGCCCGACAGGATCCAGACCCTCCCCTCCTCGCTGCCGTACTCGCCCGCGCCCAGGACGATGTCGCCGTGGCCGTCCCCGTCGAAGTCGGCGGAGCTCACGTCCTCGCCGAAGTTCTGGGCCCCGCCGGGGCCGAAGACGTCGAAATCGGCAGCGGAGGAGGGCAGGTCGAGCCAGGCGCCGCGCCCGTAGAAGATCCAGACCTCGCCGTCGCTGTGGTTGCTCGACACCATCACCTCGTCCATGCCGTCACCGTCGATGTCCTGCGCCACCGTGACGTTGTGGCCGAAGCTGGAAGCGGGCTGATCCGGCGCGATGCGCGGCAGGTCGGCGGCGTGCAGCAGGGGCCGCCACTCCCGATCGCGACCCAGCAGCAGGTAGGCCTCTCCGTCCACCGCGTCGTTGGCCCCGATGATCATGTCGGGGAGGCCGTCGCCGTCGATGTCGCCCGGATCGCCGAAGGAGAAGCCGAAGCTGTCGCCGTGGGACGCCCCCTCGATGGTCACCACGGCGCCGCCCCAGCAGGCCCCGGAGGGATCGCCGAGATCCATGGTCTGGCCCGGATGCACGGCGGGATCCATGTCGTCGCAGTCGCCGTCCAGGGCGCTGTAGCCGTCGCCGTCGTGATCGTCGGCATCGCTGCAGTCCACCACGAAGACCTCGACGCGGTCGCTGCCCTCCGACCCCCAGGGGTCGGTGACGGTCAGGGTGACGGTGTGCAGCCCCGGGGAGAGCTCCTTGGGGCCGGTGCCGGTGAGTCCCTCGGCGCTGAGCATCCCGCTGAGCAGCTCGCCATCGACATCGCTGGCCCACTGCATGGCCAGGGTCTCCGGTGGATCCCAGGGGTCGCTGCCGAGCCCCTCGAAGTGGAAGGGGTAGCCCTGGTACTTCCAGGTCCCCGGAGGCGGCCAGGTGATCTCGGCGCTGGGCCCGGTGTTGACGCAGACGCTGACCTGGTCCTGGGCCTCGGCCCCCCACCAGGTGGTGACCGTCAGCGACAGCTCGTGCCAGCCGCCCGAGAGGTTCGCCATGTTCACCAGCTCGCCGGTGGGGGAGATGCTCCCGCTGCCCAGGTCGCCGTCCACGCTGGAGCGCCACGAGACCTCCACCTCGCCCGGATCGCCCACGGAGCCCATGGCGCCGTAGAGGTAGTGGTCCTCCTCCTGGGGCAGCACCCCCTCGTCCGCCGGTGAGGTGATGGTGGCCCAGGCCGCGACCGTGGACAAGGGAACGACGACCTCGGGGTTCGCAGGATCATCGCTGGCGATGCGGAGCACGGCGGTGCGGGGCTGCGCTTCGTCGAAGACCACTGGCAGGGAGGCGCCGGCGCCGGCGGGGAGGGTGGCGCCGTCCAGGGGCGAGGGGAGGGTGAAGGCCCCCACCGCGTCGTCCTCGATGGAGGTCTCCACGATCTCGAGGACGCCCTCTCCGACGTTGGTGAGGGTCAGCTCCAGCTCTACAGGATCGGCGCCCACCTCGAAGGCGAGGCTGGTGGGCTCCACGGAGATGGCCTGCACCGCCACGCTGCCCGCGAGGGTCACGATCAGGCTGCCGCCGGCCGCGTCGTCGCTCAGGATCACCAGGGTGCCGGCCGCGTCCTCGGGATCGCTGGCGTCGAAGCCCACGACGAGCTCGCGGGTGGTGCCCGCCTCGATGATCCCGCTGAGGTCGTCGGCACGGAACGGTCGGCTCACCCGCGTGCCGTCGAGGCGTCCGGGGCCGGCGCCGGCGTTGCTGACCACCACGGACAGCTCGGCCTGCTCGCCGAGCCTCACCCCGTCGAAGGCCAGCTGTTCGGGAAAGACGGACAGCAGGGGCTCCTGCTCCTCGATGCTGTACTCCTGGCAGCCCTGCAGCAGCAGGCCGAGCGAGCACAGCACCATCGCAGCGGTTGGAGTCACGGGAGCCCTCCGAGCCGAGCCCCTTCATCCTACCACCGGAACGCCGCCCCGCGGCCCCCGCGCACCGCCCTACTCCAGATCGTCGATGTCGAACAGGTCCAGGCCGCCATCCTGCTCCGCGGCGGGAGGCGGCTCTTTGGCGGCGGTCATGGCCGCCTTGAGGACCTCGGCCCCCGCGCCCGCGGGCGCGGCCTGCGCCCTGCCCAGCACCGCATCGGAGGAGAGCTGCATTTTCTTGCTGAAGACATCGTCGGTCTTCTTGAACAGGGCATCGCGGCGGGCGCGGCGCTCGTTCATGCGGTCGATGACCAGCTTGGTGGAGGCGGAGGAGGCGCCGCGCATGCCCTCGGAGAACATGTCCTTGATGAAGCGCTCGGGATCCTTCTCGAGGCGCCGGGAGGACCCACCCTTCTCCTGGTCCTCCATCCAGACCTTGAGCAGGACCCCGTCCTCCACGGGGATGTCGTCGATGCTGGCCTCGTAGCGTGGCCACTCGGACGAGGAGCGTGCCGGGTGGGCCCGGGTGACGGTCAGCCGGCCCATGATGGTCTCGGAGTAGCCCTTGAGCTCCATGCGCCAGGCGAAGCTCATCCCGGCGCTCAGGTTGTTGTTG
>JBDRKM010000279.1:0-59222 GCA_043814015.1 Pseudomonadota bacterium
GCCCCAGACCGCGCCGGCCGGCGACGCGGGCGGGTGCTCGACGCCGGGAGGCTCGCCGTGCGCGCCCGCGTAGGCCTGGAGCTGCTGCGGATCCCGGGGAGTCCCACGGGCGCCGTACTCGTCGGCGGCCCCCGCGCGGGAGGCCTGGTAGGCCGGGATGGCGTCCTCGCTGTCCCGCTCTTCCTCGAGGTCGGGCTCGGAGGGGTCGTCGTCCTCGGAGTACGGCGCACCGCCCGCCAGCGCCCTGGACAGCCCACCGCCGGCCTGGCCCTCGGCCGCCCACAGGGAGGGGTCGAAGCCATCGTCGTAGCCGACCGCGCGGCCCTCCTGGCGAGCGCCGATCATGTCGCCACCCCAGAGGAGCTGCTCCCGGCCACGACCCCAGCGCGCCTGGGGGCTCGGCCGGCTGCCCAGGCGCGCGCGCTCCAGCGAACGTCCGGTGAAATCCGGCGAGAGCTGCACGTAGGGGACGCGATCGACCACACCGGGATCCACGCTGAACTCGGCGCCTTCGCCGCGGGCGGTCTCATAGCTCCCGAGCGCGTAGTAGATGCGCCGCGACCCGGCGAAGGCGATGAGCTGATCGGGCGGGATCAGCACGGTGGCCTCGCCCGCGGGGGCGCGCATGAGGCCCTTCAGCCTGGTGGTGAAGAAGTTGGAGGGATCGCGTCGGTGGAGGTGGCCGCGCTGCAGGAGGAGCGGGTCCGTGGTGCACGCCACCTCGAAGCACCTCGTGGCGGGTACTCGGATGACGAACGCCGCGACGGGGAAGCGATCGGAGATCAGGGTTCGACAGGGGGTGATGCTGGCCATACCGGAGCTTCCGTTTCCTGGGTGAAGGCGAGGCGCAGCCACCTTGCACACGCTGTGCCAACCCCGGAACGGCCCCCATTACGCTCCAAGCTCCTTTCCCAGCGTGGCCGGGCCATGCCTGACCGGGCAGGGGTGCGCCCGGGGGGGCATGGCGGCTCAGTCGGCGAGCTTCTTGAAGATGGTCCGGACGTGGATCCCGAGCCGCTTGGCCGCGCGGGTCCGGTTTCCACCCTCCGCACGGAGCGCCTCCTGCAGCAGGACGCGCTCGCAGCGCTGTACTGCCCCGCCCAGGGTCATCCCCTCTCGCTCGATCAGGCCCCAGAGCATCCGCTCCAGATCCCCCGAGAGATCGTGGTCGGGCTCCATGTCGGGCTCGGAGCGCGTGCGCGCCAGCCCCAGGTCGCTGGGCTCGATGAGGTCGCCGTCGGCCATGAGCACCGCGTTCTCCACCCGATTCCGCAGCTCGCGCACGTTCCCGTCCCAGACATGGCGCAGCATGGCCAGGCGGGCAGGCTCCGAGAAGCGCATCCCGGTTCCCCCTGCCTCCGCGAGGAAGTGCTCGGCGAGGACGAGGATGTCGCCACCCCGCTCGTGCAGCGTGGGGACGCGCAGCTTCACGACGTCCAGCCGGTAGAGCAGGTCACGGCGGAAGCCGTCGTCCTGGGTCTGCTCGCTCAGATCCCGGTTGGTGGCGGCGATGACCCAGGCGTCCGAGCGCTCGCAGCGGTCCGATCCGATGGGCCGGTACTCGCCGGCGTCCAGGAAGCGCAGCAGGCGGGCCTGCGCGGCGAGGCTGAGGGAGTTGATCTCATCGAGGAAGAGGGTGCCGGAGGCCGCGGCGCGGACCAGCCCCGCCCGGCCCTCCCGCGCGCCCGTGAACGCCCCGCGGGTGTGCCCGAAGAGCTCCGACTCCACGAGGGTGTCTGGGATCGCGCCGCAGTGGACTGTCACGAAGGGCCGGTCCCTCCGCAGGGAGAGCGAGTGCAGCGAGCGCGCCACCAGCTCCTTGCCGGTGCCCGTCGCCCCGATGATCAAGGTGGTCTTGCCGGCCCGGGCGACCCGCGGCAAGCGGCGATTCAAGGCGATGATGCTGTCCGATCTTCCCAAGATGGGCGCGAGCGGGGGGAAGCGAGCGGAACCATCGGCGTACATGGCGGCACTCCAACTTCGGGGGGCGCCCGAGAACGGGGAGGCAGACTGCTACCATGCCCGTCTGGGCACAAGCAAGCCGGATCGACGCTCGCAGTACTCGCCATGGGAGGGGTGCCGTCTGAAAAAATAAACTTCAAAAGTAGTATATAGACGCAGGCCCCCGATCGCGCCGGCAAAGTAGAATAGCTTGCCAGAAACGTTCCACAGATTTGGCCGCGGCCGCGCGGCGTGGGGATTCCTGGCTGGGTGTCGTCGGAAAGCCGGCCCGGCCGTGGATGTGGAAGCGGCAAAAAATACTCAAACAAAGCATGAAGCCGGATGGATTCGGCGCGCTGACCGCGGGAAGAGAGCTCCGCCAGGCGCGAGAAGGCGTGCGATTCGCCAAATTGTGCCCAAATGGGCATAGCTGGCCCCCGCTCAGGGCGTAGACCTCCACGGCACGGTCCTTGCTCGGGGGCAGGCTCCCCCGGACAGAGGAGCGACATCATGCCATCAGCACCCATTGTCATCGATCCGGCCCACGGCGGGAGCCAGGCCGCGGGCAAGTCCTCTCCCTTCGGTCACGGGCTCTCGGCCGGACCCGAGAAGGACCTCACCCTCCAGCTCGCGCAGGGCCTCTCCCACCAGCTCTCCCGCCAGGTCCTCCTGACGCGGGATGGCGACTTCAACCTCAGCCTCGGGCAGCGGCAGCAGGTCGTGCGCCAGGCCGGCGGGGCCGTGTTCCTCTCCCTGCACGCGAGCAGCGATGAGCGCCCGCGGATCTTCCTGCACCCGCGCGCCGGCGCGGGCTCCCGCGCGCTGGCCCAGGATCTGGCGGGCGCGCTGGGAGCATCGCTCCGAGAGGATGTGGAGCTCGCGATCCTGCACCCCGAGGGGCTCGCCACCGACACGGACGCCTGCATGGTGGATCTCGGCGACGCCGCCATGGGCTGGGGTGGGACCGACGATCTGCTCCACCGGTTGGCCTGGGGGTTGCAGAGCCACCTGGAGCGCTGGCGCGGGGGCCGCTACCGCGCGGGCGCCGATCTCGTCCCGCCGCCGTCCTACGCCCCCACCAGCTCGAGCCAGGCGGCGCGGGACATCCAGGCCTGGCAGAACGACCTCGACAAGTGGATCATGGGGGTGCCCGCGGCGGCTACGGGGTTCTTCCCCCACACCGCCATCTGCAAGCTGGCCATCCACACCAACCTCGGGGTCCTGTCCGGCAGCGGGTTCTACATCGCACCCGACCGTATCATGACGGCGGGGCACTGCGTCACCGGTTTCCTCCCGGACGGACGCCGCTACACGGCGACCCACATCGTCGCCCAGCCGGCGCTCGGGGCCGCCATGAGCGTCCAGCCCGTCACGATCCAGGCGACCAACTTCGCGGTCCACCCCGGCTGGCTGGCGTCCGCCTCCACCATCCCCACGGGCTCGGACGTGGCGGTGCTGCGGACCGACACCCCCCCACTGGACGGCGCGTACTTCAGCCTGGAGCAGCTCGACTTCAACCCGGCCGGCGGGATCACGGTCTGCGGCTACCCCGGCGCACCGGGCACCCACTCCGACAACCTGCAGCAGAGCATCCCGCACGACCCGAACATCCAGCACCTGAGCCGCAACAGCGTCGTGGACCTGTTCCCCGACGGGGAGGGCTTCTACACCGGGGCCCAGGGCATCGGCGGGGAGTCCGGCAGCCCGGTGTTCTACAGCGATGGCGCGAGGATCAAGGCGGTGGCCGTGCTGTCCGCCTACAACGGCGCCCGGCGCCTCTACCAGGTCTGCGCGCTGACCACGGCCAAGATCCAGTGGGCGCTGCGGACCCCCTTCCAGGCCACCACGCCGTGGCCACCCCACCTCGGGGCCCGCCACACCGCCCCCCGCCAGTATGGCCAGGGCTCCACCTGGGACTGGCTCAACGCCACGGAGGACCAGCGCTTCCTGCACGTGATGGAGCGGCTGGTCGATGTCTACCACCTCCCGGTCAACGGGGCGGCGGGCATGGTCGGCAACCTCTACGCCGAGTCCCAGCTCATCCCGGCGCGCATCGAGGGCAGCGCCGCCGCCACGCCCATGCGGGCGCAGGACCACTCACGCCACGTGGTGGACTTCACGCCCGAGCAAATAATGAACCGCACGGGCAGCACCGGGCCGCGGCTGCCCGGGGTCGGCCTCGCGCAGTGGACCTCGCGCAACCGCCGCGCCGGCCTGTTCACCCACACCTGGGAGGGGATCACGCTGGGTCCGGAGATCCTCTACAACATGGACGCCCAGATCGACTACCTGGTGTGGGAGCTGGCCCACAGCTACGCCGGGGTGGACCGGGTCCTGCGGAACGCCGGGGTGACCGTCCATGACGCCGCCGACGAGGTGGCCTACACCTTCGAGCGGCCCGGCGTCTGCTTCCAGTTGGACGCCCAGAACGACTTCGTCCGGGACGCCCAGGGGCACCTGATCCTGCTGCCCCGCACGCACCAGCAGGTGGTCCAGCGGCTGTTCCAGCACCGCCGCCCCCTCGCGGACCGCGCCCTGCGGATCTACCGCGCCGCGCACCCCTGAGCGGGGCCGGCGCGGCCACCGGCCGGGCGCGGCGGTCAGCGGTCAGCGGTCAGCCAAGAGGGCCGTCGCCCGTGCGGATGGGGGCAGGCAACCCCTCGGGCTAGAACAACTTCATCTGCTCATGCCCCGGATCCCGCGGTCCCTTCGGCGCGAGGCTCTCGCGGTGCTCCAGCAGCTGCCGGCGGATGTCCCCGAGGAAGGGCGAGGGCCCCTGCTTCTGCCGCTTGCCCCGCCAGGTGCGCTTCCTGGCGTGGCAGAGGAACAGGCGCTCCTTCGCTCGGGTCATGCCCACGTACAGCAGCCGACGCTCCTCCTCCAGCGCCCCGGGCTCCAGCGGCGCGGGGCCGAACCTGAGCGGCAGGATCCCGTCCTCCAGGCCGACGATGAAGACCACGGCGAACTCCAGGCCCTTGGCGGCGTGCAGGGTGAGCAGGGCGATTCGCTCGGCGCGCGGGTCCCAGGTGTCCACCTGCAGGCCGAGGTCCACCTCGGCCCTGAAGCGCGCGAGGTCGCGGCCGCAGCGTGAGGCCAGGGGGGCGAGGGCCTCCTCGGCGGCCTCCAGGGCGGGGCGCAGGGCAGGGAAGGTGGCCAGGGCGGTGGCCACGGCGGCGGGCAGATCGAGCCCCTCCGAGAGCGCACCGAGGATCTCGGGCACGCCGGGCTGCTCGCGCAGGGGCGCGTGGGAGCGGCGCTGAAAGGGCATGCCCGAGCGCGCCAGGGCCTCCACGAGGGGCTCGGCCTGGGCCTCGGTGCGGTAGAGCACGGCGATGTCGCCGAAGGAGAGATCGGCGTGCAGGCCGTCCTGGGAGCGGCGGGAGTCCAGCGAGAAGAAGGAGTGCCCCCCGAGGAGCTGCTCCAGGGTGTGCACCACGAACTCGGCTTCGGCGGCCTCGGTGGGGGCGGCGTGCAGCACCACCCGCTCGGGCTGCTCGCGCAGGATGCGCACGGGCCGCAGGCGCGGCTCGGCGTGGGTGACCACCTCCACCGCGGCCTCCACGATGGGGCGCCCGGAGCGGTAATTGCGGGCGAGGCGCAGCAGGCGCGCGCCGGGGAAGTCCACGGGGAAGCGCTCGAAGAAGGCGACGTCCGAGCCGCGGAAGCCATAGATGGCCTGGTCCGGGTCGCCGATGGCGCACAGGCCCGGCTCCTCCGGCGGCAGCAGCAGGCGCAGCAGGCGGTGCTGGGTGGCGTCGATGTCCTGGTACTCGTCCACCGAGATCTGGGGCCAGCGCGACCAGCAGGCGCGGCGCAGCTCCTCGTAGGCCTGGAGCAGCGCTGCCGGCAGCGCCACCAGCTCGTCGAGATCCAGCAGGCCCACGCCACGCGAGGCCGCCAGCGCCGCGGCCAGACCCGGGGTGGCCTCCTCCAGGGCGGACAGGCTGCCGTCGCGGCGGGCCCGGGACAGGGCGGGCAGCAGGCGGCGGGCCTTGGCCTCCGACAGGCGGGTGTGCTCCCGCAGCGCGGCGATGCGCTCGGCCTCGCTGGCCACCCGGAAGCCTTCGGGCAGATCCAGCAGGGCGCCGTGCTCCCGCAGGAGCATGAGGCCCAGGCTGTGGAAGGTGTGCACCGGCACCTTGGCGGCCTCCTCGCCCAGCAGGGCGGCGAGGCGCTCCCGCAGCTCCCGGGCGGCGCGGCGGGTGAAGGTGACCACCAGGCAGGCCTCGGGGGGCAGGCCCCGCTCTCGCACGAGGTGGGCCACGCGGTGGGTCAGGGTGCGGGTCTTGCCGGCGCCCGGACCGGCCACCACCAGGAGCGGGCCCTGGACCACCTCGGCCACGGCGCGCTGGTCCGGGTCCAGCGCGGCCAGCAGGCCACCGTCGGGGGCCGCGGTGCGCTCGGGGGGGCGCAGGGGGGAGGCGGGCTTGGGCCGCGCGTGGGGCGCGGGCTTCGGGGCTTCCTCCTCCGGTGGGCGCGCAGGCGGGGTGAACAGGAGCCCGCCGCGCAGGAGCTGCTGCAGCTCGTGGTCGTCGAACAGGCGCACCCGGCCGTACTCGCCGTCGTAGCCGCCCTGGCGGATGACCTCGCCCGCCCGCATGCGCTCGACGGCCTCGGCCAGCAGCGAGCCACCTTGCCGCCCGATCTCGGCCAGCGGGCGCTCGCCCAGGATCTCCAGCTCGGGCCCGAGGCGCGCCAGCAGCTCCAGCCAGGTGCGCTGCACCCGCTGGCTCTGGGCACCCACCCCCATGGTCTCGGCCAGGATTTCGGGCAGGGGGATGAAGGTGCGCACGGCGCCAGCGGTGGCCGGGCGGATGGAGCTGCCCGCGGGGCGATCCGCCAGGACCTCCACCCGGTGCAGCACGCCCACGGTCAGGGGCTTGCCGCAGACCGGGCACAGGCCTTCGAGCGCGCGGGTCTGGGCGGGCTCCAGGCAGACCCCGCAGGCCCGGTGCCCGTCCAGGTGGTACTTGCCCTCCTCGGGCCAGAATTCCACGGTGCCGTGGTATCCCTCGCCCGAGGCCAGGGCGCGGCGCAGGCCGGGGTAGTCCAGGGAGGCCTCGAGCATGGTCGCGTTGCGCGCCAGCTTGCCTGGTGAGTGGGCATCCGAGCAGGAGATGAGCCGGAAGCGATCGAGGGAGGCCACGCGCCAGTTCATGGCGGGGCTCGACGAGAGGCCCGTCTCCACCGCGAAGATCGCGGGGGCCAGATCGCGGTAGCAGGCGTCGATGCTGTCGAAGCCCGAGCGCGAGCCCAGGGCGGCGAACCAGGGGGTCCAGATGTGGGCGGGCACCAGGAAGGAGAGGGGATCGCTCTCCAGCACCAGCTCCAGCAGGTCGCGGGAGTCCAGCCCCAGGATGGGGCGGCCGTCGGAGGTGATGTTGCCGATGCTCCCGAGGCGCTCGCTCAGGCGATCCGCGGCCTCCAGGCTCGGCGCGAAGACCACGTGGTGGACCTTGCGGGTCGTCTCGTCGGCCTTGTAGATGGTGGAGATCTCGGCCTGCAGCACGAAGCGGATGGGCCCGCGGCAGGTGGATGGCAGCTCGGCGTCCACCCAGGCCTGCACCGCGGGGGTGGGCTGGTAGAGGCCGGGCTCGGCGGGCACGAGATCGCGCTTCAGCTCCTCGCGCCAGCCGGGGTGGGTGAAGTCGCCCGTGCCCACCAGGCCGAGGCCCTTGTAGCGGGCCCACAGCGCCATGTGCCGCACGTCGCCCTGCCTGGAGGTGGCGCGGGAGTGCCGCGAGTGGACGTGGAGATCGGCGTACCAGGGCATGGCCGCTCAGAACCCCACGAAGCGCGGCTCGGGTTCGAGCCTGACCCCGAAGGCGGCCTGCACCGCGGCCTGGATCGCCGCGGCCAGGGCGCGCACCTCCGCGGCCGTGGCGCCGCCCGTGTTCAGCAGGGCCAGGGCGTGGCGCGGGGAGAGCCCGGCCCGTCCCAGGCGGCTGCCGCGCGGGAAGCCGGCGTGCTCGATGAGCCAGGCGGCCGCGAGCTTGACGCGCCCATCAGGCTGGTCGAAGGCGGGCAGGTCCGGGT
This sequence comes from Pseudomonadota bacterium, assembly GCA_043814015.1. Lineage (GTDB taxonomy): Bacteria > Myxococcota_A > UBA796 > UBA796 > JAFGLY01 > JBDRKM01. The sequence continues at coordinate 7,978 of JBDRKM010000279.1, forward strand.
GGGCGGCCATCAGGCGCCGGCCCGTGACCATGGTCACCGTGGGGTTGACGAAGAACGAGCCCGCCCCGTGGGTGAGGGGATCGGCGGGATCGTAGACCATGCCCTTGCCCCGGCGCAGGGCCAGCACGGCCGCGCGCACGTCGGCCAGGCCGGGCTCCGCCAGCGCCTCCAGGGCGCGGGACAGCTCGCCGTAGCGCGGGGGCGCGGGCAGACCAAGGCGCAGGCCCAGGCGCAGGGAGAGCACGGCGAAACGCTCGGGGACGGCCTTGAAGTGGCTGCTGCGGTAGCCGAAGGCGCAGTCCGCGGGGGTGAGATCCGCCAGCTCGTGCTCCCAGCGGTCCCAGGCCCGCACGGCCAGCACCGTCTCAGCCACCTCCTGGCCGTAGGCCCCGATGTTCTGGATGGGCGCGGCGCCCGCGCGCCCCGGGATCCCGGAGAGGCACTCGATCCCCGCCAGGCCCTGCGCCACGGTCCAGGCCACCAGCGGGTCCCAGTCCTCACCCGCGGCGACCTCCAGCACCTCACCCTGAAGGCGCCGGCCGGCGGTGCGCACCACCAGCACCAGGCCGTCGAAGCCGGCGTCGGCCACCAGCACGTTGGCCCCGCCGCCGAGGATGAGCACGGGCTGGCCGCGGGCGTCGGCCGCGCGCAGCGCCTCCACGAAGGTGGTGTCGTCGTACACCTCCAGCAGCTCCGCGGCGGGCCCGCCCACGCCGAAGGTGGTGTAGGGCGCCAGGGGCACGTGGCGGCGGAGACCCACGCGCGCCTCAGCGGGACGGGGCGGCCAGCGTGCCGTCGCGGGCCACCTGCACCGCCGAGGCGGGGAAGTCCTCGCTGGAGAGCTGGCGCACCAGATCCAGCGCGCGTCCCGACTCGTCGGGCACGGCGATGCCCTCGCCCTCCTGGCGGGTGGCCAGGATGCGCCCGCCGAGGAAGCGGCCCTCGCGGTCGAGCTGGACCTCCAGCACGGCGCCGATCCCCATGTTCCCCGAGACGTTGAAGCGCCCGTAGGTGGCGAAGTTGCCCAGCGAGTAGGCGATGAGGTGGCCCCGGTAGACCTCCATGCCCCGCAGCAGGTGGGGCCCATGGCCGATCACGAGATCGGCGCCCTCGTCCACCACCGCGTGGGTGAAGGCGCGCAGGTCGCCGCGATCCTCGCCGAAGTAGGTCTCGGACCCGTGGGGCACGTGCAGGGCCTTGGCGCCCTCGGCCCCGCCGTGGAAGCTGACGATCACCAGATCGTGGCTGGCGGCCAGGCCGCGCACCAGCGCGCGGGCGGTGGGGATGTCGCGCACGTCGTGGGTGGCGGCCGAGGCGTGGAAGCCGATGAGCGCGATCTTCAGGCCGTTGACCTGCAGCTCTGCCACGTCGCCGGGGCGCCCCGAGTGCGCGATCCCCAGGGCGTCCAGGTTCTGTTCGGTCTGCTGCCGGCAGAAGTCGCCGAAGTCGCCGCTGTGGTTGTTGGCGGTGGAGACCACGTCGATGCCGGCCTCCTTCAGGTAGCGCCCGTAGCGCGCGGGGCAGCGGAAGGCGTAGCAGGAGCCCTCGGGCTTGGAGGGGTCGCACTTGTTGGTGGTGCCGCCGTCGCAGACGGGGCCTTCCAGGTTGGCGAAGGTGAGATCGGCGTCCCGCAGCAGGCCGGTGACGGCCGCCAGCGAGGTGGCGCCGTCGTCTGGAGGCAGGTTGCCGGCGGGGAAGTCGGTGCCCAGCATGATGTCGCCCACGGCCCGCAGCCGCAGCGTGGCGCCGGCCGGGGCGCTGGAGGCGAAGCTGGCGGGGGCGGCCGCGGCCCCCTGGGCGGCCAGCTCGGCCATGGCCTGGTTGTCCTTGGCTTTCGAGAGGGCGTCGCGCACGTCGGGGTGGCCCGGGTTCAGCGTGCGTACCTTCTCCCAGGCGACGATGGCGTCGCCCCACTCGCGCTGGATCCAGTGGGCCCAGCCCTTCTCCCACCAGCAGTCGGCCGCGGCCGGGTCGGCCTGCACGCACTGTTGGAACACCCGCTCGGCGGCCGGGCCGTCGCGGGCGATGAGCTGGGCCTTGCCTTCCTCCAGCAGGGCGGCGGTGTCGGGCCCTGCGAGGGCGGCGGCGGCGAGGAGGATGATGGTGGAGAAGGCGTTCATGGCTCACTCGCAGACCGCGGTGGTGCCCTGCAGGTGGCAGGTGAGGGACTGGCCACCCCGCACGGGCTGATAGCGCGCGCTGGTGGGGCCCTTGAAGTTGATCGAGCAGGCCTCGGCCGGCACGCCCGCCACGGTGGCCACGCGCTCCTCGAAGGAGACCCGCTGGCGGAAGCCGCCCGGACAGACCACCTCGATGCCGGTCACGGGGGCATCGCCGCTCATGGTGATGACCAGGGCGTCCGGGCCTGGGGGCACGGCGGGCGCCGGGACCGGTGCCGGTGGTGGCGCGGGCGGGGGCGCGTGCGTCTCGACGCAGGGGCAGGGCGGGCAGGGGGTGGGATCCACACAGCGGCCCTCGGGGTTGCAGATGCGCGCGCCCTTGCAGTCGGTGTCCTTGGTGCAGCCGGCGCGGGCGGGCGCGGCGGCGAGGGCCAGCGTGAACCCAGCGAGGCAGAGGGGGAGCAGGCTGCGCGCGAGCATGGCGCCTCCAGGCGGCCAGGAGCGGGCGGAACGTAGCATGACCGCCAGCGCGGGGCGCCGGGGCGCGCGCTTCGGGTCGCTGCCACCAGGGGTGGGCGCGCCGCACGCCGTGGCTACTCCTCTGCCTGCCAGGGCCTGGGGCGTCCCTTCCTGAACTGCCGGCCCTTGAGCCTGGCCCGCTGCACGTCGAACGCCTTGCGCACCTCGAGGTATTCCTGCCAATCGAAGTCATCGAGGAAGTCGACCGCGGCGGTCACGCCCCGACAGAAGAGGTCCACCTGGTCGTCCACGGACAGATCGAAGGCCAGCCAGTCGTGGGTGCCGGTGTCCACGGCCTGCACGAGCTGGGCGTACTCAGGATTCTTTGCGATGAAGCTCCGATCGAGCGCGAAGCGCGCGGTGTTGAAGAGGGCCGCGATGAAGCGGACCACGTTCTTGGGCGGCTGGGGGTGGGCCTCGCGCCGACGCTCGTCGTAGCTGACCAGCCGCACGCCGAGGGTGGGTGCCGCGGGGGGGACGCCGTCGTCGCGGTGAAACTCGGAGATGGGAAAGTTGGACACGAGCCCACCGTCCACGAAGACCGGATGGCGCACGCGCCCCGCCTCGTCGTCCTTCGCCGCGCCCCCCGCGGAGGGCTCGTCCACGGTCGCGGGCTGGAAGAAGAAGGGGATGGACATGGAGGCCCGGAGGAGCTGGGCCGGGTCCACCTTCCTCGGATCGGCCCAATACCGGCCGCTGTCCTTGGGAAGCACCACCTTGCTCTCGGCGCACAGCTCCGCCGTGATGAGCTTGAGCTCCGCCTTCCAGCGCTCGCCTTCGGGATCGGGCACGTCGGGAGGGGGCGTGCCGAGCAAATCCTCGAGCTGCCCGGTGGTCTGGACTCCGTGCCGGTACAGCACGTCGGTCATCCAGGCCGTGAAAGCGGTACCCGAATTCACCCCGCGGCGGCGCAGCACCCACCATACGAGCCCGCCCAGGAATGTCAGGTCGGCGAACCAGAGCAGGAGCAGCAGGCCACCCATGGGCCAGCCGAACAGACACCCGAGCACGATGGGGCCGAAGATCATGGCGGCCAGGACCATGAGGGCCGCCAACCGCGTGAGCGGGCCCGCCCGCCGCACGAACTTGAACATGCGCCCAGGGAGATCCCCGTCCTCCAGCGTGGCCAGGTCGAAGCTGGCCAGCTCCGCCACGATCCGCAGGGACTTCTCCTCGTCCTTGGAGCCCAGCGCGGCCAGCAGCAGGGCCACGATGGCCCCGGCGGAGGCGCCCCCGATGTGGCGAAAGCGCAGCCCGGCCTGCTCCAGCGCCCAGGTGTAGCCCACCAGCGCGATCCCCAGCACGCCGCCGCCCTCCACCACGAGATCCACGTAGGAGTGCTCTCCGACCCGGAGGTTGGACACATTCCGCCGGCCGGACTTGATGTCGTTCGCCAGCGGCGCGAGCCGCTCGAGCGGCTCCTTCAGGCGGGGGTCGGTCAGGAAACGCGCGGCCTGCGCGGCGAGGGATTCTGTCGTCTTCTTCGCGTTGGGTCCCGGCATGCGACCTCCTCATCGGGGGGAGTATAGCACCGGGCCCGGCGGGCCCCAGGTCCCGGACGCGGGCTTGGCTGGCCCACCCGAGGAGGTCTCGCCCTGTCCGCGCGCCCCCGCCCCCGAGGTCGCCCCGTCCCGATCTGTAAAATCTCGATATCCAGCTTCGGATGGAATTTATAGGCTTTGAACGTCGTTGGGACGCGGTACCCCCCTCCGGAACCGACAGAGACCGCAATTCCCCCAACAACGCCAGGCGAGTGTCACCATTTCGTCATTTGCAGGGTGGATATCCCGTGCTAATGTCGGTTCGTCGCCCGCGCGCGTGCGCCCTCCCCAGGGAGCTGTCATGGAACAGCGTCAAGACCCCAGCGCCCACCGCCAGCCCACCCCGCCCAGCGAGCCGCGCCGTCGCACCCCGGCCGAGGACGCCATGCGCGACTTCAAGCAGCAGCTCGGCCTCGACGAGAGCGCCTGGCGCGCCATGCTGATGTCGGTGCGCGAGCCCTCCTGGGAGGAGCGGAGGGAGGGGCGAGGCTAGGGCCCTGGCGGCGCCGGACCGATTACTTTCGGGGGGATGCCCGCCCCCGCCCTCTTCCTGGACAGCCTCTTCCTGGACCTCGAGGTCACCCGCGATGGGCGAGTCATGGAGGTGGGCGCGGTCCGGGGCGAGGCCACCCTCCGCCTGACCCGGCCGCGGGCTGTGGACTGGGAGCGCCTGGACCGCTTCGCCGCGGGCGCCGATCTCATCGTGGGCCACAACGTCCTGGAGCACGACCTCCCCCACCTGGCCCGTGCCGCCCCCGGCCTCGCCCTGCTCACCGTCCCGGCGGTGGACACCCTGGTGCTCTCCCCCCTCTGCTTCCCCCGGCGGCCCTACCACGCCCTGGTGAAGGAGCACCGGCTGGTGAAGGACGCGGCCAACGATCCGGTGGCCGACGGCCGCCTCTGCGCCAGGCTCTTCGAGGACGAGAAGGCCGCCATCGCCGCCCTGGGCACCGCCCACCCCCTGCCGCGCTGCTGGCTCCACGCCCTCGACGCGCTCTCCGAGGACCAGCCCTGGGCCGGTGGCTTCGCGCGCCTCCTCGAGCAGCTCGGCGTGCCCCCGGACCCGCCGTGGGACGTCTACGACGACCTGTTCCGGGCCCTGACCCCCACCGCCTGCGCCGAGGCCCTGGCGCGGCTGCGCCGCGAGATCGCCCCCGGCCTGGCCGTGCCCCTGGCGTACGCCGCCTCCTGGCTGCTGCAGGCCGACCCGGGCTCGGTGCTGCCCACCTGGGTGCGCCGCCGCCACCCCGCCGTGGCCGCCCTGCTCCAGGATCTGCGTGAGCGCCCCTGCGGCCGCGACGACTGCCCCTGGTGCCCCCGATGGCAGCACCCCGAGACCCTGCTGGCCCGCTTCACACCGCACACCAGCTTCCGCCCCGAGCCGAGAGATCCCGACACCGGCGGCAGCCTGCAGCGCGCCATCGTGCTGGCGGGGCTGTCCGCCGAGCCGCTCTTCGCCGTGCTGCCCACCGGCGGCGGCAAATCCCTCTGCTTCCAGGTCCCGGCCCGGGCCCGGCACCAGCGCCTCGGGCTGCTCACCGTGGTCATCTCGCCGCTGCAGTCCCTCATGAAGGACCAGGTGGACGGCCTGGCGGCCACCTCCGGCGGCGGGGAGGTGGCGGCCCTGCACGGCATGGTGACCGCCCCGGAGCGCACCCGGGCCCTGGCGCAGGTGGCCGACGGTACCTGCGGCCTGCTGTACGTCTCGCCCGAGCAGCTCCGCAACCGCTCGGTGCGCCGGGCCCTGCTCCAGCGCCAGATCGGGGCCTGGGTGTTCGACGAGGCCCACTGCCTCTCGGCCTGGGGGCACGACTTCCGCACCGACTACCTCTACGCGCCGCGCTTCATCCGTGAGCTGGCCGAGGAGCAGGGGCTGCCGGTGCCGCCCGTGGCCTGCTTCACCGCCACCTCCCAGCGGGCCGTCACCGAGGAGATCCGCGCCCTGTTCCAGGTGGAGCTCGGGCAGGAGCTGCGCCCGCTGGTGGCGGGCATCGAGCGCCCCAACCTGCACTTCTCAGTGGAGGCGGTCACCGAGCACGAGAAGCTCGGGCGCATCCTGGAGATCCTGGAGGAGCACCTCGCCGGCAAGCCCGGCGTGGCCATCGTGTTCAACGCCACCCGCCGCAAGAGCGTGGAGCAGGCCGCCGCCCTGGCCGCCGCGGGCTGGTCCGCCGCGCCCTTCCACGCGGGGCTCGACCCCAACGCCAAGCGCGACATCCAGGACCGCTTCCTCGGCGGCGGGATCCGGGTCATCTGCGCCACCAGCGCCTTCGGCATGGGTATCGACAAGCCCGACGTGCGGCTGGTGATCCATGCCGAGACCCCGGGCTCCCTGGAGAGCTACCTGCAGCAGGCCGGCCGCGCCGGGCGGGACCGCGCCGATGCCCACTGTGTCCTGCTGGCCTGCGACCGCGATCTCGAGACCCAATTCTCCCTGTGGGCCCGGGGCCGCCTGAGCCGCGACGAGATCGCCTCGGTGCTGCGCGCCGTCCGCCGGGCGCGCCGCGGCGAGGGGCCGGTGGTGCTGACCGCCGGCGAGCTGCTGCGCATGGAGGAGACCGCGGCCAGCCTCGATCCAGACGACAGCATGGGCCCCACCAAGGTGGCCACGGCGGTCTACTGGCTGGAGCGGCGGGGGTTTCTGCTGCGCGACCAGAACGTCACCCACCTGTTCCAGGGCCGGCCCAAGGTGGCCAGCCTGGCCGAGGCCGAGGCCCGGATGCCGGCCGACCTCACGCCCGAGGCCCGGCGCCGTTGGCTCGTGTTCCTGGGCCAGCTCATGAACGCCCCGGCAGACGCCGGTCTCGACGCCGACGATCTCGCCGCCCTCGCGGGCGCGGGGGAGCGTGGGACCCACAGCCCCCTGGAGGCGGGCCTGCGCGTGCTGCGCACCCTGCGCCAGATGAGCCAGTGCGGGCTCGTGAGCGACGGGCTGCGCGTGAGCGCCTTCCTGCGCCACAAGGTGGCGGACCCCTCCAGCGCGCGCCTGACGGCGGCCATCGCCCTGGAGGAATCCCTGATCGCGCGGATGCAGACGGAGGACTCCTTCGCCGAGGAGGGCGGCTGGGGCGAGGCCAACCTCCACGCCCTGAACCAGCACCTGCTGGACGAAGGCTCTGCCAGCAGCCCCGAGACCGTGAAGCAGGTGCTCGGGGCCCTGCGCGACGACCGCGACCCGGAGAACCCCGCGGACGGCGGCAGCCTGGAGCTGTCCGACGCCTCCCGCGGGCGCCTCCGGGTCCGCCAGCGGCGCAGTTGGGAGGCCCTGAAGGAGGCCGCGGCGCGCCGTCACCAGGTGGCCGAGACCATCCTCACCTTCCTCACGGGCCGCCTGCCCCCGAGCGCCCCTCCGTCGTCCGAGGCCCTGGTGGAGTTCGGCATGGACGAGCTCCTCGATGTCTTCCGGCTGAACTGGGTCGTGGCCGCCCGGCTGCGGGACCTGGAGGCCGCGGTCCAGCGCGCCCTCCTGTACCTGCACGACTTCAAGGTCATCACCCTGCAGAACGGCCTGGCCGTCTTCCGCAAGGCCATGACCCTGGCCCTGGAGCCCGGTGCCCACGGCCGGCGCTACACCCGGCGCGATTACGAGGATCTGCGCCGGCACTACGAGCAGCGCGTGATCCAGATCCACGTGATGGGCGCCTACGCCCGCATCGGGGCCGAGAACATGCGGCGCGCCATGCGCTACGCCCAGGAGTGGTTCGACCGCGACCGGCAGGCCTTCCTGCGGGCCTGGTTCCCCGATGACGCCGAGATGCTCGGCCGGGCCACCTCCCAGCGATCCTGGCAGCGCATCGTCGAGGAGCTGCGCGACCGCGACCAGCAGCAGGTGGTCACGGAGAAGGCCGGCGCCAACCTGCTGGTCCTGGCCGGCCCCGGCGCGGGCAAGACCCGCACGCTGGTGCACCGCTGCGCCTGGCTGGTGCGGGTCCGGCGCGCGCCTGCCTCCTCCACCCTGGTGCTCTGCTACAACCGCTCCACCGCCCACGAGCTGCGCCGCCGCCTGCGGGACCTGTTGGAGGACGACGCCCGCGGCGTGACCGTCAGCACGCTGCACGGCCTGGCCCTGCGCATCACCGGGCGCTCCCTGGCGGACGCGCGGCGGTCCCCGGAGGCCGACGAGGCCCTCTTCGACGCCATCCTGGACGAGGCCGCCGATCTGCTGGAGGGCAAGCGCGGCGTCTGCGGGCTGGAGCCCGACGAGCTGCGCGAGCGCCTGCTGGCGGGCTACCGCCACATCCTGGTGGACGAGTACCAGGACATGGACGCGCGCCAGTACCGCCTGATCGCGGCCATCGCCGGCCGCGGCGCCGGCGCCTCTGGGCAGGAGCTGCCCCTGTCCCTCTTCGCGGTGGGCGACGACGACCAGAACATCTACGCCTTCCGCGGCGCCTCCACCGCCTACATCCGCAAGTTCGAGGCCGACTACAGCGCCCGCGTCCGCTACCTGGTCAGCAACTACCGGGCCACCGCCCGCATCATCCAGGCCTCCCAGGCGCTCATCGCCCACGCGCCCGAGCGCATGAAGCGCGAGCAGACCCTGCGGGTCGATCCCGCCCGTCGCCGCGATCCGCCTGGCGGGCGATTCGAGCGCCGCGATCCGCTGGCCCGTGGCCGGGTGCAGCGGGTCCTGGCCCCCTCCGCCGCCGCCGAAGCCGCCTTCGTGCTGGCGGAGATGCAGCGCCTGCGCGCCCTCGAGCCTGGCGCGGGCTGGGACGGCATGGCGGTCTTCGCCCGCACCCGCCGCGATCTCGGGCCCCTGCGCGCCCTGCTGGAGCGCGAGGGCGTACCCTGCCGCTGGGAGGTCTCCGGTGGCGTGGCCCTGCACCGCGTGCGCGAGCCGGCCCTGCTGCTGGAGGCCCTGGCGGAGGAGGGCCCGAAGCCCCTCACCGTAGCCGCGGTGGCTGCGCTCGTGGAACGCCTGGCCGACGGGCACGCCCACGAGACGAGCCCCAACCCCTGGTGGGAGCTGTGCCGCCACCAGGTGGCCGCCTGGGCCGAGGAGCTGGGGGATTCACCGCGCACCGCCGCGGATCTGCGCCGCGACCTCTGGGAGGTCCTGGCCGAGCACGGCCACCGCCAGCACTTCGGCCACGGCGTGCTGCTGGCCACCCTGCACGCCGCCAAGGGGCTCGAGTACCCCCACGTCTTCCTGCTGGACTGCGGCCGCCCCCCCGCCCCCGAGGAGCGCGACGCCGAGCGGCGCCTACTGTACGTAGGCATGACCCGCGCCCGCCAGACCCTCTGCCTCTGCGCCCGGGGACCCACCCGCGGCAGCCTGCTGGACGAGGTGGACGACCCCGAGCTGCTCCCCCGCGCGGCCCCCCCGGTGCCTGCGGTGGAGGAGCCCTCCGCCTACGAGATCCTCGGCTTGGGCGACCTCTTCCTCGACTGGGCCGGGCGCCATGCTCCGGGGCACCCGGTCCACGCCGGTCTGGCCGCCCTCGAGGTGGGCGACGCCCTGACCCTCGCGCCGGAGGGGGAGGGGATCGCCCTGCTCGACCGGGGCGGACGCCCGGTGGCCCGCCTGGCGCAGCAGGCCGCAGCGCGGTGGCTTCCGCGCCTCGAGCGCGTGCAGGCCGCCCAGGTCATCGCCGTGGTGCGCCGCGAGGCGGCCCAGGTGCAGCCCGAGTTCGCCGGCAAGCTGCGCGCCGAGCGCTGGGAGCTGCCCATCGTGGAGGTGCGGCTGGGCGCGTGATGCGCGTCGTGGACGCCGGGGGTCACCGTCAGGAGGCGTGGACCTGGCGCGCCCAGCGACCCACGGCGTAGCTCGGCGCCAGGGCGGCCCCCAGGGCGAGGAGCAGGCCGAAGGCGTGGCCCAGCCCGGTGGCCAGGCAGCCGCCGCTGCCCGCGATGCCGGCGGTGACCAGCAGGCCGATGAGCATGGTCCACCGCCCGCGTTGGGCGGCCTCGAGGCCCCCCCAGGCGCCCAGCCCGATGCCCACCAGGATCGACAGGGAGAAGCACATCTGGGCGCAGCTCAGCCCCAGGAAGGAGGCGCAGCTCGTGCCCATCAGCGCGGCGCTCAGGGCCGGTCCGACCACACCCAGCAGCCCCACGCGCGCTCCCAGCAGGATGGACCGACGCGCCAGGCCGCCCCCCAGCAGGGCCGCAGCCAGCAGGAGTGTGATGACCGCGGCATGCGGGGGCGGCGCCCCCAGGGTCAGGAGGGTGGCGCCTACCGGCAGGGCGAGCAGCGCCTCGGGCGCGGCGTCGCGGAGCCGGCCCCGCTCGTAGGCCGTCCGCAGCCGCGCGATGCGTGCTTCATCCGTCATGGAGGGACCTCCAGGCGGCCTGCAGGCGGCCCAGCGCCCGCTGCCGCCGCTTGCGGAAGGTGGCCGCGGGCACGGCCCGCTGTGATGGCGGGACCTCGCCGAAGGCCAGCGAGAGGGTCTCGCGATCCTGGGGCGAGAGGGTGGCCAGGGCCTGCTGCGCGCAGGAGAGCAGCGCGGCCCGGATGGCCGCGTCCTCCGGATCGCCCTCGAACGAGGGGACCGCGGACAGCGCCAAAGGATCGCCCTCCTCCTGCCTGCGAGCGTCCTTGCGCCGGGTGGTCCGGCACTCCCAGGCCACCAGGGTCAGCGCCCAGGCCAGCACCCTGCCCCGGGCGCCGTCGAAGCGGGAGGCCTGCTCGAACAAGGTGAGCAAGGCCTGCTGGGCCGCGTCCTCCGCGCGGATCGGATCCTCGAGCAGCCGGGTCGCCAGGGCCAGGCAGCGCGGCCACAGCCCCCGGTACAGCGGGGTCAGGGCCGCGCGCTCGCCCTCGGCGAGGCGCTCCATCAGGGCGTCCAGATCCGCCGGAGGCAGGGTCACGTCAGTGCTTGCAGCCCGGGCAGGCGCAGGTCTGTCCGCAGGTGCAGGGCTTGCAGTCGCAGGTGGGGCCGTCGGCGAGGGCGAACCCGCCGGCCAGGCCGCCCACCGCCAGGGCGGCCGCGACCAGGAAGACTCGGACGAGATGGGACATGGGATCTCCTGTGGGGGTTGCTGTCCACCCAGGATGGGCGCTGGAGCCGCCGAGCGTGACACATCATGTTCCATTTTCTGGGCACGCGCCGGGTCCTGATGGGTGAGGCAGCTCACGGGCTTCGGCCTGTCAGGCCGCGGAAGGCTCTGCGCGCTGCCACCCACGGCACACCCTGGAGGGCACCCCGGGCCCACCGCCTGTTCCCGCGGGTCGCCGCGCTGGTGACCACCCTCCCAGACCCGCTGGGCGTACCCGATCCCGGCGACCGCGCCCACCCCGGCCGGGATACGAGCCCGGCCCCCCTTGAGCGCGAGGTCCCCATGGCCGAGGAATTCATCTACCAGATGATGGGCGTCGAGAAGGTGCTGCCCACCGGGCGCCGCATCCTGCACCCCACCTGGCTCTCCTTCTACACCGACGCCAAGATCGGCGTCATCGGCCACAACGGCGCCGGCAAGTCCACCGTGCTGCGCATCATGGCCGGGCTCGACGAGGCCTATGGCGGCAAGGCCCTGATCAGGGCCGGCGCCACCGTGGGCATGCTTCCCCAGGAGCCCGCGCTCGATCCATCGCTGGACGTCCGCGGCAACATCGAGCTGGGCCTGAAGGGCCTGCGCGCCCTGCTGGAGGAGTACGAGGCGCTCTCCATGCGCTTCGCCGAGCCCCTGAGCGACGACGAGATGAACGCCCTGCTGGAGCAGCAGGGCGCCGTGCAGGACCGCATCGACGCGGCCAACGCCTGGGAGCTGGAGTCCATGGTCGATGTGGCCATGGACGCCCTGCGCGTGCCCGCCGGCGATCTTCCCGTGGCCCACCTCTCCGGCGGCGAGCGCCGCCGCGTGGCCCTCTGTCGCCTGCTGCTGGAGCGGCCCGATCTGTTGCTGCTGGACGAGCCCACCAACCACCTCGACGCCGAGAGCGTGGCCTGGCTGGAGCGCCACCTCGGGCAGTACCCGGGCTGTGTCATCTGCGTGACCCACGACCGCTACTTCATGGAGAACGTGGCCCACTGGGTGCTCGAGCTGGACCACGGCAAGGCCTACCCCTACCAGGGCAACTACTCCGGTTGGCTGGAGCAGAAGGAGGAGCGCCTGCGCCAGGAGCAGAAGGCCGAGAGCCGTCGCCAGCAGGCCATCGCCCAGGAGCTGGCCTGGGTGCGATCCTCCCCGCGCGCCCGGCAGGCCAAGTCCCGCGCCCGGTACACCGCGTATGACGCCCTGGTGGCCGCCGAGGCCGACAAGCGCCGCGCCACCGGCGCCCGCATCGCCATCCCCCTGTCCCGCCGGCTCGGTACCCAGGTCGTCAAGGCCGAGGGCCTGCGCAAGGCCTACGGCGACAAGCTGCTGTTCGACGACCTCTCCTTCGAGCTGCCCGCCGGCGGCATCGTGGGCGTCATCGGCCCCAACGGCGCCGGCAAGACCACGCTGTTCCGCATGCTGGTGGGCGAGGAGCGCCCCGACGCCGGCACGCTGACCATCAGCGACACCGTGGACCTCGGCTACGTGGACCAGGCCCGCGACACGCTCAACGACGCGAACACCGTCTGGCAGGAGATCAGCGAGGGCCGGCAGGAGCTGGAGATCGGCGGGCGCACCGTGAACTCCCGCGCGTACGTGGCCGCCTTCAACTTCGCCGGCGCCGATCAGCAGCAGGAGCTGGGCAGCCTCTCGGGCGGCGAGCGCAACCGGGTGCACCTGGCCAAGCTGCTGCGCCGCGGCTGCAACCTCTTGTTGCTGGACGAGCCCACCAACGATCTGGACGTGGAGACCCTGCGCAACCTGGAGGAGGCCATCGAGGACTTCCCCGGCTGCGCCCTCATCATCAGCCACGACCGCTGGTTCCTCGACCGCATCGCCACCCACATCCTGGCGTTCGAGGGTGACTCCCGCGTGGTCTGGTTCGAGGGCAACTACCAGGACTACGAGCGCGACCGCAAGAAGCGCCTCGGCGCCGATGCGGATCAGCCCCACCGGATCAAGTATCGGAAGCTCACTCGCTGAGCGGCGGTCGGGGGCAGCCCTCCCAGTCCGGCGCCTGGGCGCAGAGCCGGGCGCGCAGGAGCCAGGCCTCGTCCAGGTAGCCGTCGCGCTCGAGGACCAGGGCGTAGGTGTCCACCAGGTCGTTGGTCATGTAGCCGGCAGCGTCGGCGCGCGCGTACGTGCGTGCGGCGGCGGCGAAGTCCTTCGCGCCCAGCGCCGAGAGGAAGGCCAGTTGCATCAGCGGCAGGCTCCCCGGTCCGGGCTCTCCTGCCAGCCCCCGCTCCGCCTCGGCCAGCGCGCCGGCCGGATCGTCTGCATCGGTCAGGGCCACGATCTGGTCGACGTGCCATGTCCAGTGCGGGTGCACCTTCCGGATCGGGCCGGCGGGCGTGGGCGCCTCCAGGGCGGCGAACGCCTCGGAGGCGTCGGGGCCGGAGTCGCCCTCCAACGCCCGGTAGGCCCCGAGCACGCCCTCGGCGGCGTGCACCAGGTTCTCCGGGTCGGCGACCGCGTCTCCGCTCGCGCTGGCCACCACCGCCGTTGTCTCGGACGCGAGCCAGACCTCATGGACGCTGGCCGGTCCCTGGCCTGCGGTCCACGACCAGGCGTCCACCAACCCCTCCCGCTCCAGGTTCCCCAGCGCTCGCATGTAGTGCTCCCGCGCGTCGGTCTCGCCTGCGTAGCTCCGGAAGGAGCCGGAAGTGGCCAGCGTCTCCTCGATCTGGGCCATTCGTGCGTTCAACAGGCGCGCCGGATCCCCGGGGATACCGAGCCTCCAGATCGCCAGGAACAGGCCCCGTGGCGCGTCGGGGGTGACGCCAGCGAGGATGTCCCACCCAGCAAGGGGGACAGGGACCTCCCGGAGCTCCACCCAGTCGGGCGAAGGCATCCGCAGCATCGCGGTGGAGCTGGGACCGATGCGGAGGGCCTCCTCCGGTAGCCCCAGGGTAGCTACGCCGGCCTCCCGCAAGGGCCCGTCCTCCCTCCATCCATCGGGGAGCACGGCCTCCGCGCGGGCGCACACCTCGCCTGATCGGATGGCCTCGGTGCTGAGGAGCGCCCAGACGGCCTCCGCCCCCCCCTCGGCCTCGGCCTCGGCCAGCAGGAGCCGCGCCTGGCCGGCCCCACCTGGCAGACCTGGCTGCTCCGGGAGGCTGGCGGGCAGCGCCAGCCCCTGGGACATCTCCAGCCAGGCCTCGACCACAGCCAGCCCGAGATCGGCAGCCACCTGGTGCTGCACGAGCCCGGCCTGCCCATCAGACATCTGCCTGGCCTCGGGGAGATCCGTGGTGTCGAGCGACCAGGTCAGGTTCGTCTGCTGGTGTTGCAGGGCGTAGGTCAGCTCGTGCACCACCAGGCAGCGGACCACGGGCTCCAGCGCTTCGGGCGGAAAACCCCAGGAATCCAGAAGGGGCTCCACCCCGTCCGAGAGCAGGTAGAGGGTCCGGTCGCGGTAGGAGTACAGCACGATCGCGGCATCCACCCGAGCGTCGGATGCCGCGGTCATCGCGCGGGCATCCTCCGGTGCATCCTCAGCGTAGCGCCGGATCCACTGGGCGTAGCTGAGCTTGAGCTCCCGGCGGCTGGCGATGCCGACGGCGGGCAGCGAGGCGAAGGCGCGCCCTGTCGCGGCCTCCACCCGCGGGGCGTAGTCCCGCTCCATGGCTTGGATGTCCTCCTCCGTGAGGCGGGCCGCGCTGGCCGCGGACACCACCAGGGCAGGGATTGCTGAAGGGAGAGCGAGAACCTTCACCGGTGGCTCCATGGGCGGGCAGCGTATCGCTCCCGGCAGGTGAGGGCCTGATCCGGGTGCCGTGCTCCCGACCTTCCTGCGATCCGGCGGTGGATGATATCGTCCATTTATCCAGATAGGCATGGTTGTTGCCGTGATCCTGGCGTCCCCACCCGGAGGTCCCCCCTGTCCCTCGCCCCCCTCGCCCTCCTGCTCATCACCGCCCTCGGCTGCCATCCGTCGGCGGACATCCGGGATCCGCGCGTGGTCACCTCGGGAGCTGGCGTAAGGCGCCCCGTGGTGGAGGGGGCCAACGCCTACGCGCGGGCCGCGTGGCCGACCCCTCCCAGGCGCCGCTCGGAGGCTGACGGAATGGCATGTTCCGCCTGACGGTCCTGGTGCTCTGCACCGGCTGCCGGGAGCCCTGCCCGGCGGCCGTGGGTGCCATGGAGATCCGCCAGCTCGGCCTGCGCGGGCCCGTCCCGGGCGAGTCCACCCTCGTGACCTTTCCGGACGGCACCACCCTGCTCATCGACGTGGGCAACGACAGCCATGACGGATGGATCCGCGATGAGCTCGCCGGGCCGGTGGACTACCTGCTGGTCACCCACAGCGACCAGGACCACGCCGGGGGGCTCGACGATCTCGCCGACGTGCTGGGCGCAGCCGAGCGCATCGACGCCCTCGGCACCTGGGAGATCGGCGGCGCCACGCTGACGGTGTTCCTGCACGGTGGGGTGCTGGTGGTCGGGGACGACGAGATCGACCTCACCGCCGAGGTCCCGGGCATGGCCGCGGACGAGAACGCCATGAGCACGGCCGGCGTGCTGCGGTATGGCCCGTTCACCTACCTCTTCGCCGGGGATCTGACCGGCGGCGGCAAGGACACCCCCGACGTGGAGGGCGCCGTGGCCGTGTGGGGGCCGGAGGTGGGCCGCGTGGACCTGTTGCACCTCTCCCACCACGGCATCCGCTCCAGCACCAACCAGGCCTGGGTCGATTGGCTGCTGCCGGACGACGGCACCACCCGCAACGCCGTGGTGGGCGCCAACGGCGGCTACCTGGCGGCACCCTCCCAGGAGGTGCTGGACCGGGTGGCCCCGCGGCTGGGCTCGGGCGCGGTCTGGGCCCCGCGCACCGGCTCCCTGGCGGGCTCGTCGGAGGCGCTGCGCGTGGCGGACGGCGACGTGATCGTGGCCGTGGCGCAGGGCGGCGCCGAGTACACGGTGTGCGGCGAGGTGTTCGCGGCGCTGGAGTAGGGCGCCGAGCGCGCCCCAGGCGGCAAAGAGGCCCTGAAGTTGCCACTTCGTGTGGAAAGTGCGCTCCAGGTTGCCAGCGGCGTGGGATCCAGCCGAGTTGACGACTCACAGCAGGTGGTTTGCGGGTACTTGAGGCCCAGCCTGGCAACCTTCCGGTGTCTTTGCTGCGGAAGTGGCAATCTGGGAGGGGGTTTGGACCACGTCAGGGCCTGGGGGCCGAGCGGGGCGCTCGCTCCAGCAGGGCAGCGTAGGCGCCCCGGCGCTCGCGCCCCTCGCGGTAGCGTCGCCAGGCCCACTCGAGGCTCAGGTCATGGGTGTGCAGCGCCGCGAAGCGTCGGTCACCCAGCACGCGCTCGATGCGCGCATGGGTGCCACTCGGCAGGGGCGCTGCCTTCTGGATCGCCGTATGCGACAACCCCAGGTGGCGCGCGACCGCACGGCCGGAGAGGTGCGCGCAGCCCAGCAGCCCCTGGACCAGCAGGGTTCGCGCGGGCCCACGCCGTCGGAGATCCTCCACGGGCGTACGCGCCAGGGCAGAGACGGCCTCCACGACCTGCTCCACCGACGCCGCGCGCAGACCCCGGAGGCCGGATGGCAGATCGGTACCTTCGACCGACACACTGGGGTCCGACGAGACGTAGGCGTGCCAGGCGACCGGATCCCGCTCGATGGCTACGACCCCGGGCACCGCGAGCCCGACGCTGTCCCGGTAGGTGCTGAAGGGCCACGCGAGTGGGTCGGCGACCAGGCGGTCGCGGCAGGGGTTGAGCGCGAGGTACCGCAACGCACGCCTGAGGTGCTTGGCGCCCAGGACCTCCTCTGGGGGACCGAGGGCGAGCCAGACGCGGCGCCCCGGCTCGCCGCGGTGGTGGTTCCGCCAGCGAGCGTAGCCGCGCAGGGCATGCCACCAGGCCTGCGGGTCGAGGTCGCGTGCGATGAGGTGCACGTGGTCAGGCATCAACACCAAGGCCTGTACCGGCCCGAGGGACAGCAGGCTGTCCCATAGCTGCCTGGCCTCGCACCAGTCGTGGAAGAGGAGGTCAGGCGGAAAGGCATGGGCGGTGAAGTGGTGCATACGGGATCGCGAAGCAAGGATGATGCCAGATCGCCCCGCGTGGGGCAGCACTGACGCAGATCGTCCTCGAAAGCCGAACCTCGAGCAGCCCTGCGTGGCCCTTCGGCCCGGTGGGGTGTCGAAAAACGTCGAAAAACGACGAAGGGATCGTCGACGGTTCGACGATCGTCGCCCCCTGCCCCCAAAGGCTACCCCAGGTTGCCACTGCCGCAGCAAAGCCCACCGGGAGTTGCCATGGCGCGGCGCGGGCCGCGAGAAAAGCTCCTCTTCCCGGTGAGGGTTCACCCGAAAACAGAAGAAAGCCGGCCCGAGAGGCAACCTCGGGCCGGCTTTCCGTACGAAATGGCAACCTGGAAGGCGCTATACCTCGTCGAGGTCCTCTGGCGCGGGCGGCAGCTCGGCGACGACCTCAAGGGCAGCATCACGTTCCTCGTCAGCCGCCGAGGTACCTGGCCCGCTGGTAGTCTCACCTCCGGCCTCCCCCGGCAGCCGCGGCCCGGTGACCTCGGGCTCCGCAGGCGCCTCCACCCCCACCTCCAGGTGGGTGGGCAGGCTGGCTTGCAGCATGACCTTCTGCAGGCGGGTGACCATGGCGGCCGGGTCCTTGACCTCGCCCTCGGCCAGGCGGGCGTGGTCCAGCAGCAGCCAGGCCAGGGGCTCGGCGGCGGCGGCGCGGCCCTGCGCGCGCATGCGGGCGAGGTTCTTGACGATGGGGTGCTCCGCGTTGACCTCCAGCACGCGCTGGCTGGTGGGGACCTCGCGATGGGCCGCCCGCAGGATGCGCTCCATGTTGGAGCCGAGGCCTGCGTCGTCGTCCACCAGCACGGAGGGGCTGTCGGTCAGGCGGCCCGAGGCGCGCACGGCCTTGACCTCGCCCTTCAGGAGCTCCCCCAGCCAGTCGATCAGGGGCTTGGCCTGCTCGCGGGCGGCCTCGGCGATGGGATCGGGCTCGCTCTCCTCCTCGTCGAGGTCGCCGCGGGCCACGCTCTTGAGCTCCTTACCGGCGAACTCGTGCAGGTGCAGCACCACCCACTCGTCCACCGGGTCGTCCATCAGCACCACCTCCCAGCCCTTGCGGCGGAAGCGCTCCAGCAGGGGGCTGTGCTTCATGCGCTGCAGCTCCAGGCCCGTGAGGTACCAGATGGCGTCCTGGCCCTCGGGCAGCTCGTCGACCACCTGCTGCAGCGAGCGCAGCTCGTCACCCCTGGTGGTGGGGTAGCGCAGCAGCTTGGCCAGGGCCTCGCGGTTGGCGCCGTCCTCGTGGACGCCTTCCTTGAGGGCGGAGCCGAAGGCCTTCCAGGCCTCGAGATAGACCTCGGGCTCGGTGCGGGCGAGCTCGTCCATGCGCTTGAGCAGGCGCTTGACCAGCGCCTTCTTCAGGCCCTGGGCCTGGGGGGTCTGCTGCAGCAGCTCGCGGGAGACGTTCAGATCGAGGTCGTCGGACTCCACCACGCCGCGCACGAAGCGCAGGTAGCGGGGCAGCAGATCGCGGGCCTCTTCGAGGATGAGCACGCGCTTGCAGTACAGGCGCACGCCCACCCGGCCGTCCGGGTAGTCCATGTCCATGGGGCGGCGCTTGGGGAGGTAGAGCAGGGCGTGGAACTGCATGGGGGCGTCGGACGTGAAGTGGACGCGCGCCAGCGGATCCTCCCAGTCGCCGGAGGTGTGCTTGTAGAACTCGGTGTACTCCTCGTCGGTGACCTCCGGGGTGGAGGACCGCCACAGGGCCTTGGCGCGGTTGAGCTGCTTGTCGCCCTGCATGATGGGGAAGCTGACGAAGTCGGAGGAGCGGCGCACCAGCTCTTCGAGGCGCCAGGTCTGCAGGAACTCCTTGGCGTCCTCGCGCAGGTGCAGCACGATGTCGGTGCCGCGGCCCTCGCGGGTGCCGGGGCTGACGGAGAAGCTGTCGTCGCAGGCGGTCTCCCAGCGGACGGGCTCGGCGCCGGGCTCGGCGGACAGCGTCTCGACCTCGATGCGGTCGGAGACGATGAAGGCCGAGTAGAAGCCCACGCCGAACTGCCCGATCAGGCCCTCGGGCTTCTCGCCCTGCTCCACGGCGGCCAGGAAGGCCTGGGTGCCGGAGTGGGCGATGGTGCCCAGCTGCTCGATGGCCTGCTGCTTGGTCATGCCGATGCCGTTGTCGCGCACGGTCAACGTGCCCGCCTCGGTGTCGATCACCAGATCCACGTGCGGCTCGCCGTCGGCGGGGCGCAGGTCCGGGCGCTGCAACGACAGGTAGCGGGCGCGGTCGAGCGCGTCCGAGGCGTTGGAGATCAGCTCGCGCAGGAACACGGCGCGGTCGGAGTACAGGGACTTGACCACCAGGTCCAGGACCTTGCGGGTCTCGGTGGCGAACGCGTGGGTCTCGGCGTGTTCGGACAAGGTGCACCTCGATGTTGTGGGGGAGCCCCTGGGAGGGGCTTCAGGGAGGGGGAGCGGTTAAGGAGCGGGGTCCTTCGCGGGCGCCATCCAGCGCTCCGCGGCAGCGCGGCGGACGAGCCGCACCGGATCCCGGGCCATGTCGGAAACGGAACTTGCTCACACGCTCCTGAACGTCAACATCGAGGACGAGGTGCGCTCGTCGTACCTCGACTACTCGATGTCGGTCATCATCGGTCGCGCCCTGCCGGACGTCCGCGACGGCATGAAGCCCCGTGCATCGCCGCATCCTCTACGCCATGTTCCGCGAGGGGATGCTCCACAACCGCCGCTACTCCAAGTGCGCCGGTGTGGTCGGCGAGGTGCTCAAGAAGTACCACCCCCACGGCGATTCCGCCGTCTACGACGCGCTGGTGCGCATGGCCCAGCCCTGGAACATGCGCCACATGCTGGTGGACGGCCAGGGCAACTTCGGCTCGGTCGATGGCGACGCCGCGGCCGCCTACCGCTACACCGAGTGCCGGATGCAGCACATCGCCGAGGAGCTGCTCACCGACATCGACAAGGAGACCGTCCCCTTCGTCCCCAACTTCGACGGCTCCAACGAGGAGCCCTCGGTGCTGCCCGCCGGCTTCCCGGCCCTGCTGGTCAACGGCGCCGACGGCATCGCCGTGGGCATGGCCACCAAGATCCCGCCCCACAACCTCGGTGAGATCATCGACGCCTGCGTGGCGGTGCTCGATCGGCCCGACATCACGGTGGACGAGCTGATGGCCTTCGTGCCCGGCCCGGACTTCCCCACCGCGGCCACCATCTACGGCCGCGCCGGGGTGCGCCAGGCCTACCGCACCGGCCGGGGGCGCGTGGTGGTGCGCGGCCACGCCGAGATCGAGGAGGTCGAGTCCGGTCGCCAGGCGATCATCATCGACGAGCTGCCTTTCCAGGTCAACAAGGCCCGCCTGGTGGAGGACATCGCCGCCCTGGTGCGCGGCAAGCGCCTCGACGGCATCGCCGCCCTGCGCGACGAGTCCGACCGCCGCGGCATGCGCATCGTCATCGAGCTCAAGCGCGACGCCATCGGCGAGATCGTCCTCAACAAGCTCTACAAGCACACCCTGCTGCAGTCCACCTTCGGGGGTCATCCTGCTGTCCATCGTCCACGGTCGGCCCCAGGTGCTCGATCTGAAGACCATGATGAGCCACTACCTGGCCCACCGCCGCGTGGTCACGGTGCGGCGCACCCAGTACGATCTGCGCAAGGCCAGGGAGCGGGCCCACATCCTGGAAGGTCTGCTCATCGCGCTCGACTTCCTCGACGAGGTCATCGAGCTGATCCGCGCGAGCCGCACGGTGGAGCAGGCCCGCGACGGCCTCTGCACCCGCTTCGGCCTCACCCCCACCCAGGCCCAGGCCATCCTGGATCTGCGCCTGCAGCGCCTCACCGGCATGGAGCGCGACAAGATCCAGGCCGAGTACCAGGAGCTCAAGGAGCGCATCGCCTGGCTGGAGTCCGTGCTGGCGGATTCCGACAAGCTCACGGCCGTCATCCGCGAGGAGCTCACCGCCGTGCGCAATCGCTTCGCGGATCCACGCCGCACCCGCATCGTGGACAACGAGGGCGAGCTGTCCATCGAAGATCTGATCGCCGAGGAGGATCAGCTCATCACCCTGTCGCTGGCCGGCTACATCAAGCGCACCTCCCAGGCCGAGTACGAGGTGCAGCGCCGCGGCGGCGTGGGCCGCAAGGCCATGGGCACGCGGGACGAGGATTACGTCGTCAACATCTTCGTGGCCAACACCCACGGCTCCATCCTGGTCTTCACGGATCGGGGGCGCATGTACAAGGTCCCGGTCTACGAGCTGCCCGAGGCCGGGCGCGCCGCCCGCGGGCGGCCCATCGTCAACCTCGTGCCCATGGCCGGCGACGAGAAGGTGGCCGCCGTCCTCGCCATCCGCGACATGGAGGGCGACGGGGATCTGCTCTTCTTCAGCCGCCAGGGCCAGATCAAGCGCACCCCGCTCAAGGCCTACGCCAACGTGCGCACCAGCGGCATCATCGCCTGCGACATCGCCGAGGACGACACCCTGCTGACCGTACGGATGGGCCACGAGGGGCAGCACGTGCTGATGTCCTCGGCCAGCGGCCAGGCCATCCGCTTCCTCATCAACGAGGAGCAGGTGCGCCCCATGGGCCGCGCGGCCCGCGGCGTGCGCGGCCTGGGCCTGCGCGAGGGCGACCACGTGGTGGACGCGGAGGTCATCGAGGCGGAGGACGACGCCAGCCTGCTCACCGCGACAGCCCAGGGCTTCGGCAAGCGCACCCTGCTCACCGAGTACCGCCTCCAGGGCCGCGCCGGCCTGGGCACCATCGACATCAAGACCGACGAGCGCAACGGCGAGGTGGTGGGCGCCTGCCAGGTCTTCGCCGGCGACCGCATCATGCTGATCACGGATACCGGTCGCGCCATCCAGTTCCAGGTGGACGACATCTCCATCATCGGCCGCAACACCAAGGGCGTGCGCCTGATGCGCATCGAGGAGGGCGAGCGCGTGGTGGGCCTGGTGCGCCTGGCCGAGGTGGACGAGGAGGAGGAGACCGAGGGGGCGCCGGAGGAGTAGCGGTCCCCTTCAGCACACGTCCAGCAGCGGGCAGGCCTCACACTCGGCAGCGGCGGCCTCCAGCCGCGCCAGCAGTGCTCTCCGATCCAGTCGCCACAGATCGCTGTGCTCCCCGATGGGCACCACGGCCTCGCAGCAGGAGAACAGCCCCCGGGCCGTGACCGACAGCTCGAGGGTCCAGGGTCGCTCCCGGAGGCTCGCCGCATGCTCTGGCAGGTGCCGCGCCACCGCCGCCAGCACCGCGGCCGGGTCCTCGGCGCCTCCGTTCGGGATGAAGGCCGCGTTGTCCAGGGCGGCCACCTGCCCACGTGGGAAGGGCACGATGGGCTCCAGCCAGGAGCGGGCGCGCAGGTCGGCCAGCGGAAGGCCGGCGCGCCGGGCCAGGGCCCGCTGCAGCCCGCGGAAGGAGCGGGCCACGGCGGGGACCGTGGCGCTGGTGAGCAGGCACTTGATCCCGAGCCCTTGCCCCCCGGTGGCGAGGTGGCGGGCGCCGAAGTCGAGCGCCCGCGTCCAGGTGCCGCGCCCGCGGTGGGCCTCCTGGAAGGCGCGAGGCAGGTCCACGCTCACCAGGGCGACCTTGTTGGCCGGATCGGGCAGGGCGGCCCCGGGCACCTGGCCGTTGGTCTGGACCACGTGCAGCAGCCGGCCGGGCCAGCGGGCGTCGAGATCCTGGAGGAGGCCCGGGAAGCGGCGATCCACGAACACTTCGCCCAGCCCGCACCAGAAGAGGCCGAGGGTCTCCTGCCCCGCGATCATGACCTCCACGGCGCGGTGGATGACCTCCACGGGCAGCAGGCGCTGCTCCTTGTGGGCCGTGTAGCAGAGGGCGCAGTCCAGCGGGCAGAGGGTGGAGGGCTCCAGGTAGAGCCCGGTGGTGGTGATGTCCGCGGTGCGCGCAGCGCTCACAGGCGGACCTGGCCGATGTCGCCGGCGTGCAGGAACATCATGAGCGTGCGGTCCACCCCCACCGAGCCCCCGGCGCAGCGCTCCGGCAGGCGGGCCAGGGCGTCGAGGTAGGCCGGGTCGGGCGTGGGCGGGGTGCGCCCGAGGGCGCGCAGGCGGGCGGCCTCCTCCGTGAAGCGCCGACGCTGGAGCTGTGCGTCGGTGACCTCGGAGTAGGAGTTGCCCAGCTCCACCCCCTCCACCCAGACCTCGAACTGCTCGGCCAGCCAGGGCTCGGCGTCCTTGGGGCGGGCCTGCATGGCCAGGCCGGTGGGGTAGTCGCACAGCAGGGTGGGGCGTCCACGGCCAAGGTGGGGCTCCACCTCCATGGACAGGAGCACGCAGAAGGCGTCCTGCCAGCTCTGCACCTCGCCGAGGTGGCGGTCGCGCACCGCCTCCAGCAGCAGGTGCAGATCTTGTGGGCCGCGCAGGATCACCCCCGCGTACCGCGCCAGGGCCTCGGGCACGGTCAGCCGCTCCCAGGGCGCGGCGAAGTCCACCGGCGGTGGCTCCAGCGCCGCGATGGTCTGCCCGGCGAAGGCCACGGCCAGGGCCCGGAACAGGGCCACCGTGTCGTCCATGATGGCCTCGTAGCCGGCGTTCACCCTGTACCACTCCAGCATGCGGAAGTGGGCTCGGTGCTGGCTGCCCTCCTCCTCGCCATCGCGGAAGGCGTGGCCGCACTCGAAGCAGTCGGCCTGCAGCACGGCCAGCGCCCTCTTCAGGGCCGCCTCGGGGGAGGGCGGCAGGTAGCGCGGCTCGGTGCCGCCCACGCGGCGCAGGGTGACCGAGAAGACCTCCACGAAGGACTCCACCGGCGCCCCGGGGAGCAAGAGCGGCGCGTCCACCTCCACGAAGCCCCGCTCGCGGAAGAAGCGGCGCATGGTGTGCAGCGCGAGGGCGCGCAGGCGCAGGGCGGTGGGCAGATCGGGCGCGGGCATGGGAGGCTCCGGGGCGGGGGACAACACGTAGCGTCGAGGTCAAACCCTGTCCCACCGGTTGACGATGCCCGGACTATCCTCTAGATACTGCACCATGCGCGCGCTGCTCCCCATCCTGCCCCTGCTGGCAGGCTGCCTGCCCCCCGCCGAGCCCACCGAGCTCGGCGTGGCCGATGTGGAGCCCGTGGCGCTCGCCTTCTCGGCGGTCCAACCGGATCAGTCCCTCGCCCTGCTCGAGGATCCCGCGCTGTGGCTGCCCTACGATGCCGAGTGCCCCACGGTGGCGCCCTCCGGCCCGGGGCGCGAGCGCTGGCAGGGGGGCTGCTCTCTGGTGGATGGCACCGCGATCCTCGGCGGCCTCGAGCGCTCCACGGGCGAGGACGGCACCTGGGTCGCGGGGGATGGCTTCCAGGTCATCGACCCGGAAGGGGTGGTGGTGGTGCAGCTCGATGGCGCGGTCGAGCTGGTGGAGAACGGCGAGCTCATCGGCATCGGCGCCAGCTTCACCGCCTGCGGCGTGGCCCGCTCCTGCGCGGCGGGCCCGGTCACCGCCGATCTCGCCCTCACCCTCTTCCCCTCCAGTGGCTACCCCAGCCGCTACGATCTCACGGCCGATGGCGTGGTGGCCAGCCCCAGCCTCGAGCCCACCAGCGTCTACGGAGCCTGGTCCATCGATCTGGCGTCCTGCGGGCTGGAGCCCCAGGCCGGCAGCGTCGTGCTCACCGGCGCGGCCCCCTACAGCCTGGAGTTCGACGGCGCGCTCGCCTGCGATGCCTGCGGTGCGCTGGGCTTCGAGGGGTTGCCCGCCGGCCAGGCCTGCGCGCGCTGGATCGAGTAGCGCAGCTCGCCGCACGCGGTATCCGGCGGGCCCCCCGCGGCCTGCCGATGCTACATTGAGGTTCTTCGCGTGCCCGCCAGGAGGCCCCCCATGCCCAACGCCCTCCGGTCCCCCTCCCGCCCGCTGCTCTACGGCCTCGTCGCCGTCCTCGCGCTGTACGCCTGCGACCGCACCAACGGCTCCTTCAGCCACGGCGGCACGGACCACGACGACACCTGGCTGCAGAACGACGACACCGGCCCGGCCGATACCGCCGAGGACACCGCCGAGGACACCGCCGAGGACACGGCGGCCGACGACACGAGCGAGGACACGGGCGTCGAGGACACGGCGCCTCCGTTCACCGGGGAGGGCTACGGTCGCGGTGATGTGGCCTACAACCTCGTGTTGCCCGACCAGTCGGGCCACGACTGGCGCCTGTACCAGCACGCCGGCGCCCCCGTGGTGCTGGTGTTCGGCTACGCCGAGAGCTACCCGCTCCAGCAGATCTGTGGCTACCTGCCCGATCTGGAGGCGGAGTTCGCCTCCTTCGGCCTGACCACCGCCGTCACCCTGTTCTACGACTCCCTGGGCTACCAGGCCGATCAGGCCGACGCCGCCGACTGGGCCACGCTCTACGGGCTCGACACCGTGCTCCACGATCCGGATCGCACGGCCCAGGGCGCCTGGTGCGGCGGAATGCAGGTCAAGACCTACCTGATCGACGGTGACATGGTGATCCGCTGGTCCAACCTGGAGACCACCGAGCAGGTCCAGCTGCGCGACCAGATCGCCGACCTGGTCTACTGAACGGGGCTTCCATGCGCGTCCTGCTGATCAACCCGCCGCTCGACGCGGTGCTGCGC
Source organism: Pseudomonadota bacterium (assembly GCA_043814015.1). Classification (GTDB taxonomy): domain Bacteria; phylum Myxococcota_A; class UBA796; order UBA796; family JAFGLY01; genus JBDRKM01. The sequence continues at coordinate 33,731 of JBDRKM010000279.1, forward strand.
AACGCCCACGTCAGCCCGGTCACGGCCTTCCTGTTCTACAACTCCGCGCCGCTGGGCCTGCTGTACCTGGCCGCCGCGCTGATCGAGGCCGGCCACGAGGCCCTCGTGGTGGACGCCGCCGCCGAGCAGCTCGATGTGGCCGCCACGGTGTCCAGGGCCGAGTCTCTGCGCCCCGACGTGCTCGGTATCGGCGCCACCACCGTCGGCTTCGAGAGCGCGGTGGAGCTGGCGGACGCCCTCAAGGGCGCCATGCCGGCCGTGCCCATCGTGCTGGGCGGCCACCACGTCACCCTGCTGCCCGATCTGGCCATGGCCCACACCAGCTTCGACGTGGGCGTGCTGGATGAGGGCGAGCGCACCCTGGTGGAGCTGGTGGAGCACCTCCGCGGGCGGCGTTCCATCGACGGTATCGACGGCCTGGTCCTGCGCGACGGCGAGGGCGGCCTGCGCTTCACGAAGCCGCGCGCCAAGGTCAAGGACCTCGACAGCCTGCCCATGCCGGCACGGCACCTGCTGCCAGCGGATCTCTACCGCCCCATCCCCATCGACGAGCACGGCCTGCCCAAGTTCTCCATGATCACCAGCCGCGGCTGCCCGCACCGCTGTGTGTTCTGCCAGAAGGCTGGCTCGGGCTACCGCAGCCACTCCACCGACCGCATCCTGGCGGAGGTCAAGCAGGTCGCCCACGAGCTCGGCGCGCTGGACCTCGCCTTCGTCGACAGCCTCTTCTGCCTCAACAAGAAGCGCGTCTGGGACATCTGCGACGAGCTGATCCGCCAGCGCCCCGGGATCTCCTGGACCTGCTCCTCCCGGGTCGAGGTGGTGGACAAGCCGCTCCTGCAGCGCATGGCCGACGCCGGCTGCTGGCGCACCCGCTACGGGATCGAGTCGGGCAGCGCCCGGGTGCTGGAGTTCATCTCCAAGGGCATCACCAAGGAGATCATCGAGCGCGCCATCACCTGGACGCACGAGGTGGGGCTGCGCCCCAAGGCCTTCTTCATCGTGGGACACCTGGTGGACGACCGCGCCTCGATCGAGGAGTCCATGGCCTTCGCCCGGAGCATCCCCCTGCACGACGTCACCGTGCAGATCAACACCATCCTGCCGCGCACCCGGCAGGCCGAGCTGTTCGCCGAGGACGGCGCGAAGTACGGGCGGGTGCTGTCCGGCTCCACGGATCTCACCTCGTTCTGGGAGCCCACCTTCGTGCCCTGGGGCCTCGAAGCCGAGGATCTGCGCGAGCTGCACCGCCGCTTCTACCGCGAGTTCTACCTGCGCCCCGAGATCGTGGCCTGGCACCTGGGCACGGTGCGCTCGGCGCGTGATGTGGCCAAGTACCTGCAGGCCGCGGGGCTGTTCGCGTTCCTGTTCGCGGATCGCCAGCTACCGTCCCTGGGCGCGTTGGCCAGGCTGGTGGGGATCAGGGAGGCCTGAGGCCGGCTACCGCAGGTAATACGCGAAGTCGCCCTGCACGCCGCCGAAGTGGTAGCCCCAGTAGGCGTTGCCGATGGGGGCGTTGGCCGCCAGGGCCGCGAGGGCCTTGTTGTTCTTGTCGGCCCAGAAGGAGATGCCGAAGGTCAGCACGGGGAAGCGGAAGAAGGTGCTGTTCTTGCCCGAATCCCAGAACATGTCCTTGCCCGTGAAGGTGCCCTCGAAGAAGAAGGAGACCTTCTCGCTGGCCTGGTAGGAGGCGTTGAGACCGCCGAGGTAGACCAGGGAGAAATCATCGCGGATCTGGGCGTCCACACCGACGACGGCCTGCAGGTCGAGCGGGTTGCCGCCCACGATGAAGCGCTTGCCGGCGCCGATCTGGGGCCGGAAGGCCGGGTAGACCGGGCCCACGTTCATGTGGATGTCGAACAGGCCGGTGAGCAGGAAGTTGGTGCGCGCGGACTTGACCAGCGCGTACTTGCCGCCGAGCTCGATGTTGAAGCCCTCGTAGCGGCCCACGATGCCGGCGTGCGCGGAGAGCTGCCGGGCGATCTGGTGCTCGTAGTCGGCCTGCAGGCCCATGAACTGGGGGTAGCCCCACTCGAAGCCGCCGCGGATCTTGGAGCGTGGATCCACGGAATCCAGGTGCCGCGGCAGGGCGAGCTTGATCTCGCGCCGGCCTGCGTCCACGATGCCCTCGAAGCCTTCCGCGCCGGGGACGCGCTCGCTGTACTGGAACTCGGTGAGCTCATCGATACGGCGCTGGATGTGATCCTTGAACAGCGAGTTGGGGTACTGCTGCAGGTAGCGCTCCCACTGGATGATCTCCTCGTCGGGGCCCAGATCCTCGATGCCCTCCTTGTAGGTGCGGTAGATGCGGGCGGTGTCCTGGCCCGGGCCGCCGATGGGGACGGACTCCGCGTCGTCGGAGAAGTCGAAGACCTCCTCCTGGTCGTCGCCGAAGTCCAGATCGTCGAGCTGCTGCTCCTCGCTCTCATCGGAGTCCAGCGCATCCTCTTGCTGCATACGCTGGACATCCTCCTCTTCGCCGGGCTCCAGGGCGTCGCGGAAGTCGCCGAGATCGATGTCACCGCCGTAGTCGTCGTCGTCGCTCTTGCTCTTGTCGTCCTCGTCGTCGTCCGCCTGGGCGAGGAAGATGGCTGGGGAGTCGTCGTCGCCGGCGGTAGCCGGGGGAGCGGTGATGGCGACGGTGGCGACGAGGGTGGTGAGGGACAGCAGGCCGATCATCTGGGGCCTCCTCCGGAGAGGACGGGGGCAGGGGTGCACACCACCGGCCATGGCGGAGTGCGAAGAGCGGATAATAGAACGCTGCCGCCCAGCCAGCAAGGAACCGGGGGGCGCTGGAGCCTCCATGTCCGTCGAGTTCGCCCCCGAGCACCTCCGTGAGGAGGCCTCCGCCGTGGTGGAGCACCTGAACGCGCTGCGCGGTGCGGGCCTGCTGCTGTCCGGGGTCGACGCCCGACTGCTGGTGGCCTGGCTCGAGAGCGGCGTTTCCACCGGGATAATCTCGCTCGCCCTGGAGCGGGTCACCGAGCGCCGCCGGGAGCGGCGGGTCAAGGCGCGGCTGTGCCTCGACGCCTGTAAAGGAGAGGTGAAACGGCTGCTGGAGAAGGGGGCGCCGGGTCGCCCGGCGGCGCCGGTGCGCCCGCTCGCGGCCATCGATCCGCCCGCGGGCGGCCTGGAGGCCCTGGCCGAGGCGGCCGTCGAGGCCCTGGACACCCTGCCGCCCGGCGATCCGGCCACCCGCGCGGAGGCGGGCATGGCCATCGTGCGCGTCTTCCACCGGCAGGCCTGGGAGGCCGCGGCCGCAGAGCACGCCGCCCTGCGGGCGCAGGCGGCCGAGGAGCTGGCCGGGCTGCGCGAGGGCATGGACGAGGGCCACTGGGAGGGTGCGGTGGAGGAGGTCGCCCGCGACCTGCTGCGGCAGCGCTTCCCCCGGCTGTCGGCCGTGGCGGTGTGGGATAGGCTCCAGGGGCTATGAGCTCTCCCAGCCCCATCCGCGGTGACCCGGCCTGCCCCCACTGCCTCGGCCTCGGCTACGTGGTGGCGCCGGGCGGCCCCTACGCGCAGGCCAGCCTCTGCGACTGCGTGCCCACCTGCGCCCTCTGCGGCGGCACCGGCCAGCGCCGCGTCGAGCACGGCGGGCGGGTGCGCGTCGGGCGCTGCCGCTGCCGCATGCTCCCCGACCGCATCGAGCTGTTCAACCGCGCCAACATCCCCGCGCGCCACGCCGGATCGAGCTTCCTGAGCTTCCGCACCGAGGAGAACCCCGACGCGGAGGGGCTTCGCGCCAATTGCCTGGAGTGGGTCCGCGAGTACCGTCCGCGCGAGGAGAACAAGGGTCTCATCCTCTTTGGTGACGTCGGCCGCGGCAAGACCCACCTACTGGTCGCCATGCTGCGCGAGCTCACCCTGGAGCGCGGTGTCGAGGCGCGCTTCGTGGAGTTCTCCCACCTGCTCTCCCAGCTCAAGGAGGGCTACGATCTCGGCACCGGCGAGGCCACCACCTTGACCCCCCTGATCCGGGTGCCGCTGCTGGCCATCGACGAGCTGGGCAAGGGACGCGGTACGGAGTGGGAGCTGGGTATCATCGACCAGGTCGTGTCCCACCGCTACAACACCCTCGGCACGATCCTGGCCACCACGAACTACCGGCCCACCTCGGCCACCGGCCGGGCGGTCCCCAACAATGCCGAGCCCGGGAACCCCCCGACCCTGGGGGACCGTGTGGGCGACCGCGTGCTCTCGCGGCTGCGAGAGATGTGCCTCGTCAGCCGTGTCTCGGGCGACGACTACCGCCCGCGGATGGGGCTCCGCTAGTTTTCCCCAGAGGCCCCCCATGCCCGAGCTGGTCACCCCCGGTTTCCTCGACGCCCCCGCCGAGTTCTGCGGCTGGGAGGGCGCGCGCTTCGCCATCCTGCCCATGCCCTACGACAGCACCTGCTCCTACGGGGTCGGCTGCCGCCACGGGCCGGCCGCCATCCTCGATGCCTCGCTGCAAGTGGAGTATTACGACGACGATCTGGGGCTCACCCCCTACGAGGCCGGCATCGCCACCCTGCGGCCGGTGGCGCAGGTGGCCAGCGGGCCCGCGGACAACATCGCCGCCATCGAGGAGGTGGCCGACGAGATCGTGGTCGCGGGCAAGATCCCCGTGGGCCTGGGGGGAGAGCACTCGGTCAGCCTGGCGCTGTACCGCGCCCTGGCCAGGCGCTACCCGGGGCTCTCGGTGCTGCAGATCGACGCCCACCTCGACCTGCGCGCGGCGTACCAGGGCAGCCCCTACAGCCACGCTTGCGTGATGCGGCGCATCCTGGAGGAGGGCGCGCGTACGGTGCAGGTGGGCATCCGCTCGGGCGATGAGGACGAGTGGGCCCTGGTGGCCGAGCGCAACCTCACCGTGTTCCGCGCCCGCGAGATCGTGCCGCGGCCCGCCGAGTCCTGGATCCCGAAGGTCCTGGCGGCCTTGCCCGCGGGGCCCCTGTTCGTCACGGTGGACCTCGACGGCTTCGATCCCTCGGTCATCCCCGGCACGGGCACACCGGAGCCCGGGGGGCTGTCCTGGTACCAGGGCCTGGCCCTGCTCGAAGCGGTCTGCGCCGCCCGCCCCGTGGTGGGCTTCGACGTGGTGGAGCTGCAGCCCGTCCCCGGCAGTCGTGTCTCCGACTTCGCCGCCGCGAAGCTGGTCCACAAGCTGATGGGCTACGTCCTGAAGGGGGCTCCGCGGGGAGGCTAGTGCCGCTGCCCGGAAGTCCCGGACCAGGGCCTTCCGGCGGCGCTGACGCGCCGGCCGCTACGCGGCGCATCGGCACTATCCCTTTTTCGGGGGGGGCCGCGCCCCCCACGCGGCTTCGCCGCTCCCCAGCGGGCGGCCGCAGCCGCGGCCGCCAGTGCACGCGCGGGCAGGTCAGGAGGTGGTCACCAACTTTCGGGCGCGTGCACTAGCGCTTCTTCTTGCGGCCGCGCTTGCCGTCGTCCTGGTCGGCGTCCAGGTCCTCGATGTCGAGATCCTCGATCTTGAACTCGTCGAGGTTCTCCTCGTCGTCGACCGGGGGCTCCTCGACGGCGGCGGGCTCGGGTTCGGGCTCGGGCGCAGGCGCGGGCGCCGCCCTGGGGGCGGGGCGCGCGCGCGGCGCGGCGGCTGGCTGGGAGGTGGCCTGGACGGGCTCGGGCTCCTCCGCGGGGGGCTCCTCTGCGGCGGGCTCCTCGTTGGCGGCTTCGTCGAGGGCGACCTCGTCGAGCACGGGCTCCTCGATGGCCCTGACCAGGGGCTCGGGCACGAGGGCCTGGGCCTCGCCGGGATCGTCGATGGGGAAGGCCTCCATCATCGCTGGATCCGAGCGGCCCGAGAGGTAGTAGACAGCGCCCGCGCCGCCACCGGCGAGCAGCACCACACCCGAGCAGAGCACGGCCAGCACGACCAGCACCACCACGACGATCAGGATCTTCTTCATGGGTCCTCCTCACGCCGGGCGGCAGGCCCGAAGCGCGCGGTGCCCCCACCTAGCAAGCTGGGGCAGGATCGCGCCAGCGCGGGGCTCGGCGAGGTGTCAAGGAGGCCCCAGGGGGTCGGCGATCCCCAGGCGCGCGAGGTGCCAGGCTTCGCGGGGGACATCGGGGCGATCGGGGATGTGCAGCCAGGAGGTGAAGGTGCTGTCCTTGAGGGGCCCGCAGATCAGCCGGTAGAAGCGCATGGAGCCGACAGCCGCGCGCAGGCTGCGCTTGAACGCGGGGAAATCGAGCTGTGGCGGAGTGTCGAACCACAGGACGCGGCAGCATCGGGCGCGCTCCCCGAAGAGGTGCAGGTCGAGCTCGTAGCGCAACAGATCGCGGGGGTCCCGGGGGCGCAGGCCGCCGAACATCTCGTAGAGGTGCCAGGCGATGCGGGGGTAGTCGTCGCCGTCGCGGGGGGCGATGCGCGCGAGCCCGGAGGCGGTCATGAGCGCGCGGATGTGCGCCTCGTGCTCCAGCGCGCCCGGGCCCAGCAGGACGAAGGGGCGGGCCGGTGGGTAGACCGCCGGGCGGGGCTCCGGGGAGGCGAGGGCCAGCAGGTCTTCGCGGTGCAGCGCGTCGATGTGCACGGTCTGGGGCTGGAAGCTGCCCGCCAGCTCCGCGGGGCTCAGGTTGGCGGCGCGCCAGGCGTTGCGCTTGAGCGCGTCCCGGTAGAGGCTGTGCTCGGGCAGGGCGGCCTGCAGGGCGGCCAGGCGCTCACCCCCCACGGTGTGCTGGCCCAGGGTGGCGCGGGTCAGGCCGGCGCCGTGGAAGTTGGAGCCTGAGAGCGCCAGCAGGCCATGGCGGGCGGCGGCGGCCGCCAGGGCGGTGGCCAGGGGCTCCAGGGCCGGCTCGGGCGCCGGCAGCAGCTCGATCCCGACCACGCCGCAGGCCGAGAGGCGGGCGCAGTGGGCGTCCGGGTCCTCGGGGAGGCGGGCGAGGTGGAACAGGGGGTGAGCCGCCACCGCCACGCCGCCGGCGTCGCGCACGACCTGTGCGCAGGCCGCCAGCGTGGGCGCCACGCCGGGCTCCCAGGCGGCCCCGCGGGGCCCGAGCCAGCGCTGGAAGGCCTCGTCTACGCTCGCCGAGGCCCCCTCCTCCACCAGCAGGCGGGCGAGGTGGGGGCGGGCAGGTGGGGCGGGGTGGGCGAGGGCCAGCAGCCGGTCCCAGGACAGGATCACCCCGTGACGCGCGAGCCGCTCGTTGATCCGGCGCAGGCGCTCCGCGCGCAGGCGCTGCAGCAGCGCCAGGTGCTCCCGCAGCGGCGCGTGCTCCGGGTCCACCCAGTAGCCGAGCAGATCCCCGTCCTCGGCGTTCAGCTCGACCCCGGGGACCACGTGGACCCCCACGGCGGCGCCCGCCACGGCGGCCTCCACCACCCCCGCCAGGCTGGCGTGGTCGGTGAGCCCGAGGCAGCCCAGCCCCTGGGCCGCGGCCATCTCCACCAGCCGGGCCGGGGAGTGGAGCCCGTCGGAGAAGTGCGAGTGCACGTGCAGATCGGCGCGCTCCTCTGGGACCATTCGCAGGCGGGGGAGCACGCGCCTAGCCCTGTGGGGTCAGGGGCAGGGTGACCGCGCGGGACAGGTCGCGGTACAGATCGAAGCAGTGGGTGCGGCAGACCGGATCGGCGCGGCGATCGGTGCGCAGGAAGGCCGCCAGGGCCGCGCGGCGCTCCGCGGCCGGCGCGTCGTGGGTCCACAGCGGGGCGCAGCCCTCGCGCATGCGGATGATGCAGGGCCAGGCACCCAGGGCGTCGAAGGCGCGGTCGTCGAGGCAGAACCAGCAGGTGTGCGGGTTCTCGCCCCCCAGGCCGTGCCCGCCGGCCGCCAGGCTGCGCAGCCGGTGGTGGAACATGGGGTAGCGCTCCGGGACCTCGGCGCGACAGATGGCCTCGAAGCGGCGCCAGTCTTCTTCGCCCTCGAAGCTGACGCTGCGGTGGGCGGTGGCGACGGGCAGGAACTTGAAGTCGTCCACGCCCATGCCCTGGCACCAGGCCAGCAGGCGCCTGAGCTCGGCCCCCTCCCGGGCCAGCAGGGCGCGCACCGTGCCGCCATCGAGCACTGAGTTGATGGTCACGTGGGGGCGCCGCCCGGCGGAACCTGCGCACAGCCGCGTCACCGCCGCCTGGACCCGCGGCAGCAGGCCCTCGATCCCCCGCTCGCGCGCCAGGGTCGCAGGATCGAGGACATCCAGGGAGAAGTAGAAGCGGCCCATGCCCGCCAGGAACAGGGCCTCGTACAGCGCCGGTGGGGCGGTGCCGTTGGTGGAGATGGAGTTGGCCAAGCCGAGGTCGGTGGCGTGCTGGACCAGGGCGAGCAGGGCCGGGTGCAGGGTGGCCTCGCCCCCGGTCCACTGGATGTGCTGGGCGCCGCCTGCGGCCAGCTCCGCGAGCAGCGCGCGCACGTCCGCCGCCTCCCAGGCGGGGACCTGACGGTGGCGGCTCTTGCAGTAGCGGCAGGACAGGTTGCAGGCGCTGGTGAGGAAGATCTCGGCCCGGTGAACGCCGAGGGGCGCGCGGGCCGGGGCGGGCGCGCTCCAGGCGCGGGCCTGGGCCGCGATCCCGCGCACGCGCTCGGGCCCGAGCAGGTAGCCCGGCTGGGGGGGGTCGCCGCGGACCGGGGCGCTGGGGTGCATGGCTGAACCCTCCGGGATCGGGCTGGGTGGGCGCTATTCGTCGTCCTCGTCTGGCGGAGGCGGAACCGGAGGCATGGGGGGCGAAGGGGGGTGATCGCGCACCTCGATGGGGGGCGGCTCGGGGAGGACCGCGGGGATCTCGGTGGCCTCGGGGATGATGGGGCCGGCGGGGACGGTCTCGGGTGGCGGCTCGGGGGGCGGGGGCAGGGGCTCGGGGGGCGGGGCACGGCGATGCTCGGCGGCGCGGGCAGCACCTCGATGGGAGGCGGCTCGGGCGCCATCCTGGGGGGGTTGTCCAGCACGTCGATGGGCGGCGCGTCGGGCGGCGCGCCCTCCTCGATCTCGGGGACCGGCGGGGGCTCCGGCTGGGCGTCTTCTTCTGGCAGGTCCTCGTCCGGTACGGCGGGTTTGGGGGGCATGGCGCGCACCTCCATGGTGTCGCAGCCGGCCGCGCCCACGGCGGCGGCGAGGGCCACGGCGGCCGCTGCCCTGAGGGCGCCGCTGGGACGGGCGGCGGGGGCTGGCTCCAGGAAGGCCGGCGCGTGGACCGCCGGGGCCGGGCCGTGGACGTGGACCCGCAGCGAGGCGCGTCCGAACGCGATGCAGTCCTGGTCCCGCAGGACCACGGGCTTGCCTTCGGGGACCACCAGCGCCCGGCCGGCGCGCAGCACCCGCACCGCCACAGCGCCGGAGGGTCGCAGGAGGATCAGGCGTTCGTCCTGGGAGATCCAGAGCTCGCAGGCGCAGGGGCCGGGCGACCTCCAGCGCGCGCTGCCGTCGGGCGCGATGGTGAGCCCGGGCTCGGCGCCGGACAGCGCCACGCAGCGCAGGTAGCGGGCGGCCGGATCGCGGGTGTTCAGGTCTTCGAGGCACAAGGCGAGGGGCTGGGGCATGAAAACCTCGACTCAGGAGGGGTGACAGTGCAGGGATGGGCGGGCCAGCGCGAGGCGCTCCGGCGCGGGGATCCCGCGGCGGTGGGCCTCGGCCAGCAGGTGGGGCGCGGGCCAGTGCAGGGCCGTGACGCAGCGCTCGGCCAGCAACGCGGCGATGACCGCGGGGCGCCAGGGGCCGCAGGCGGGGACGTCCGCATCGCCCGTCAACAGCAGGTTCTCGGAGCGGCAGCCACCGCCGCACAGGGTGCGCAGGGGGCAGTCGCGGCAGGCGGGCAGGGTGGCGGCGGGGTGGGGCTGGCCGCGCACGCAGGCCACGGCCGTGGCGAAGCCCTCGCCCCGCAGGTGGCCCACCGGCTCCTCCATCTTGAAGCAGGAGAACAGGGCGCCGTCGCTGCGCAGGTGCAGGTGGTGACCGAGCGCGCAGCCGCAACCCTCGCGGCGGAAGGTCACGGGCGCGCGCTTCGGGGCGGCGATGGCCTCGCCTGCCTCGAGCGCGATCCGGTCCAGCGCGGCCTCCATGTCCGCGCGCGATGGGAACACGTGCTCGCCCCGCTCGCGCCCGCCCAGGAAGGCCAGCCCCAGCGCGATGGGGGTGCCCGGCGGCAGGCGGCGGCGCAGCGCGGGCAGCTGCTCGGCCACCTCCTCCACCTGCTCCGGGACCAGCATGAGGTCCACGGTGGCCCGCCCGCCGTGGCGGTGCAGGGCGGCCAGGCCCGCCAGGACCCCCTCGAAGCGGGGCGCGCCGGACAGCGCGTCGCAGCTCTCCCGGGTGGCGCCGGCCAGGCTGACCCGCAGGCTCATGCCTCCCTGGACGAGGGCGGCCACGCGCTGGGCGAGGGCATCGTCCTGCCCCAGGGCCAGGCCGTTGCTGAACAGGGTCAGGGGCAGGCCTTGCGCTCGGACGGCCTCGCACAGGTCGGGGGCCCAGGGCACCAGCAGGGGCTCGCCGCCCAGCACGGCCACGCGGGCGTCGTCGCCGAGCAGGGGCTTCAGGCGCGGCAGGAGGGGGAGGAGATCGGCCAGGCGCAGCTCCTCGGCGCGGGCGCCGCCGGAGTTGGTGCAGCAGTAGGCGCAGCCGAGATCGCAGGCGTTGGTGAGCTGGATCTGGACCGTGGGCGGATCGGGCTCGGGTGGGCGTGGGAGGCCGAAGAAGCCGTGTTCGGTGAGGGCGGGCTGCAGCGCGGGGGGGAGGGGCGCGCCGGCCAGGGCGCGCTCCAGCGCGGGGAGAGAAGCCGCCGGGATCGGGCAGAAGGTGGCCAGGGAGGGTGAGACCAGCAGCGCCCCCTCGGGGAGGGGGAGGAGGGCCGCGTCAGGGGGGAGGGAGGAAGGCATGGAGGAGGTCTATCGCTGCGGAGGCCGGGAGGGGCTTCAACGGGGGAACGGCGGTGGAGGGGGGGGGCATAGGGGTGCAATGGGCTGTCGCGGCGGGGAGCGGTCAGCGGTCAGCGGTCAGCGCCGGGCTGGGACGAGGTCGTCGGGACGGGAACGGGGCCGGGGACGGGGCTGGCGCGGCGTTATCCTGTACGGCATGCGCTTCGTCCCCGAGAACCCGCTCATCGTCCAGGGCGATCTCAGCCTGCTGCTGGAGACCGAGAGCCCCCGCTACGCGGAGGCGCGCGATGCCCTGCTGGGGTTCGCGGAGCTCGTGAAGAGCCCGGAGTACGTCCACACCTGGCGGATCAGCCGGCTGTCGCTCTGGAACGCGGCCGCCGGCGGACAGCGTGCCGAGGATGTCATCGACGCGCTGGAGCGCTGGTCGCGCTACCCCGTGCCGGAGAGCGTGCCCCAGCACATCCGCGCCACCATGGCGCGCTACGGGCGCCTGAGGCTGCTGCGCGACGGCGAGTGGCTGCGGCTGGAGGCCGAGGATCCGCTGGATCTCGAGGCCCTGCGCGGGCTGGAGCCCCTGCCGGAGCTGGCGGGCGTGGCGGCCGGGGAGCGCGCGGTGCGCATCAGCCCCCGGCGGCGGGGCGAGCTGAAGCGGGCCCTGCTGTCGCTCGGGCACCCCGTGGAGGACCTGGCGGGCTTCACGGATGGCGAGGCCCTGGCCATGCGGCTGCGGGTCCCCCTGGCCGACGGCCGGGCGTGGTCCCTGCGCGACTACCAGCTGGCCGCCGTGGACGCCTTCTGCGAGGGCACCGGGGCTGGCTCCGGCGTGGTGGTGCTGCCCTGCGGCGCGGGCAAGACCATCGTGGGCCTCGCCGCCATGGTGCGCCTCGGCATGCGCACCCTGGTGCTGTGCGCCGGGCACACCGCCCTGCAGCAGTGGAAGGCCGAGATCCTCGCCCGCACCACGCTGACACCGGAGCTGGTGGGCGAGTACAGCGGGCAGGTCAAGGAGCTGCGGCCCGTCACCCTGACCACGTATCAGCTGCTCACCTGGCGTCCGGGGCGCCACGCGGGCGCGCCCCACTTCAGCTTGCTGCACCGCGCCGACTGGGGCCTGGTGATCTACGACGAGGTCCACCTGCTGCCCGCCCCGGTCTTCCGCGAGACCGCGCTCCTGCAGGCCCGGCGCCGGCTGGGCCTCACCGCCACGCTCGTGCGCGAGGACGGCTGCGAGGAGGACGTCTTCGCCCTGGTCGGCCCCAAGCGCTTCGATCTGCCCTGGCGCCTGCTGGAGCGGCAGGGCTGGATCGCCACGGCCCGCTGCGTGGAGCTGCGCGTGCCCCTCTCGGACGACGACCGCCTGCGCTACGTGCGCGGCTCGGCCCGGGTGCGCTACCGCATCGCCGCCCACAACGCCCGCAAGCTGCCCGTGGTCCAGGCCCTGCTGGAGCGGCACGCCGACGCCCAGATCCTGGTGATCGGCACCTCGCTGGATCAGCTCGGCTGGCTGGCCCGGCGCCTCGGGCTCCCCCTGGTCAGCGGCCAGACCCCCATGCCCGAACGCGACGAGCTGTTCGGGCGCTTCCGCCGCGGCGAGCTGCGCGTGCTGGCCCTGTCCAAGGTGGGCAACTTCGCCATCGACCTGCCGGATGCCTCCGTGGCCATCCAGATCTCGGGCACCTGGGGCAGCCGCCAGGAGGAGGCCCAGCGCCTCGGCCGCGTGCTCCGGCCCAAGCCTGGGGACAACCAGGCCATCTTCTACACGGTGGTCACGGCCGACACCCGCGAGCAGGAGCTGTCCGAGCGCCGCCAGCTCTTCCTGGCGGAGCAGGGCTACCCCTACCGCATCGAGCAGGCCGGCTGATGCGCGCAGTGTCCGTGCTCGCGGTGCAGAGCCCCGCCGGCTGGGACGAGCTGGCGGCGGTCATCGATCTCGACGCGCACCTGGGCGAGGCGCTCGATTCCCTGCGCCGCGTGGCGCGGCCCTCCTTCGAGGAGGGGGCCCTGCCCCTGCTCCGGGCGGCCGGGGTGGAGGTGCTGGTGCGCTTCGCCCGCCAGGCACCGCCGGCGCCCGTGGCGCGGGAGATCCCCCCCGATCTTCCGGAGGAGGCCGCGCGGGTGCTCCGGGCGGCCCAGCGCCACGCCCAGGACGGCGCGGTGATCGGCGCCCAGGCCTGGGACCCGGAGGGCGACGCCCCCGCCGTGCGCGCGCTGCACGCCGCGGGGCTGCTGGTGCAGGTGGATGGCGAGGTCTACGGCGGGCGCTACCTGCTGGCCCCGGACCTGCCCCCAGCGCCCGAGGTGGCTTTCGATTTCGCGGATGCCCTCATGCCCGAGACCGACGACCTCCCCGAGGGGGGGCCCGGTGCGGTGGCGTTGCTCCACGATCTCGGCTCCCTGGCCGCGGCCTTCGGCAAGGTGCGCCCGCGTCGCAGCCACGCCGGACCCCTGCTGGTGGGCGACGCCCGGCGCCTGGGCCGGCAGCTCGGGCTCGGGGGGCTCGCGCGGGAGGGCCACTTCGAGGCCCATCCCCGCTGGGTGCGGGCGCTGACCGCCCTGGAAGCCCTGGGCGCGGTGGCCTTCGACCCCATGACCCGCGAGCTCACCCTCGAGCCCGGCCTCGAAGATCTGCTGGTGGGCGAGACCCCCGCGGTCGTGGACCGCCTCGCCCGCCGCCTGCTCGATCCAGACCTGCGCCTCGGCCTGCCCGCCCTGCGCGCCGCCCTGCGCCAGGCCGGGGAGCAGGCCGTGGACGAGGTGGTGTTCCTGGAGTTGGTGCGCGAGCAGCAGCGCGAGGTGCTCTTCCCCGCCTGGGAGCGGGAGGGGTGCAAGGTCTACCCCGTGGCCGCGGGCGAGCGGCTCGTCCCCTTCGACGACGACGGCTGGGACCAGGTGGAGGCGCGCATCCTGCACAAGCTGCTGTCACGCTGCGAGCGCCTGGGCCTGATCCGGCGCGCCCCCGGGGTCTTCGCGGCCACGCCCGACGGGCGGCTGTGGGCCGGCGCGCCCGCGGGTCCCACCGCGCCCGTCTGGATCGGCTCCGACCTCGAGCTCTTCGTGCCCCCCGACGCCCTGACCCCCTGGGAGCGCTTCCAGGTGGAGCGCCTCGGCCGCTGCCTGGGGCGCGACGTGGTGGACCGCTATCGGCTGGAGCGGGATCACCTGGTGGGCTGGCTGGCCACCCACGCGCTGGAGGAGGCGCTGGCGCTGCTGCGGAGGCGCGCGCGGGCCCTGCCGCGCTCCGTGGTGGAGACGCTCACCGCCTGGGCCGAGGGAGCGCAGCGGGTGACGCTGACCTGTGGGGTGGTGCTCGACGATCCGTAGCGGAGCACGGCACGGTCGGGAGAGGCCAACGGCGGGTGGCACGGACCCGAGGCGCGGCGCTGGGGGCCGGCCGCCGCGGGGAGGTATGCCCCCGAAGTCGACACATGCCCGGGAGGTATGCCCCGGTCTGTGCAACAGATCCGGCCCGCCGGCGCCGTCGACAGCTCGAAAACCGGGGTTCGATGGTGGCTCGGCGCGGCGTCAGGGCAGATTTGTTGCACATCGGGGCACATACCTCCCGATCGTGTTGCAGGATCGGGGGGATACCTCCCCGGGGGTGTCAAGGGTGTCGAACCGCCGCTCGACACCCTTCGACGTTTCGACGATCCGCGACGGACCAACGCTCGTTTTCGGTTGGCACGCCCCGTGCTTGGGCGGCGGTCATGCTGCACATCGTCGCCCACGCCGTCCCCGGGACCTTCCTCTGGCAACGCTGGGAGGAAGGGCTCGCCCTCTGGACCCGCCTGCTGGCCCTGCGGCCCGCGGCCCTCTGCCTCATGCCCGACCACGTCCACCTGCTCGTGGGCCGCTGTGACGAGCGCGCCTTCGGCGGTGCCCTCAGCGGGTATGCGCGTTGGCTGGCCCTCCAGCGAGGGCGCGTCGGCGGCCTGTGGCTGCCCCACCCGCCGCCCGTCGCGCCCGGCGGCCGGCTGCACCTGCAGCGCACCCTGCGCTACCTCCTCCTGAACCCCTGCCGCGACGGGCTGGTCGACGACCCGCTGGCCTGGTGCCTCTCCACCCATCGCGACACCGTGGAGCTGGCCTGGCCGCCGGTGGTGCGCGCCGCTCCACAGCCCGATCGCTTCCACCACTACATCTCGGCCGACCACTCGGTGGATCCCGCGGGCACGCCGCTGCCCCTGCCGCGCCCCGACGCCGGCCCCCCCGGTTGGTCTGCCCTGGTGGCGGTGACCAGCGCCGTCACCCGCACCCCGGCTGACCACCTGCCCAGCCCCGGTCCAGGGCGCCAGCTCCTCATCGCCGCGGCCCGCGCCCTCGGCGGCCTGTCGGCCGCGCGCATCGGCGCCCGCCTCGGCCTCTCGCGCCAGACCGTCCATCGCGAGCCGTCGGTCGGGCCGGACCAGCTCGCGCTGGTGGCCCGCGCGCTGGGCGACCCGCGCTTTCCCGCGCTCGTCGACGGCGACCTCGGCCAGAGCCCCCGTTGGCGGCGCTACCTGGCGGAGCAGCCGCGGCGCAGGGCGCAGCGGGACTGGTTGTTCGCGTGAGGGTGGTGGGAGCGCTCC
Organism: Pseudomonadota bacterium; assembly: GCA_043814015.1. Taxonomy (GTDB): domain Bacteria; phylum Myxococcota_A; class UBA796; order UBA796; family JAFGLY01; genus JBDRKM01. The sequence continues at coordinate 49,098 of JBDRKM010000279.1, forward strand.
GGGAGCGCGGCGCCACCGAGATCCGGACGCTGGCGGGAGGTATGTGCCCGATCCTGCAACAGCCTCCGGGGGTATGCCCCGGTTTGTGCAACAGATCCGGCCCGACGGCGCCGCCGGCAGCTCGAAAACGGGCCTTCCATCGTCACCATGCGCTGGCGCGTGCCCGATTTGTTGCACATCGGGGCACATACCTCCCGATCGTGTTGCAGGATCGGGGGGATACCTCCCAGGCCCGCCAGGAGCCGGCCGCGATCAGCGCCCGCCCACCTTCTCGCAAGCCCCGTGGTGCCCGTCATCGCAGGCCCGGCGGTAGAGCCCTGCGAGGGAGCGGTCAGCGGTCAGCAATCAGCTACGAACGAGGTACGAAGTTCGATACCGAGAAGCGCACGGCCGAAGCTGCCGAAACACAGTCTGGGTGCCGGCCACTTTCGGAGTGGCCAGCGAAAACCATCTTGCTGACGGCTGAATGCTGATAGCTGACAGCTCTCCGGCGGCCCTGAACTGTCGGCTGCTTTGGTCGGTGCCGCCCTGCGGCCTCCGCGGGGTCCTTGGGGGCCCCGAGGCGGCCCTCTTCGTGCCAGCGGGCCAGCAGGTAGCAGGAGATGGGCTGGGCGCGAAGATCGCAGGCCCTGGTGGCCACCGCCAGGGCCTGCCCGTCGCGATCGGCGACGTAGGGGTTGTCGTACTGGTAGGCCAGGTCTCCGCAGGCGGCGGCGTGGCCCCGCTCGCACGCGGCGAGCCAGACGGCGGCGGCCTGGGCGGCCAGGCCCGCGCCGAGCAGGGCGCTCCCCTGGGCGTGGCAGGCGTCCAGATCGCCGAGGGCGCAGGCGGGGGCGAAGGGATCGGCCGGCGGCCCCGCGCGGGTGACCTCCACCAGCTCCACCGGGCGCCCATCCAGCTCCACGGCGCGGACCTCCACCACCTCCAGCCCGGGGTCGAGGACAATGGGGACGCCGGCGGGGTCGGGAGCGGGCTCGGGAACCCAGCACCCCCGCCAGTGTCCCAACCCCCGTGCCCCCCTCCCCGGAGCCCGCATGCTCGCCTCCCTGCGCGCCCTCGGTCAGCTCATGGCCTCCCTGGTCCTGGTCCTGGGGGCCTTCATGGTCATCCCGGCGGGCGAGCTCTTCCAGCGGACCCTGCCCGACAACCCCCAGGTGCGGGTCCTGCGGCTGGCGCCCACCCCAGACCGGCACCGGGTGCCGCGCCTGGACGACGAGGGGCTGGAGGCCGCCCTGGAGGCCGGGGTACGCGGCGCCCGCTCCCGGGCCGTGCGCGATGAGCTGCGCCTGTGGGCCCACCGCCAGATCATGACCCGCACCCACCCGGAGGTGGCCGACCCCGCCCCCGACACGGCAGTCTGGGACAGCGTGCAGCACATGATGGCCTCGTCCTGGCCCGTGAGCCCGCGCTTTCGCGTGACCTCGCGCTTCGGGATGCGCACCCACCCCACCCTGGGCGGGCGGCGCTTCCACCGCGGGGTGGATCTGGGCGTGCCCCACGGCACGCCGGTCCACGCGGTGCTGGACGGCCAGGTGGCGCGGGCCGAGGGCGACGCGGTCAACGGCCTGTACGTGGTGCTGGACCACGGCGAGGCGCTGGCCTCGGTCTACTGCCACAACTCGGAGATCGCGGTGATCCCGGCCGAATTGGTGGAGCAGGACCAACTCATCGCGCTCTCGGGGGCCACCGGCCGCGCCACCGGGCCGCACCTGCACTACGGGCTCCGCATCGGGCCTACCTGGGTGGACCCCCTGCTGGTGCGCCGCCTGCAGCGCGCGGCCTGGGAGGCGCGGGAGGGTGCGGTGGAGTAGCCCGCCCCTTCGTCAGTCCGCTCGCTGGAAGCCGACGCTGGGCGTGATCCACCACAAGCGCACCTCGCTGTCCCCGGAGAACACGAAGGCGTGGTTCACGCTCAGCTCCACGCTGGTGAGGAAGCGTTCGCCAGCGTGGACGTAGCCCCCGCTGCCCCCCAGGAGCAGCAGGTGGTCGAGGCTCTCGATGTCGCCGTCGCCCCAGGTGGCCTCTCGCAGGTAGCCGACGCGCGGCGCCAGGTACCCGGACCGCTCCGCCCCCACGAACACGAGCCCGCTCAGGCTGGGCATGAAGGCCGTCAGCGCCTCCGAGGAGCTGTCGGCGAGCCGGTACAGGCCTCCGGAGAGCGCCGGCTGCAGGGCGAAGCGGGAGGGCTGGCCGGGCCCCCCGACGTCCCAGCGGTAGCCGAGGGTGCCCATGCCTGGGCTCATCTGGATCTGAAGCTGGCCGGGCCCCACGGAGCGGCGCACCCAACCCTCGCCGTAGGGCAGCGCCAGAAAGCTCTCCCGCACGTCCCAATCCGGGTTGGCCCATGCACCGGCAGCGACCCCCGCGGAGACCCCCGCGGCGTCCGCCTCCACCGGGCTGGGATGGAGCGTGGAGGGCGGCATCAGGTAGCCCGTGCAGCCGGTGAGCAGCGCGGCCAGCGCGAGGACGGGGTGACTACGCATGTTGGGTTCCTATGCCTTGGGTGTTTTCTTCGTTCACCGATCCACCAGAGTCGTACCACGAGGCGGGACGAGCCGCGAACCCTTCGCCCTGCCACGGAGCAGGTGTCGGACACCCCTGACGAGATACTCGGGCGCCATGCCCACCGTCCTCCTCGCCCTGCCCCCCACCGCCGGCCTCGACCGGCCGTTCCCATCCATCGCCTTCCTGGCGCGCTTCCTCCACGCGCGTGGCGTGGAGGTGGGTCTGCGCGATCTGGGCCTGGAGCTGGCCCTGCGCGTGTTCTCCGCCCGCGGCCTGGAGGCGATCTTCACCGCGCTCGAAGACATGGAGGCCCTGCCCGCACCCGCCTGGATGGCGTTGGCCCAGCGCGCGCGGCACGTGGCGGTGGTGGGCGTGGTGGTGCGCTTCCTCCAGGGCCGCGATCCCTCCCTCGCGCGCCGCCTGGTCGCGCCAGGCTTTCTGCCCCAGGGGCCGCGCCTCACCGCCGAGGATCCCCGCGCCTTCGGCCCCCACGATCTCGACGACCGCGCCCGCCAGCGCGCCACCCTCTACCTGGAGGATCTGGCCGATCTGGTGGCCGCCACGGTGGACACGGGCTTCGGCATCGCCCGCCTGCACCCCGAACTGGCCCAGGGCCCCGTGACCTTCGACGGCCTCGCGGCGCGCCTGGCCCGCACCACCCTGCTCGACCGCTGGATCGAGGCCACCGCCGACGCCATCGCCGGCGCGCAGCCCACCCTGGTGGGCCTCTCCCTCCCGTTCCCCGGCACCATCTACGGCGCGCTCAGGATCGGGCGGCGCCTGCGCGCCCACGGGGTGCCCGTGGTGCTGGGCGGCGGCTGGGTGAGCACAGAGCTGCGCGGCGATCCCGACCCACGCCTGTGGGATTGCGCGGACATGGTGGTGTTCGACGACGGCGAGGAGCCCCTGCTGCGCATCCTCGATCACCTGCACGGCGGCCCCGACCGCCGGGTCAGGACCCTCAGCCGCGAGGGCCTCCACGATCACGGCCCCGCCGCCCACGTGGCCACCTTCCTGCCGCGCTACGCCGATCTGCCCCTGCACAGCTACCTCGGCCTGCGCGAGCGCCCCGGCCGCGCCGCCAGCCTGTGGGGCAGCGCCCGCTGGAACAGCGCGCTCACCGCCCACGGCTGCCCCTGGGGCCGCTGCGCCTTCTGCGACACGGGCTCGGACGCCGTGGCCCGCCACGAGCGCGCCGCCACCGGCGCCCTGGTGGAGGGGATGCTGCAAATCGCCGCCGAGACCGGCGACACCGGCTTCCACCTCTGTGACGAGGCCGCCAGCGCCGCCAGCCTGCGCGACCTGTCCATCGCCCTGCTGGCCCGGGGTGCGGCGCTCTCCTTCTGGGGCAACGTGCGCTTCGACCGCTCCTTCACGCCGGATCTGTGCCGCCTGCTGGCCGCCGCCGGCTGCGTGGGCGTGGCCGGCGGGCTGGAGTGCGCCGAGGACCGCGGACTCGCCGCCATGGACAAGGGCACGGACATGGCCACGGCCGCCCGGGCGCTCGGTGCCTTCCACGGCGCGGCCATCCCCGCCCACGCCTACCTGATGCACGGCTTCCCGGGCCAGACCATGATCGAGGTGATGGACGCGGCCGAGGCTGTGCGCCAGCTCTTCGCCGCGGGCCTGCTCCAGAGTGCCTACTGGCATGGCTTCACCGTCACCCGCGGCTCGCGCGTGTTCCGCGAGCCCGAGGCCTTCGGCATCCGGCTGCGCCCCGTGCCCGGCGCCTTCGCCACCAACGACGTGCCCCACGAGGACCTCTCCGGCGGCCCGCCCGCGGGGATCGACGCCGCGCTCACCGCCGCCGTGGAGGCCTGGATGGCTGGGCGGCACACAGGCGCCCCGGTGGCCGCCTTCTTCTCCTTCCCCGTGCCGGTCCCGCGTCTCGCTCTGGATTGGCTGGCCGCCGGTCTGGCCGCCCCCGTGCCCGCGCCGGGCCCCCGCGCGCGGCTGATCTGGATCGGCGATGCTCCGCTCGAGGGCGCCCGCTCCGTGCGCGTGCTGGGTCCCGACGGCGCGGCCTCGGTGCGCGGCACCCGCGACGAGCGCGACTGGCTCCAGGAGGTCATCGCTGCCGCGGACCCCGCCGCGGAGGAGCCCCTGCGGCTGGGCGAGGCCCGGGAGGCTTTCCCGGGGGACTGGGAGGCCTTCGGCCCGCGCTGGGGGCGGGTGCGACGGGCCGGGCTGCTGGTCATCTGAGGCGCCGGATGGGCCTGCTTGTCGAGAGATCGGCCCTGAACCTTCCACTTCGGCGTGAGACCTGCCCTGAGCCATCCACCTGGAGCCCATCCCTCCCCTTGTGCACGCGAAAACACACCTTGTATCGTCGTGTGCCCCGGCTGAGCGTGGAAAGTGGATGGCTCGAGCCCACTCTCCGCGGAGCGTGGATGGTTCGGCACGGTTCTGGTTGAGACCCTCCCGCGGTCATCACGCTCCATCGTTGCCTCAGCCCGCCCCCGCGGGTAGAACGCCCGCCCCCGGCGACACCCAGGGCAGAGTCACGCTCCCGGATCAAGGTGGCACCATGAACATCGACGCAGCCCGCCTCTCGCGCCCCTTCGGCTTCCCCCTCCCCGCCGAGGCCTGGCGGCGCGATGGCGTGCGCGATCTCTCGGCCCGCTGGCCCGCGGGCGGGCGCGGGATCCGCGACTACCGCCTGCTGTCCGAGTCACTCCGCGGGATCCACGCCGCCCAGCAGGCCCCCGCGGCCGGCGATCTGCTGTGCGGCGCGCTCCTCTCCGACGCCCTCGGGGATGTCTGGGCCCGCTACGTCCGCGACCAGCAGCCCGGTGTGCTGGAGCGGGTCCTGGGCAGGGCCAGCCAGCGCCTGGGGTCCGCCGCCCTCTCCCGCGCCCTGGAGGGTTTCCTCGGTCGCTTCACCGCGCGCACGGCCGAGGCGCCCCCCGTCACCGGCCCGGCCCGTGGCCTGCTGGCGGGCGAGCTGATCCTGCGCCTGCTGGCCCAGGAGAACCCCGCCCTGCGCCCCGTGCTCCAGGCCAGCGGCGACGCCGAGGGGCTCGACAGCGAGCAGGCCGCCCTCGCCCGCCTGCTGCTCGACCTCCTGGAGGATGAGCCCGCCCTGGCGCTCACCGGCCTGTCCCTGCCCGCCAGCCTGCGCGCGCCGGCCCAGGCGTGCCCCGAGGGCCTCGAGGCTCAGCTGGCCTGGGTCCGCGAGCACTGGGCCGCCCTGCTGCCCGAGTCCCTGCTGGGGCGCTTCGGGCTGGCCGTGGATCTGTCCCGAGAGGAGCGCTTCCAGCGCGGCGGGCCCCCGGGTCCTCCGCCCGTGCTCAGCTTCGAGCCCCCGGCCGACGAGGCCCCCGCCCCCGCCGCCTACAGCCACGACGCCGACTGGATGCCCAACGTCGTGCTCATGGCCAAGTCGGCCTACGTCTGGCTCTACCAGCTCTCCCGCACCTGGGGCCGCCCCATCACCACGCTCGACCGCATCCCCGACGAGGAGCTGGACAAGCTGGCCCGCTGGGGAGTCAGCGGGCTCTGGCTCATCGGCCTCTGGCGGCGCTCCGAGGCCTCCCGCGACATCAAGCGCATCATGGGCAACCAGGAGGCGGCCGCCTCGGCCTACGCGCTGTACGACTACGCCATCGTCCCCGAGCTGGGGGGGGAGGCCGCCTTCCAGGACCTCAAGGCCCGGGCCTGGGCGCGCGGCATCCGCCTGGCCGGCGACATGGTGCCCAACCACGTGGGGCTGGACGCCCGCTGGGTCATCGAGCACCCCCGAGCGCTTCGTGCAGGCCGAGGAGCCGCCGTACCCCTGCTACCGCTTCGACGGCCCCGATCTGTCCGACGACCCCCGCGTCGGGCTCTACCTGGAGGACGGCTACTGGACCCGCAGCGACGCCGCCGTGGTCTTCAAGCACCACGACCGCCAGACCGGCCGGATCCGGTACATCTACCACGGCAACGACGGCACCTCGATGCCCTGGAACGACACGGCCCAGCTCGACTACCTGCGGGGGGACGTGCGCGAGGCGGTCATCCGGACCATCCTGGAGGTGGCCCACCGCTTCCCCATCATCCGCTTCGACGCGGCCATGACCCTGGCCAAGAAGCACTGCCAGCGGCTGTGGTACCCGAAGCCCGGGGACGAGGGCAGCGTGCCCTCCCGCGTGGAGCACGGCATGTCGAAGGTGGACTTCGACGCCGCCTTCCCCGTGGAATTCTGGCGTGAGGTGGTGGACCGGGTGGCCGCCGAGGCCCCGGACACCCTGCTGCTCGCCGAGGCCTTCTGGCTGATGGAGGGCTACTTCGTCCGCACCCTCGGCATGCACCGCGTCTACAACAGCGCCTTCATGAACATGCTGAAGATGGAGGAGAACGCCAAGTACCGCGAGAGCCTCCGCAACGTGCTGGCCTACGATCCCGGGGTCCTGCAGCGCTTCGTCAACTTCATGAACAACCCCGACGAGCGCTCGGCCGTGGAGCAGTTCGGACGCGGCGACAAGTACTTCGGCGTGCTCCTGATGATGGTGACCATGCCCGGCCTGCCCATGCTGGGCCACGGCCAGGTGGAGGGCTTCGCCGAGAAGTACGGCATGGAGTACACCCGCTCCTACCTGGACGAGCCCGTGGACGAGGGCATGGTGGCGCGCCACGAGCGCCAGATCGTGCCCCTGGTGCGTCGCCGGCGCCTGTTCTCCGGCGTGGCCAGCTTCGCGCTCTACCACCTCGTCCAGGACGACGGCGCGGTGAATGAGGACGTCTTCGCCTGGTCCAACCGGGTCGGCTCGGACCGCGCCCTGCTGCTGTACCACAACGCCTTCCGCGCCGCCGCGGGCTGCGTGCTGCATGCGGCGCCGGTCAACGAAGGCAGCGCCGAGGAGCCACTCCTCGTGGAGCGCGACCTCTGCGCCGCCCTGGGCCTGTCCCGCGCCGCCGACCGGGTGGCCCTGCTGAAGGACACCCTCTGCGGGCAGTGGCGGGTGGTGCCCTGCGACCGCCTGGCCAGCGAGGGCCTGCGGGTCCACCTCGGGGCCTACCAGGCCCTGGCCTTCGCCGAGATCCGCGAGGTCGCGGACCCCGACGGCGCCTGGCGCCGCCTGGTCGAGGCCCTGGGCGAGGGCATGGTGCCCGACCCGGAGGCGGCCCTGGCGGACCTGCGCGCGGCTCCCCTGCACGCCGCGCTCGGCGCCCTGCTGGGTGCCTGGGCCGGCTGGTGCCCGGCCGATCCCGACGAGACCGCGCCAACCGAGGCCACGGCCGCCATCGCCTCCCTCGCCCGGGCCCTGGCCGCGCTGGGTGCTTCGCCCATCGATCCTGCCCTGCCCGCGCGCCTGCAGGCCGCCGTGCGCGCCCTGGCCGATGCCGATCCCCCGGTCGTCCCCGAAGAAGGCCGCACCCGTTTCCTGGGCCAGGCTCTGGCGCTGCCCCTCCTGGCCGCCCTGGGCGCGCCCCCGCCGCAGTTGCGGCTGGAGGCCGGCCTGGCGCGCGCCCTGGAGGCGCTCGGCGGCTCCGCCTGGGAAGCACGACGCGATGCCCGTCTGCTCACCCTACTGGCCGAGCATGCCCGCGGCCCGGACGCCGCACGCTGGCCCGGAGCCGCGGGCCTCACCCCGGCGCTGTCCGGCTGGCTCGGCGTGAACGTCTGGGAAGGCGAGGCCTGGCTGGACCGCGCGTGCCTGGAGTCCCTGTTGTTCTGGTGGTCTCTGGGCGCGCGGCTCGCCAGCGCCGATGAGGCGCTCGTGCGCGCGGAGGCCGAGGCCGTGGCCGCGCGCGCCGAGGCGGGTGGCTACCGGGTGGAGGCGCTCGGCTGAGCCTCCAGTCGGGTGGCAGCTACAGCTCCGGTCCCTGCGGCCTGGGCAGACCGGAAACCGCCGCGCGCAGCCGCCGGAGCGCATTGCTGTAGTAGCAGGCCTCGGCCTCGAGTCCGTGCCGCAGGCAGAAGGCCCTCAGCTCCTCGAAGCGGGCCTCGGGATCGGCGCCGGTCGCGCCAAGGAGCTTGGCCAGGCACTCCGGGCAGAACCAGACAGGGCTGCGGTCGGTCTCGGAGAGGTTGTTGGTGCCGTTCATGTTGCAGGCGTGCGCCGTGCAGTGGTGCATGGTGAAGTTGTGGCCCGTCTCGTGCGTGGCCAGCTTCATGGTGCGCAGCAGGGCGGTGCGGAACGCTTCGGGGCTCTCGCCAGGATCGCCGAAGCGGTGCATCGACCATACGCCAGCTCGAGCCCGCAACAAGGCCTGGCCGAAGACGAAGTTCCAGGACGCCTCGGGGTAGAGGTCCTCGCCGGTGAAGCCCAGCAGGCAGAAGGCATCGGCTGGCAGGCGGGGCGCGAGCAGGCCGTACAGCAGGCTGGGAGCGTGGACCTGGGGCTGGTGGGTCCAGGGGTTCAAGCGCCGCGCGGAGGCTGGGATCAGGGAGGAAGGCAGGTCTGGATCGAGGCGGTAGGGGAGGCCGAAGAACACGCCGAGCCACTCGGCGGCCAGCTCCATCACCTCTCGCTGGGCGGGGTCGAGGTCGCCGAGGGGCTGGATCACTATGGTGTGGCGCTCGGGGGTAGCCACGACCGGGTCCATGACCCGCCACTGGGCGTAGGTCTGGCCTGGCTCACGGTAGTTGGCCAGCCAGTCGTCGGGGTCGGGCTTCGGAAGGGGAGAAGCCATGGGCTCCAGGGTGGCGATCAGCTCATCGAGAGGATCAGGGATCTTGCTCTGCGCGGGGCGCGTGGGCGCAGGCACCAGCAACCAGGCCAGGGCCAGCAAGGCGGCGGGGAGGAAGAAGAAGGGGAGGCGAAGACGCATGGGAAACCCGGGCGGCTGCTCATCGTACGACAACGAGGCGCTTCGGTGGTTCGGTTTCTCGTACCGCCGGTGTCCTCTGGATCTCCCCGCGCGCCGGGTCGCCGCGGACGCCCCGGAGGCGACAACCGCGGCCCTGGGGCTCGCCTTCGGTGGACTCCACGCGGCGCATGGGACATGATGAGCGTGCGTTCCCTGGAGGTATCCATGCAGAAGGCACGTCAAGGCGCCCGGCCACCGCGCGGCCGGCAAGCGGGAGGCCCCCCGGGCCACGGCACCCAGGCCCACGAGGCCCAGCTCCCGGCTGGCCAGCGGGGCTCACCGGACTGGATTCTCGAGCAGCAGGAGCTGCGCGGCAACCAGACCGCCACCGGCATGATCGGAGGCGAGCGCGAGACCGCCGAGGCAGCCGCCGGCCGGCCCGTGGGGCGCATGGTGGAGTGGACCCCGTGGCGCGAGGGCACCACCAAGGTGAACGTGGTGTTCCCCCCGGGCACCAAGGTCACCATGGACGACGTGGGCACCATCTCCGACCGCTGGGGCTTGCGGGTCGAGCGCTGGGAGGAGATCAACAGCAACGTCCACATCGAGTTCACCACCAAGGCCCCCGAGGATCTGTTCGCCTGGGGCGCCGAGGTGATCCTGGGCAAGCCGCCCCCCGAGACCGAGCTCGAGGAGGTCCAGGAGAGCGAGCGCGAGGGCAAGGGCCTGCTCGCCGCCGCCTCCGCCGGCCTGGCCGCCGCCCTGCTGGCCCCCGCGGGCATGGGGCTCGCCAGCCAGGGCCCCGAGGCCAAGGGCCCCGGCGCCCCCGCCACCGGGGGCAAGGCCGCCGCCGGGGGCGGCCTGACCGCCGGCCTGCTCGCCGCC
>JBDRKM010000280.1:0-33017 GCA_043814015.1 Pseudomonadota bacterium
AGGTGCGGCCGGCCGCGAGCGCGGAGGCGCTGGGGTGTCCGGCGCCGGCACGGCCTGGGGCCTCTCGGGGGCGCCACGTGCCGGGGGGCGCGCGGCCGGCCGGGGAGTCGCGAGAGGTGCCTCGGGACCCCCGGCTTGTGACCCGCGCACCTGCGTCGGAGCGGCCACAGGCGCACCCGGGGGCCCCTCCGCGGCCCGCTGGGGACGCGGCGAAGGAGCCCGGCCTGGTGCGGCGGGCCCGTGGCTGCCGGGGGGGACGGGGACCGGGCTGGATGGACGGGCCAGAGCGGCGGGAGCGAGCGGAGGGCCATCCACGGCCCGTGGCGCGCGCCGGGCGCCCACCAGCGGAACCATCCCCGGCGGGGGCAGCGCAACAGGGCGGGAGGGTGGCCTCACCGAGGTGGGCACGGGACGCGGCGGGCTGCCGAATCCCCACACGATCGGGGCCTGCAGGCCCGCGGACAGCCGGCCGCGCAGCAACCAGACGATGTCGAACTGGCTGGACCACCACAGGAGCTGGCCGCTGGCCCACAGGCCGCCGCCATCCCGCCAGGGCAACGCGGAGGGCCAGGGTGACGGACGCAGCAACCCCGCGCGCCAGGCGAGCCCCGAGCCCCAACGCGGCCCGCCGCGCGCCCTGCTCCCATGGGCCTGAGGTTCGAGTTCTCCGCTCACCGGTCGAGCTCCCGCAGCCGCCGCAGCCGCTCGGCCTCCTCCTCCTGCTTGAAGAGGAACGCCGCCAGCGCAGCCACCAGCCGCTCGCGCCGGAGGCCCTCCAGGGAGCCCAGCGCCCGGTCCACGGGTTCCTGCTCCGTGGAGGCCGGCCGCCCGCGGCGCGCCTGGGGCACCTACTTCTTCTCCTCGGGGGCCTTGGGTTTTCCGGGCCCCCCGGCGTCTTCGTCGAGGCCCTGGCCGGGCCAGTAGTCGGCGCGTTCCTCGGGAATCCGCGCCCAGAGATCGCCCACACGCCGCAGCCCCGCGAGGCCGAGCAGCGCCAGCACCGCGCCGAAGGCCAGCACGAGGCCCTGCTGTCGGGCGCGCTGGGCCTCCTTGACCAGCGCCCAGGTCGGGGGCTCCTCACGCGGCAGGACGATGGGGGAGCGCCCGGAGCGCATCCCGACGCTGTAGCCCCAGGCGCGCAGCCCGTGGGGATCGCCGGTCAGGGGGGCGGCCAGATCCACCCAGGTCGCCCCATCGCCTCCGCCGCTCGCCGGCACCTGCACAAACAGCATCTCGGGGTGCTGGAGCAGGTAGCCTACACCGTCCTGCACACCCCGACCGCCGGTGGGACGCGGGGAGGGATCCGCGGCCGCCATGCGCCTCAAGCCCTCCACGATCTGCCAGTTGGGCACCATCAGCACGGTGTAACGCCCGGCATCATCCCGGGTGCCGAGCTGTGGGTAGCTGCCGGGCACGTTGGCCAGCATGTCCGCCAGCCCGTAGCGGGCCTCGCCCGCCTCGTCGGGCGGCAGCGGGCGGAAGAGCGGCGCGCTCGCCATCAGCGGGACACCGTCCCAGGTGAGGTCCACCAGCACCTGCGGCTCGCTCTCACCGGGCCCGATGTTCACCTCGAGATCGCGCCAGCCGGGGGGCTTCCAGGCGGGTGCCTCGCCCTCCCCCTCGGAAAGCCGCAGGGGGATGGGCGGCTGGGGCGGCGCGGCCGCCGGCTCGCCGACGAGATCGTCGCACCAGCGCAGGGAGGCACCCCACAGATCGGAGGGCACGAGATCGAGGCTGCCCTGCCCCTGCGTACCCACGTTGCCGGGCTCGTCGAGCACCTCGTCGCGGAAGAGGCAGGCGTCCGGCGGCCCCAGCAGGGCCGGGACCGGGTCGCGCTGGCCGCCGAAGTATCGGCGATCGGGCCCGCCCACGTCCGGGGGGTCGAGCAGGAAGGCCTGCCGGATGGACTTGGCGCCGCCACCGATCCAGGAGCGCCCGGTCTTGTGCTCCATGCACAGCTCCATCTGGACCTGGGTCCGGATGAGCTGCTTGTAGCGGGTGAGCCCCACGCCCTCGATGTGCACCATGGCGTAGCGAGGCTCGAGGGCTGGCTGCAGGATGAACTCGGGATCGTCCCGGCCGAGTGCCACCCGGACCCCGGCGGGGCTCAGGACGGGCGGCGCTCCCTCACCGCTCCAGGCGAGCACCACCGCGAGCACAGGCGAGAGCTGGTTCGCGATGGCCTCGGCCTCGAAGATACCGAGGCCATCTGGCGCCTTGGCGATGCCGCAGGAGGCGGTCATGCCGGGGGCGGACAGCCAGACGTAGCTGTTCGGGTTCTCGTCTTCGGGGTCCTTCTCCAGCCCCACCAGGGAGGAGGCGTCGTAGGCGGCCACCAGGGACCAGTCGGCCTGGACGGACGAGTCCGCACAGCCGGACAGCAAGGCGCCCAGCGCCAGGATCGCGCCGCGGGACAGGGGCCTGGGGTGCGTGCGGTCCACTAGCCCACCTCCACGTAGTCCTCGAGCTGCGGAGGCCGGAAGGACCTCGCCTCGACCGAGTCGTACACCAGGGCGCCCAATTCCACCTCGAAGGCCCGGGAGACCCCCTCAGAGGACAGCACCAGCAGATCGCCGTCCTGCAGGGTGGCGGTCTCGACCGTCGCGTCGAGCAGCTGCAAGGATGCGGAAGGGATGGCCGATTGCCAGCGGTAGGTAGCCAGGACGCGCCGCCTCCGGAACCCTGGCGAGGGGAAGGCCCGCAGGATGGCGATGCGCCGCGACTGGGCGCCCGTGCCCTCGACGGAGGCCACGTCCATGCGGCTGCTCAGGTGCACGGTGATCACGTCCCACTGGGCTTTGCGGGTCAGCGGGTCGGGCTCGAAGGAGGCCTCGCCCAGGACGTGGAAAGGTATCGGCGGCCGGCCGCCGGGCCACAACCCCCGAACGGGGTCGTCCAGCGCCGCGATGCGCGGCCCGTGGACCGGCACCAGCCAGGGGTGGACCACGCGGATACGCCTTGTCTTGAGCGGGTTGAGCCGCAGGGCGCCCTCCGGCGCCTCCTCGAAGGAGAGGGCCTTCTGGCCCGTGGCGCGGTCGGCGCCGCTGGAGGGGATGACCTCATGCAGCAGGCAGGCGCGCGCCACGGGCTCGCGTCGCGGCCAGATCACGGCGGCCCAGAACACGACGTGGAGCGTGGGCGCGTACGCCATGCTGAAGTCGGTGTGCTGCCCGAGGAAGACGAGCAGCACGGCCAAGCCGACGGCGGGGCCGCCCAGGGAGAGGGCGAAGGCGAACAGGGAGCGGCGGTAGCGGGCGCCATCGCTCCGGCCGGCCGCCCGGCGCTGGGCGGCGTGCAGAGCGCGGCTGCAGACCAGGCTGGAGCCGAGGAAACCCACGCCGACCATCACGGCCGGGCCCAGCCAGGCCGGCGCGGCGAGGGCGGGCAGCAGGCGGGCGAAACCGGGGCTCGACCACCAGCCGATCGCGCCGACCGCCAGAGACAGCAGGATCAAGCCCACCAGCCAGGCGCGCAGCTCGGAGGAACCGGGGGGGCGCCAGGCCGTACGACCGTCACGCCGCGCCAGGATGGCGGCCACCACCACCACCAGCAGAGCCCCCGCGGCCCCGCCGTACCACAGCAGGGAGCCCAAACGGCAGCCCTCGAACCAGAGCAGGACCAGCCACGGCGTGGCCAGCAGGGCGATCCGACGCGCGATGCGCCCGAGGCGATCCTGGCGCCGGGTGAGCGCCGGGTGGGGGCCATCGCCGATGTCCCGCCCGCGCCAGGCCGCGGCCAGGGACAGGGAGAGGATGGTCCAGGGGACCAGATCGTTGCGGGCGAGGAAGTGCCCGAGGGGCACCATGGACTGGGCCGCCGCCAGCGCCAGCCACAGCACCAGCATGTCGAGGTTGGCCCGGACCATGTGCCCCAGGCTGGCGAACATCCTGCGCAGGGCGTTCATCGCTCCTCCTGGGCGCCGACGTCCTTGGCGAGCTGCTGGATGGACGCGTCGAGGGTTCGCAGTGTCTCGTCCACACCGATGGCGCAAGGCAGATCGAGCTGACCTTCGGGGAGCTGGCCGCCCATGGACATGTAGGGGTGCACCAGCTGGCACCACGGGGAGTACCCCTCCACGTCCCGTGGCGGCGTGGCCGCGAGGTCGGAGAGGCGCCTGATCCACTCCTCGCGCCACTCGTAATACTGGTACTCCCGGGAGAGCACCTCGAAGAGCTGCCCGCCGAAGCACTGCAGCGCCACGTGCCCGCAGCTGGCCTTGGAGCGCTGGCGCCCGTAGCTGGAGAGGTTTCCGGCCCCCACCGCCGCGAGACCATCGGTGCCGCCGGCGATGCCAGAGCCCGGGGCGGTCTCGCCGGCCCACTGGGCCGGGGCCTTGCCCCCCTCAATCAACTCGGCGGACTCATCCGGCAGGTAGCCCTGGGCCAGCACGTTGAAGGCGCAGATCTCGGCCTCGTCGGGCGCGACCCAGGTCTGCTGACGCGAGAGGCCGTGGCCGTAGACGTAGTTCCAGGGCAAGCGCAGCTTGTCCAAGGTGCCACGCCCCAAATCGGGCGGCTCGACAGGCGGATCCGGGCTCAGGCACAGCTCGCGGTCGGCATCCCGGGTGACCCACGCGCCCACGTTCGGCCCGAAGGCCACTCCATAGTAGGCCGCGCAGACCTGGGTGCAGAGCTGCTGCTCCGGGCTCCAGCGCTCGCCGTCGAGCTCGGCGAGGAGCGGGTGCACGGGCTGGTAGTCGTCGAGCAGGCCGGCGACCACGCGCCAGCAGGTGCCGGCATCCCGGCCCTCGTCGATGGCACGCAGGGCGGCGTCGAGGCCGAGCTGAGTGCGCACGCCCTTGCCGTGGACCCCGTAGGTGTCGATGACGGGCACGGCCAGATCCCACATGGTGGAGGCCCAGCGCGGGCGGCCCCCGGAAGCCTCGGTCAGCTCGAGGTGGCACTGCCAGAGATCGGTGGTCTGCTTGGGCTTCATCCCGCCAAAGCGCGCCGCCACGTAGCGATCGAGGAGATCCTCCCCGGCCTCCTGGGCTGGCTCGTCGGCGGCCTGCGCGCCCTCCAGCACGCGCCAGATCTTGCGCTTGGCCATCAGGCGATCCGTGCGGTCCGGTTCGCCGCAGAGGTGCGCGTAGTCCTCCCCCGCCAGGCCAGCATCCTCTCCGACCCGGAAGCAGCGCGCGGCGTCGTCGGCCACGCCCACGAGGGCCTGATCCGTGAGGACGGCGCGCAGATCGGCTGCCTCGCGCCCCCGACCGCCGACGGTCTCTGGGGTTCCGATGTGGGTCGCGAAGACAGCGCCCTCCACCCGGTGCTCCACGCGCGGCCGGT
Organism: Pseudomonadota bacterium; assembly: GCA_043814015.1. Lineage (GTDB taxonomy): Bacteria > Myxococcota_A > UBA796 > UBA796 > JAFGLY01 > JBDRKM01. The sequence goes on from JBDRKM010000280.1 coordinate 5,289, forward strand.
AGGCATCACAGGCTGCGGTCAGGTCGCCGAACAGGTCCACGAGGGAGGCGATGTGCAGATCGCGGTCGTGGAGGAAGCGGGCGGGATCGGCCCGAGGGGGGCTCGTCTCGCCGTAGCCGGCGGGGCGCGCGTAGGAGTGGGGGTAGCCGAGCACGTTGAAGCAGGCCTGGGAGGCCACCAGCTCGGCGTAGGTGGACTTCTCTTCGGGTCGCTTGCCCACCCACTGCCAGCCGTCCCGTTCACGATCGAGCAGACCGCAGAAGGCTGCCTGCAGGTTCTCGATGGTGAGCGCGGTGGGCGCGGTGCTGAGCGGATCCCCGCAACCCGGCGTGACGCCGTCGGAGCCGCCGGCGTAGCGGGCGATCTGGCAGCGCAGCTCGTCCACGAACTGCTGGTGGTCCGCGGAGCAGACCGACATGGCCGGCTGGGGGGCCGGCAAGGGCATGTCCTTGGTGGGCCGCAAGGTGGGCCGTGAGAGGGCCTCGATCCCCGCGGAGAAGCCGATCACCAGGGCCAGCACCGCCAGGGTGGAGCCGACGGCGGCCACGGCCTGGGCCCGCCAGCGGGACTGCACCACGCGGTCCACGAGGTCCGCCGGGCGCACCTCCGCGGGCTGGGGCGGCCAGCGGCCGAGATCGCGGGTCAGCCAGCCGGTGGCGGGGAAACCCACCCGCCCCCCCGGCAGCGCCAGCGGCTGCCCCGGGCCGTCTTCTGGGGCCTCGGGGGGGTCGTTGCCGGGTGCCGGTGCCTGGTTGGCCGCTTCGACCCAGGTGTCGAGGGGCAGGGCGTCCGGATCGTCGGGGAAGATGTCGGGGGGCAGCAGGTGGTACAGACCGCGATGGGTCTTGCCGTCGTGGGTCAGGCGCCCCTGGATCACGGCCAGGACGGAGCGCTGAACCGGCAGATGCTCCCAGCGGGAGGCGCCTCTCGCGGCCTCGTCCTCCACGTCCACGGGCACGGCGGTGGTGGTGGCAGCTCCCCCGCGCGTCACGCCGCCGCCCACCAACCCCTCGTCCAGCCAGGCGCCGCGCCCGGCGTCATCCTCGCCACCGCCACCGCCAGCGCTCGCGCCGCCCACTCCCGGGGGCGGCAGCGCGCTGCGGTTCGCCAGGAGCGGCAGCCACTCCAGCACGATCACCGGGCACCAGGTGCGCCGCTGGAAGCCCACCACCGGCAGCGTGCGCCACCAGACCTCCTCGGTGAGGGCGTTGAGGATGCCCATGGCGTAGGGCGGGTGGCGCTCCGGCGGCCCCACCGGGCCTTGCTCCAGGTAGGTCGCTCCGAACACCACCCAGAACCCGAGCAGGGATGGCCTGCCCGGCGCGGAGGGGCTGGCGGGGGCCAGCAGCAGGTACAGCCCGGGCTCGCCACCGTGCGCGGAGGCCTCCAGCATCGCCTCGGGGCGCTCGGCCTCGAGCCGCTCGCGCAGGGCCGCCAGGGCCGCGCGCGTGCTGGTGCCGACGGCGCCCGGATCGAAGGGGAAAGGACCGAAGAGGCTCGCGCTCATCGCCGCACCCGCCAGCGCACCACGGCCCCGGCCAGGGCCATCAAGGCCAGCGCCAGCGCGGTGCCCGGCAGCTGGCGCCCGGCACGCGACGCGGCACAGCCCGCGTCCAGGCAGGGGGAATCCCCGCCCCCACCGCAGCCCACTCCCTGCCCGATGAAGCAGTCGGCGCAGGCAGGCTCGGCGCAGTCCATCAGCCCGTTGCAGTTGTTGTCGATGCCGTCCAGGCAGGTGGAGCAGTCCGCCGGCTCGCCCCAGTACAGGCCCAACAGATCGTTGGGCCCCTCGGTCTCGCCGCGGTTTGCGCCCTCCTCCTCGTTGTCGCAGTCACCGCCCACCTCGCGCTTGTCCACCGGGGTGGTGGAGGGGGGTCGGGTCCTGCAGGACATCGTCGAGGTCCTCCTCCCAGCAGCCAGCCAGGATGCCGTCTCCGGCCACCACGGGCTCATAGGGGGACAGCTCGGGCACGAAGACAGGGGCGTCACCCAGGTACAGCGCGGAGGCGTCCAGATCCTCGGGGTTGCCGAAGATGCCGCCCGGTACGGGCATGTCCCCCCGCGGCGACCTCCAGGAGGGATCCGCGTCCAGGCCGCAGCCGAAGGTGCCGTACAGCCGGTAGCACTCCCAGTCGGCCACCAGCTCGCGCGCCTCCAGGATGCGCTCACGGCTCCATATGGTGCGCATGATGCTCTGCTCTGGGCGCTCCAGGCAGGCCGGGCGGGTCACCTCGTGGAAGCGCTCGAGGCGCGACCAGGTGGGAGTGGCGGTGTCGGCGTCGTCCTCGATCTGGGACCAGATGTAGGCGTCCGACTCGTCGCCGAGGGTCAAGCGCAGCACGGCGCAGGTGCCGTCGAGATGCGCGCAGCCTTCGCCCTCTGGATCGAGCCGGCAGCGATCGGCCTCGATGCAGGCCCACAGCATGGCCGGCAGGTCGCCCGCGACGCCGGCCAGCCAGGAGGGCAGCAGGCTGGTGTCGTAGACGGCCTGCGGCTGGGCCGTGGGCAGCCAGGCGTCGCACTCGGGCGCCTCGGGGCGCGGCAGGACCAGCGGGACGATGTCGGGGATCTGCAGGGGGTCGTCCACCGGCAGGCCCGCGCGCCCGCGGCCGCGGGTGCCGGTCTCGGCGCCCAGGGCCGTGTCGCCGGAGTCGGTGGGCCCGGTGGTGTCGGTGTCCGTCCCGCCGGCCTCACCCGCGAACCAGGCCAGCACGTAGACGTACTCGGGCAGGTCGGTCACGCCGCTGAAGGCACCGCAGGCCAGGTGCCAGTCGTCATCCCGATCCCGGCCCTCGCCGAGCGAGTCGCAGATGTTGACCACCCCGTCGCAGGCCTCCTCGGCCTCGGGGCCCACCAGGGCGCAGAGGTCGTTGCAGTCGCCGCGCTGGTTGCTGCTGACCTTGTTCTCGCAGTCGGAGGGGACCAGCCAGGTCTGGTGGCTGCTGGGGTAGTCCTCGCAGGAGACCAGGCCATCGCCGTCCAGATCGAGCTCCTCACGGGAGACGTAGCCCCAGGCCGCCAGGGATGGCTCCATGGAGTCGGGCAGGAGGGCATCGCCGGCGTTGCCGGACAGCACGCTCGCCACCTGGTTGCAGTCATTGTCCAGGCCGTCGCAGGTCTCGCTGACGCCCGGGCAGCGGTCCTCGCAGTGATCGTCGCAGTCCCCGTAGGGGGAGCAGGAGGTCAGCTCGAAGGTGCGCTTGCCGTGATCGAATTTATCCGGGGCGTCCTCGATCTTGAACTGCAGCAGGCCGTCCTCCTCGCCAGCGATCCCGAGGCAGTAGGCGCTCCAGTGATCGCCCCAGCAGTCGAAGCGCTGGGGGCCGTCACCCGCCGAGCAGGACTCCAGCCCGGTGGCGGAGGGGCCAGACAGCTCGGCGCTGTCGCCGGAGAGCCCGCTGCTCAGGTAGGGCAGCGAGCCGTCGTCGTCGCAGTCCAGCTCCACCAGGGGCAGGTAGCCGTCGCAGTCGTCGTCGAAGCCGTTGAAGCGCTCGACGATGGTGGAGTCCGGGCGCATGTCGTAGTCGTCGTCGTTGCAGTCGACGCCATCGCCCTCACGGATCTGGATGTAGCAGCGCGTGCTGCCGTCGGACTCCTGGTACTGCTGGCTGATGCGATCGTCGTCCGCCTCGAGGTGGGGGCAGGGGTTGTCCCCGATGCACAGGCACAGCACGCGCTCCGAGGTGGCGTAGCCGTCCTCGTCGTAGTCGCCGTACAGGGTGATGCAGCCGTCGGGAGACTCCGCCTCGCTGCTCTCGTCGGCCCGCCCGTCGCAGTCGTTGTCCCGGCCGTCGCACTGCTCGGCGGCGCCGGGGTAGGTGCCGTCGTCGGAGTCGTCGCAGTCGCCGTAGTTGGTGCGGAAGGTGTCGGGGGTGTCGGAGTCGAGCGCGTTGCACAGGTAGTAGGTGCTCTCCTCGGGGTGCTCGGAGTCGCGGTAGCCGTAGCCATCGCCGTCGGCGTCGATGTAGTAGCCCACCGAGGTGCTCGACTCGGCGTAGATCACGCTGGCGAGGACCCAGTCTTCATCACCCACGTCCCATGCGTACTCGTGCCAGGTGTTGGAGCAGCCGTCGCAGTCCTGGTCGGTCTGGATGCGCCCGCCCTCGCAGGTCTCGGGCGCGTTGGGGTGGATGTCCGGATCCGTGTCGTCGCAGTCGTTCCAGTTGATCTCGTCTTTGCCGTCCTCCTCGGCCATGTAGGGCACGCTCTCGTAGTCCGGGGGGTGCCAGCAGTAGGCGATGCGCTCGTCCAGCGCGTACCAGTCGTCCTCGTCGCGATCCGGGCGCCAGTGCAGCAGCTCGTCGTCGGCGATGCCGGTGTCCTCCTCGCCCACGAAGCCGTCGCAGTCGTTGTCCACGGGCTCGGCGTAGTCCTCGTCGTACCAGTCGCAGACCTCGTCCACCTCCTGAGGTTCTTCCAGGGGCGGGTGGATCGCGACGCCCTCGCCGCGCCGGACCTCGGTGGCATCGCGCACGTAGCGGTCGAAGGAGAGGCGGTCATCGCAATCACCGGCGCGGGTGATGTAGTACACGTCCTCGCCGTCGGTGCGCGTCTCGGTGTAGGGCTCCTCGATCCCGGAGGGGTCCAACATCACCCGGTAGCTGCCGTCTTCGCTCCAGTCGTAGAAGCAGGAGGTGAGCTCCACGGGCTCGCCGCGGTAGTCCAGGGTGGGGTCGCAGCAGCCGAACTCGTCACCGTCGTAGTCGCGGTAGAAGGTGATGGCGTCCACGGCGTCGGGCTCGTCCACAACACCATCGCAGTCGTCGTCCTCCCCGTCGAAGCAGTGCTCGTCGGCGCCCGGATAGGTGGTGGGCTCGTCATCGTCGCAGTCGAAGTCGTCGGTGCCGTCGCTGCCGTAGTCCCGCGCGCCGACGTAGCCTGCGGGTACCGCGCACTCCACGTCGATGACCGACTCGTCACCCCAGCCGTCGCCGTCGGCGTCCGCATACCAGGTGATGGCGTCCGCCGAGCTGCCCTCGTCCACCGCGCCATCGCAGTCGTCGTCGATGGCATTGCAGATCTCGGTGGCGGCGGGGTTCACCGCCGGGTCGGCGTCGTCGCAGTCGGTCCCGGCCGTGCCGCCGCTGGGGACGCCCGAAGTCCAGACATCGCCGTAGTCGTCGGCGTCCGCGTCGTGCATGCAGGCGGTGCTGCTGTCATGGGGTGCGGCGCCGGGCCAGGTGTCGCTGTCGGTATCGTCGCAGTCCAGGCCGCCGATCACCGCGCCGTCGCCGCGCCAGGTGCTCGCGCTCCAGGCGCACTCCACGTAGCCGTCCACATCGTCGTCCAGCTCGTCGTCGCCGCCGTAGTCCACGGCGCCGCTGCAGCTGGTGTCGATGCCATCGCAACGCTCGGCCTGGGACGGGCTGCGCGTGGCATCCGCGTCGTCGCAGTCGGTGCCGTTGGACACGCCCGTGGGGGCCGAGCCGCCGCTCCAGGTCCAGTCCAGGCCCCAGCCGTCGTCGTCCACGTCGGTCATGCAGGCGGAGCCGCTGTCGCTCTCTGCGGCGCCGGGCCAGGTGTCGGCGCACCAGGAGCAGTCGGCGGGGGTGTCGTCCGCGCAGTCGTCGCCGCCCAGGTATCCGGCGTCGTAGTCCACGAACCCGGTGCAGGCGAGCCATAGGTCGCCGTCCAGATCCTGCTCGGGCGTGCCCGTCGCGTCGGTATGGTCGATGGCGCCATCGCAGTCCGTGTCGAGCCCGTCGCAGACCTCGGCCTCGTACTCGTTGACGCCCGCGCGCGTGTCGTCGCAGTCGTGGCCGCCGAGGTAGTCGGAGATGCTGGTGGCGCAGTAGCCGTCGTCGTCGTCGTCGCAGGCACAGCCCCACCCGCCCGTGCCGGGCGAGCCCCAGTTGTAGTCGCCGTACAGATCCACGGCCTCGCAGAAGTGCTCGATGACCTCGTTCTCGTCGGCGCGGCAGACGCCGGGGGAGGCCTCGGTGGAGCAGCCCTCCACGACCTCGTCCACGTCCAGCCCCAGCGCGGTGCCCGCGTGCATGGGGGCCGCGGCGTCCCAGGAGAACGAGGTGACGGCGTACTCGGTGCCAGAGATGTCGAAGGTCAGCTCCAGGACGTCGGAGACCGTATCCAGGCTGAAGACGGCCGAGGCGTACTCGTAGTCCACCACCACGCCGTCGTTGGTGGCGGTGTCGGCGTTGCTGCCGAACACGAAGTAGCCACCCGTCGGCAGGATCCAGACCCCGGCGGGCTCCCCCGACAGATCGATGGCCTGCCCGGCGTCGTTGCGGATGATCAGCCCGGCGAGGTCGAGGTTGGACCGGTAGGCGTTGTAGATCTCGAACCACTCGCCGTCTTCGTCCGCGATGTCCGTGGGCTCGGGCATCACCTCGGTGACGAGCAGCGCGCCCAGCAGCTCGGCCGGATCCATCTCGCCCGGCGTGCAGGCCGGATCGCTGCCGTCGCAGTTCTGGTCGATGCCGTCCGAGCAGACCTCGGGGGCGCCGGTGTAGGCGCTGGCGCTGGTGTCATCGCAGTCGAGCCCAGGCTCCCACAGGCCAGCGGCGGAGTCGCCGTATCCGTCCCCGTCGGTGTCCTTGTGGCAGAGGCTCGGATCGCTCTCGGAGGCGGCCGCGTAAGGGTGCGTCGAGCCGCCCGCGGCGCTGTCGTCGCAGTCGCCGCTGACGGTGCAGTAGCCGTCGCCGTCGGCGTCGCAGGCGCAGCCGTCGTTCTCGGCGCCCGGGGTCCCGAGGTCGCCGAGGCCGTAGGTCGAGGTGGCCAGGCACCAGCTCACCACGTCGGCGCGGTCCAGCTCGTCGGGGTAGCCCTGGTCGGCGTCGATGGCCAGCGCGGCGCCCGCGTAGTGGGGCCAGCTCGTGCCCCAGGCCACGTGGTCCACGACGGTGGAGCCGAACTTGAGGTCGATGCTGCCCGAGCTGCCGTTCAGGTTGAAGACGGCGCCGCGGTAGGGCTGGAGGTAGACGCAGTCCGTCAGGCCGCCGTTCAGCGCGGTGTCGGTGGTGGGGCACAGCACGGCGTACTCGCCCGGCTGCAGCCCGGTGTGGCTCACGATGTCGAAGCTGCCCGCCGCGATGGTGACCCGCAGGCTGTAGAGGTCGAGGTAGGTGTCCGTGGCGTTGAACACCTCGAGCCAGTCGCCCGTGCCATCGGACACCGCCGCCGGCAGGCGCATGACCTCGGACACCAGCAGCGCGCCGACCAGCTCGCCCGCAGACAGCGTCGAGAGCCCGCAGGGGTCGTCCAGCAGGTCGCAGTCCTGGTCGATGTCGTCCGAGCAGATCTCGGGGGCGTCCGGGTTGACGGAGTCGTCGTTGTCGTCGCAGTCGTCGTGGTTGGCCACGTACTGGTGGGCCGTGGTGCTCGGATCCGTGCAGGTGGGGCGGCCCCAGGTGCCCGTGTCGCAGATGCCATCGTGGTCACGGTCGCAGTCGCCGAAGTCGTCCTCGTCGTCGTCGAGGTACCAGTAGTACCAGGGCGCCACGGTGGCGTCCGCGTCGTCGCAGTCCGAGGAGTTGGTGACCCAGGCGCCCATGCTGGTGTCCGGGTCGCAGCCCAGGTGGCTCTGGGTGGCGTCGCCGTAGGTGTCGGCGTCCCAGTCCAGGTACCAGCTCCGCCGGTCGGTGGCGCCCTCGGGGTCGTCGTCGTCCGCGCCGCCGTCGCAGTCCTCATCGGTGTCGGCGGCGTCGCAGATCTCGGCCGCGTCGGGGTTGATGGCCGGGTCCGCGTCGTCGCAGTCGAAGTCGTCGACGCCATCACCGTCCGCGTCGTCGGCCAGGGCGTACTGCTGGCTCGCGTCGGAGGGATCGGGGCACTGCTCGACGATGCGGCTGGTGACGTCGGCGCCCCAGCCGTCCTCGTCGTCGTCCGGGTACCAGGTGTTGGAGGAGGGATCGGGGGTGCCCGGGTCGCAGTCGTTGTCGATGGTGTCGCACAGCTCGGGCGCGCCCGGGTAGGTGTGGCTGTCGCCGTCGTCGCAGTCGAAGGCGCCGCTGGCGTCCTCCGCCACGTAGCTGGAGGGGGCCTCGCACTGCGCCGCCGTGAGGCAGCCGCTCTCCCCGGTGTCGCAGCCCCAGTCGTCGCCGTCGGAGTCCAGGTACCAGGTGGTGTAGGAGGAGGTGGAGACGCCGCTGTCGGCGTCGTCCGCGGTGCCGTTGCAGTCCTCGTCGGTGTCGGCGGCGTCGCAGACCTCGGTGGCGCCGGGGTTCACGCCCGCGGCCCCGTCGTCACAGTCGTCGGTGATGTCGACGTAGCTGGATGGCTGGTCGCAGAAGAGCACGGTGTCGCAGGTCCCGGTGCCCTCGATGCAGCCGTAGCCGTCCGAGTCGTCGTCGAGGTACCAGGTGGTCATCGAGGACTCCAGCGTGTCGCTGTCGTCGTCGTCGATGTCGTGGTCGCAGTCGTTGTCGATGCCGTCGCAGATCTCGTCGGCGCCGGGGTTGATGGCGTCGTCGGTGTCGTCACAGTCGCCCGTCTCGGTGGCCTGGCCCGGGGCGGTGCAGAAGCCGTCGCTGCCGTCCGTGTCCATGACGAACGAGGTGCTGCCCCAGGTGTCTTCGTCGTGGTCCTGGTAGCAGCGCTCCTTGCCGTCGCAGTCCTCGTCGATGCCGTCGCCGTCGATCTCGGTGGCCCCCGGATAGGAGCTGGGGTCCTCGTCGTCGCAGTCCGTGTCGTCCGCCACGTAGTCCGTGGGCTGCTCGCAGGTCTCCTGCTCGAGGCAGCCCGTGGTGCCGGACTCGCAGCCGTAGCCATCGCCGTCGTCGTCGTGGTACCAGGTGCTCTGGCCCGAGGCGTCGTCGTCGGGATCGGCGTCGTCGGCCCCGCCGTCGCAGTCCTCGTCGATGTCGGAGAGGTCGCAGGCCTCGTGGGCACCGGGGTAGGCGGTGTCGTGGGCGTCGTCGCAGTCGGTGGTGTCGGCGACGTAGCCGGTGGGGGCCGCGCAGGTGAGCGCGGTGAGGCAGCCGGTGGCGCCCACGATGCAGCCGAACCCGTCGCTGTCGGCGTCCTGGTACCAGGAGGTCTTGGAGGCGTCGTCGGTGGAGGTGTCACCGTCGTCGATGCTGCCGTCGCAGTCCTCGTCCACGCTGTGCCCGGTGTCGCAGATCTCGGTGGCGCCGGGGTTGATGGCGGCGCCGGTGGCGGCGCTGTCGTCGCAGTCGCCGGTCACGTCCACGTAGGTGAAGCTGGCGGAGGGTGGATCGCAGCGGGTCACCGTACCGCAGCCCGTGGCGGTGGTCTCGCAGCCCCAGCCGTCGGCATCGCGGTCGGGGTACCAGACGACCTTGGTGCTGGCATCGACCCCGGGATCGGCGTCCTCCGCGGCGCCGCTGCAGTCCTCGTCCACGTCGTCGTCGTCGCAGATCTCGGTGGCGTCGGGGTTGATGGCCGGATCGGTGTCGTCGCAGTCGTCGCTGTTGTCCACGTAGCCAGCGACCGCGGTGTCCGACTCCATGTAGTCGCAGTCGGCGGCGGTCACCTGGCAGCCGTACCCATCGACGTCGGCGTCCTCGTAGTAGGTCGTGGTGGCCAGGGCGGCGCGGGGGATCCCCAGGCCCAGCAGGGCCAGGGCGCCGAAGCCGAGCCATGGGCGGAAAGCTGCGTTCATGCGCGCCTCCGATCGGTGTCCACCAGCACCAGGGCCTGCTGCCGCAGCAGCTGGATCTGCTCCCACTCCAGCCAGCTCCACTCGCTGATGGAGGCGCCCGCGACGGCGGTATCCACGGGCTCGTCGCGCACCGCGTCGATGGGCTGACGGACGAGGTCCAGGGAGCGGGCGCGCGGGAAACGCGGGGTCCCCTCGGCCGGAATCCCTTTGTCGAAGGGAACGTAGGGCAGGGGCAGCTCGACCCCCTTCTCGTCCGGATCCGTCAGCCGCTCGGTGGACAGCCAGGCTCGCAGCGCAGCGCCCTCGATGCGCGGCACCCACAGCCCGACCTGCTTCTTGGGCAGGTTCGGGGGGCTCACGGGGATCCACAAGATCACCTTGGAGTCCTGGATCCGGGGCGAAGCATCGCCCAGGAAGGTCTTGAAGCTGCCCGTGCGAAGCTCCAACGGCAGCAGGCCCACGTCGAGCTGCAGGGTGAGCTGCGCCCCGCCCTGGGGCAGGACGTCCTTCAAGCGGTTCGGACCGACCACGAGCAGGGCGTCGGCCGTGGGCCGCGCGTAGTTCAAGCGCTGGGAGACGCGCCCGGACCAGACCCAGGCGGAGACGCGGCTCGCGCGGCGCTGCGCCAGCTGGGCGGCCTCCTTGACCCGCGGCTGCTTGCCGCCGGCCCAGGTCGCGAGCTGTTCGTGCACGATGGCCAGGGCCTGGGACACGGTGAGGACGTCCGGCAGCTTGACCTGGCCCAGCAGGACCCAGCGCTCGGAGTCCCGGGGGGCGCTGCCCGCCTCCCCACCGCGGGCCCAGGCGACGGTGTCCCTGCGCTCGAGGCCGTTCAGGACGTCGATGTCGGCCGAGAACAGGCTGACGACGTCGAAGGAGACCTGGTGCTCGGCGGGCTGGAAGACCTGGTTGCAGCGAGGGCAGGGCTCGCCCGGCTCGAACACCTTGCCGGCCGAGAAGATCTGACCGCAGGGCTCTCCCCAGAGGGTGGCGTTGGCGCAGGCCTGGACCAGGCCGCCCTCGGGCTTGGGTGCGCCGAGGGCGGAGGCCGACCCCACGGGCGCGGCGAGGCGCAGGCGCTCATAGAGACTGGCGCCGATGGCGGAGGGGAACAGGCGCCTGTCGCGGAAGCCGATGGCAGCGAGCGCGCCGACCGCCAGCAGGAAGGCCCACTGGCCGGTGGGCAGCGAGCCGTTCCAGCCGGGGCGGAACAGGGTCCCGGGAAGATAGGGGTTGCCGGGGACGCCGCCGATGCGGCAGGCGCTCTCCTCGAGGGTGCCGCCGGCCAGATCCACCGTGCCCACCAGCTCGCCGGCCATGTCGTCCACGCACCAGGCCGTGAATTTCCCCCGGGCGCTGCCGGGCATCAGCGCCAGCAGCAGGGTGGCGAAGATGAGGGCGTTGATCACCAGGATGATGGGACGGCGCCGACGCAGCATGAACAACTGCCGGGAGACCGCCCAGCCCGTGACCGCCGCGAGCCCGCCCAGCAGGGCCATCAGCTCGATGGTGGTCAGCGGACGCCCCGCCGTGGGGGTGCCGAGCACACGGCTGGACGCCCACCAGGCCAGCCCCGTGAACAGCAGGGGGATGCCCGCCTCCAGCGCCGCCTCTTTGGCGCGCCAGAGGCCCATGGACTGCAGCGGGGAGGCCGCCACGGCTAGCGCTCCGCGGCCTGGGCGCCCACCCTGGCATAGAGTCCGGCGCCTTCTCGCGGGCCGATCATCTGGATCAACTCGGCGGCCGCGGGCTCCACCGAGTTCCGCAGCCGCTCGTGCAGGGCCGCCAACAGGCGCACCCGCTGCCAGGTGGTCATGGCGTGGACCTCGAGCTGCAGCTGCGCGGCCTGCAGGGAGGCGGCGGCGATGGTCTGGTAGCGCACCCAGTTGCGACCCAGCACCCCGCGGTTCCAGACCGAGCCCTGCGGCTCGGCGTTCCACACCGTCTTCTCGATCTGCTCGAGCTGCTTGAGCATGACGGCCACGGCCGGGTGCTCGGGCTGCCAAAGGCGCGCCTGATCGGTGGCCCAGTCGCGGCCGTTGCCCACGGACATGGCCAGGGGCAGCAGGTGGGGCTGGCTCGCGTGCTCGCGCTTGACGAACCCCAGCACCGGGCGGACGGCCTTGCGGGCGACGGCCAGCTCACCTTCGCACTGGATGTCCTGGAGCTGGGGGACCAGCACCAGGGCGCCCTCGACGGCGGAGTTGTCGTCGGTGGGCCAGCGCACCTCGAGGCGCTCGTGCACCTCCAGCAGGAGACGCCGCCCGGACTGTGAGGTCACCAGCGCGCGCCCGGAGGAGACCGCGACGGTCTTGGAGTGACCGTCGGGCCTGCGGGTGCCCGGCGGGCCGCCGATGGCCCACTCCCCGTCGAGCTCGAGACCCTCGATCACCAGCCCGGTGGCACCCGGCCAGGCGGCCGCCAGGGCGGCCCCCAGCATGTAATTGGCAGCCTCGGGGATCGCCGCCAGGCTCTCCAGGTCCAGGAGGGCTCCCTCCGCGGGGTGGAACACGTTCATCGCGGGCTCACTCATGGCAACCTCTCTTGGGGCCGCCCCTCTCGAGGCAGCGGCGCTCGCGGTGCCGCCGGCACGACCAGGCGCAGGTTCATCCAGATGGGCAGCAGGCGTGGCAGGTGGGTCGGGGCGGGGGTCCCCGGCCGCCAGGACAGCAGGAGATCCTCCTGCAGGAGCTCGAAGGGGGGGGCCTCACGGGGCTGGAAGCGCAGCAGGCCGCCCTCCACGCGCAGCTCTTGACGTGCGCCGCCCGGATCTCGACGCTGCCACCAGGCGGCGTCGTGGCAGGCGAAGATCTCATCCGCCAGCGGCACGGCGCGAGGCCGCGGGCCATCGCGCTGCAGGAAGGCGACGGACAGCTGGTGCTCCTCGCTCTCGGCGCAGGCCAGCACCTCGCGGGCGCGTTCCACCGTGCCACGCTCCGGGTGCCAGTCGGGCAACAGCGCGGCTAGGCGGGCCAGCACGGCGGGGTCGCCGGTGTGCAGCGCCGGATCCACGCCGAAGGCCTCCACCAGGAAGCGCAGCAGGCCCGGGACCGGGGAGAGAGGCGACCACAGCCAGGGCCGGGCGGCCACCAGCCACTCGGGCCGCGCCATCAGCATGATGGCGGCCTGGATCAGGCAGGGCTGGCCGCGCCGCGCGGCGGTCTCGGCGGCTTCGGCCATGGCCGGGGGCAGGTAGGCGGCGTAGGGCAGGTGCCGAAAGCGGCGGACGCCATCCTCGCCCTCGACCTGGCGGAAGGGGGTGAGGCTCGGATCCGGGTCGGCATCGACCCAGGCCAGCCCCTCCAGGCTCCCGGCCGCCGAGCGGTGTGCCCAGGCCAGCGGAGGCAGGCGCGGCGCGAGGCGCTCGTTCACGACCGGACCCTGCCTTCCTGGGAGCCTTCCTGGGGGGGCTCCTCGATGGCGACGACGGCGGCGTTGAGCATCAGGCGGGCCCTGGGCACCGGCTCGCGGACACCCTGCTCATCCTCGAGCACCCCGCGCAGGCCCGTGAGATCAAAGCGCGGCAGCGGGACCGCCTCGCCCAGACACTCGCCGCGCAGGGTGAGAGGCCAGTAGCGGGTGACCACGGCCCGCCGGACCACGGGGAGCCGCTCGGCCAGGCGGCGGATGTGCTGCTCCACCACCTGCCGCGCCCAGGCCAGATCTCCGTCGGACAGCCCGCCCTCGGGCGGGCCCAGCACCACCAGCAGGCACTCCGGCCCAGCCGCGCCCAGCTCGCGCTCCAGCGCCTGCACCCGCGGATCGGGGCTCAAGCCCGCGCCCTCGGGCTTCCACAGGGCCGCGGAGACCAGGGCGCGCTCGGGATAGGACCAGCAACGGACGACCCAGCCGCGCCCACGGGCGCCCAGGGCCTGGCGCACCAGCCGCTCGAAGTCCCCGGGCAGCACGGGCGTGCCCCCCGTGGGGGCGAAGAGGCGGTCCACCGCGGCCTCGGGGGTCTCGGCGTCCACGCCGTGGAAGGTCGGCAGGGGATTGTGGACCTCCACCAGCAGCGGCTCGGCCCCGCCGCCCTGCTCGGCGAAGCGGATGGCGCCGGCGGCCACGTGGGCCCGGGTGCCGTCGGTGCGGCGGTACCACTCGAACTGCACCTGGGCGCCCGGGCGCAGGGTGCGCTGCTGCCCTTCTTCGTCCGGGGCGTTCATGGTGGCCTCGCCGGCCGTGGCATCGACCCGGAGCCCAGCCCAGTCCACGATGGCGGCCTGGTGGGCGACGGGGAAGCGTGCCAGGGGCAGAAGCTCCAGCTGGCGTGCGGCCTGGGGGGGCAGGGGCGCCTCGAGCAGGCGCCGCACCACCTGCGGGGTGACCAGATCGCCGAAGAGCATGCTCGCGCCTTCGGGTACGTTGCGGTTCACCTCGACGCTGCGGCCGTCCTGGATGGCGGGGGCGTTCACCACCATCAACGGGTTGAGCATCACGGCCTGCACCGGCCCGTCGGCGGCCAGGATCAAGCGCGCCGTGTCGTCCTCCACCGGCACGTCGAGGGCGACGAGGTCCACCAGGCCCTCGCGGCCGCCCGCGGGGGGCAGGGGCAGGGACCATGCGACCCGGTGGGGCAGCGGTGTACGGGGCATGCGGCCCTTGGCCGGGGTGGCGTACACGAGCACAGCGGGCGCCCGGACCCCGGGGCGCTGCTCCAGCACCAGGCCGAGGCGCAGCGTGCCGGCCTCGCGCGACCCCGGAGGCAGCTCGACACAGGCCAGCGTGCGCTCGGGCCCGTTGGCCAGCCGATCCCAGAGCCCCGCCTGCAGCACGGGCTGGACCCAGTCCACCCGCGTGCCCTCATCCTCCGGCGGCAGCAGGCTGCGCTCGATGGTGGGCTGCAGGGGGGTGAGCTTGGTGTCGAGGTTGGTGAGGGTGCGCCAGATGGCCTCGACCGCGACCCCGGGCATGGGGGCGGCCTTGGGCACCAGCAGGCCCTCCACCGGGAGGTTCTCGGGCATGTGGGGCAGCAGCAGGCTGCCCTCGCGCGGGCCCGGCATCGGGCGCCCACCGCGCAGGCGCAGGGGCACCAGGTGGTGATCGCGAATGCGGATGGGGGGGGTCCAGGCGCAGTCGTCCAGGGTGTTCCAGTCGATCACGAGATCGCCGCCGCCCCAGACCCCCGTGGGGACGGCATCGGCGAAGGCTGTGTTGGGGTCGGGGCGGGCCTCGATCACGACGGTATCGGGCCTGGGCTGCTCCACCGAGAGCCTGAGCCAGCCCAGCTTGCGCGCCTCCAGCGTGGCCACCGCTCCCTTGAGGGCCTCCACCAGGGCCTCGGCGCCGCCGGTGGTGACCACGTAGCGGATGCGTTCGCGCTGGAAGACGAGGCTCGGACGAACCGGCCCACGCCAGGCCACCAGCGCCGTGGCGCCCGCCCCCGGCTTGTTGGCGCCCGCCCGGAAGATCTCACCGCCCTGCAGCAGGTGCAGGGGCAGCAGGCTGCCCGGCCGCAGTGAGACCTCACGCTCCACGGGCACGAACTCCACCGCCTCGGCGGCCTCGGTTTGCGGCGTGAAGAAGCGCCAGGGCGCGGGCCGGGCGGGGTCCTGCACCATTCGCCCGGGGCCGGCGGGCAGGGCCACCACGACCCCCACCGCGGGGCGGGCGGGCAACAGCTCGCCCCCCATCATGCGCACGAAGTGCTGGACCACGGAGAAGGGGTAGCTGTCGAGCTGCTCGGAGAGGATCTCGACCATCCAGGCCACCTGCTCCAGCACCAGCCAGGCAGGGTCCGTGGGATCGTCGGGGCCGTCGGCGTAGCCCGGCAGGGCCTCCGCGAGGCGCTCGCGGACATCCTCGAGGAGGTCGGCCGCGTTCAACTTCAGGAGCTGGGGAGGAGGGATGCGCACGTCGGTTTCCTAGGGTTCCACCATGGCGCCCACCGTGAGGGCGGTGCCGGCGAGGGTCAGGTCGAGGAGCACCTCGAGGTTGGCCTGGGTGCCCAGCGTCAGCAGGGCGTACTCGGCCAGGGGGGCGTCGGGCGGGGCCCTGAGCGGGCCGCCCTCGTTGAGGCGGACGGCGCTGACGTGGCAGCGGCGGATCTCGGCCTCGGGGATCCACTTCCGGACGGCCTCCTCCACCCGCCAGCGCGCCTCGTTGAGGTGCTGGACGGTGGCCGGCTGGCCCACCAGCCCGGACAGGTCGCAGCCGAAGCCGGGACGCCAGGGGAGGTCCCCCGGGCGGGTCTCCAGCACCATACGCACGCGCCAGGCCAGGGACTGCTCCAGCGAGAGGTACGGCGCGGGGCTGCCGAAGGCGAGCTCGGGGTGGAGGATGCGCAGGGTCATGGATCAGGTGGCCTTGGGCAGGCTGTCGGAGGCGATGGTGATGGTGGTGCGGTAGCCGCTGGTGGGTTCGAGGGTGTGGGTGGTCTCGGTGATGAGGAAGGGCCCGGTGAACGGCCAGGGCAGGCCCTTGCAGGTGACCGTGCCGCCGCTGTGGGCGGTGGGGGTGCCGCGGCAGGTGATGGTGCCACCGAGGAACTTCTCGGCCTTCTCCTGCAGCTCGGCCTTGGCCTTGGCCGTGGCCGCGGAGGTGGACTGGTAGGGGGCGTCCGGGATCTGGTGGATCTGCTCGCCGAAGGCGGACTTGTAGAGCGCCGCGCCCACCTCTCCGCCGGAGATCTTCTTGAGGTCGGAGTCCGTGGCCTTGGCCTCGATGGGCTTGTCGCTCTTCTCGTCGTGCCCCACCACACGCACCGTGGTGTAGAGGCCCTGGAGGTTCGCGGTGAGATCGATCTGCTCGAGATCCTTGCCCCACTCCAGGGTCACCTTGCCGCCCGCCGGCTGGTTGCGGCGCCCGAAGCTCAGCTTCTTCTCCACGACCCGCACAAAGTAGTTGTTCTCGCGAGCCAGGCGGCGCAGGAACTTGGCGGCGGACTCAGCCTGGGTGAAGACCGCCTCGGGCGTGGTGGAGACACCCTGCACGTCGGCCGAGAAGCCGGCATCTCCCGCGACCTTCTTGACGATGTCGGCGTGGGAGAGCTCGGAGAAGATGCGGGGCTTCTGTGCGCTGCCCAGGCGGTGGAGGCCATCGACCCCCCGCAGCGTGACCGTCCAGGGGGCGTCGGCGCCGATGCCGTGCCTGACCTCGACGATGTCGCCGTAGCCCTGCATGGCCGCGCTGTCGCCGTAGCCAAGCTGAACCTCGAAGGGCTGACCCACCTTGCACAGGGCCAGCACCTTGGCGCGCTTCACCGGCGGGATCGCGAGCTGGACCGACAGCGAATCGAGCTTGTCCAGGCCCTCCACGAAGCTGATGGAGACCACGTGCGCCAGCAGGGCGGCGTCCAGCTTGGTGCCGCCGAGCTTGAGGGAGAAGAAGGCGCCTCCGGTGACCGACATGGCGCTAGCCCTTGCCCGCCCAGATGGCGACCCGCTTGTCGCCGCTGGGCGGTTTGGCGGTCTTGCCCTTGGCGGGCTTGTAGACCACGGAGAAGAAGTCGTCGGAGGAGGCGGCGCCGCTCATGGCCTTGCCCTTGATGGTCAGGTTCAGGGTGGCGCGCCGCGGCCGGCCGCTGGCGTCGAAGAGCTGCACCTCCACGTCCAGATCCTCCACCACCCCCTGGAACTGGAAGCGCTCCCAGAGGAAGGCGACCACGGGCGGGCGGATGGCCTTGCCCTCGGAGCCCGAGATCTCCAGGGGCATGGTGAGCTTGTAGTAGGCCAGGATGCCGTCCAGCACGCTCTTGGTGTTGTCCTTGCCGCCCACGCCCTCGGACTCGTCGAGCAGCAGGGAGACCGAGAGGCTGTCGGTGGCGCCGTAGGAGAAGGACAGCGAGGGCCAGGGCATGGCCGCGTTCTTGCCCTCGGTCCAGTTGACCTTGCGGGTGAACTTGAAGGTGGTGGGGTTGAACTGGAAGGTGATGGACTGGCCGCCGTCGTCCAGGCAGAAGAGCTGCGCCTTGGTGGGCTCCTCGTTCTGGATCGGGGAGGGGGTGTCGAGGGGGTTCGAGCACGTTGGGGCACATGGCGGCCTCCCGGGCGCGGGTGGGGGCTTGATCGTCTGGCTATTTGTGGAGCTTGGTGAGGGATGGCGGCTTGTAGGGCGTGATGGCCATGGTGAGATCCTCGAAGACCAGCTTGAGCTCCTCCAGCGGGATGCGGTTCTCCTCGCAGGAGAGGTTGGCGCCCTTCCACTCGATGGGCCAGGCCCGCTTGAGGGTGAAGACCCGGCGCTGGATGTGGGCCGAGGTGAGCTGGAAGACCTCGACATCCTGGCGGAAGGACTTGCCCACCTGCACCGCCGCCATCCAGTTCCACAGGGCGGCGCGGTCCATGATGCCCCAGCGCAGGGTGACCTCGCCGTACTTGGCCTGACCCGGCAGGAGGTGGGGGGCGTGGTTGCGGCCACCCTCCTTGTACTCGAAGGGCTCGACCGTGCGCGAGAGGTTCTCCACGGCCTGGAAGTCGCCCACGCTCTTGCCCCCCACCTTCACGGCGAAGAGGAAGGCGGGATCCGCCACCTGGACGGCGGTGTCGCCGTCGGGCTTGAAGTCGCTCATGCTCCCTCCAGGAACGGCTGGGTGCCGGGCTGGACCGTGACACGGACGCGGACCGCCTGGCTCCATGGGCGGAGCTGGGCGGCGATGGTGGCCTGCAGGCTGGGCTCGGGAGGCTGGCCCACGACGCCGCTGCCGATCTCGGGGTTGCCCATCCCGTGAGGCCCGACCAGCAGCCCGCGGCCGACGAAGGGGTGCAGGGCCTCGGCCACGGCGTTGGCGAGTGACATGGCCTCAGAGGAGGTGGCGGGACGGAAGGTGAAGGCGTCGGCCGCCTGGACCACCCGCATGTGGATGGTCTTCACCGCGCGCAGGGCGGGGAGGTTCCAGACACCCACCGGCCGCCGGAAGCAGGGCTCGCCCTCGACCCGCGCCACCGCGCGCACCGCATGCAGGCGCAGCGCCACCCAGGCGCCGGGGTCGGGGTCGCTGCCGGTGGCGGCGCCTGCCAGATCGAGCTCATGGCGGCGATCCCGAGCGCCCACCCGTCCGGGCGGCAGGGCGACGCTGCGGCCGTCCAGGGGCGCGCCCACGGTGCCCTCGTCGCCGGCCAGCATCCCCGCGACGACGGCCGAAGCGCTGCGCCAGGCGTGCGCCGCGAGGGAGGCCTCACCGCCCCGCCAGCAGCAGAGGCCGGCGTCTACGCCCAGCAGGCCGTGCAGCAGGGCGGGCCGATCCAGCTCCCACCAGGCCGGGGGGTCGATCAGGGCCACCTGGTAGTGCTGGGTCCAGCCGGGCGAGAAGCGGCGCACCGCATCGAGCATGCGACGCAGGCGCTCCCACGGCGCGGCACCCTCCCCAGGCGCCACGGACACGGGGCCGCCGAGGTCGGGGTAGACCAGCAGCGCGCCGAGCTGGTCCGCGAGGGCCGGCCCCAGGATCTCGGCGACGTCCTCGTGGTCCAGCTCCCAGGGGCGGGCGCCGTTGACCCGGGCGAGGACCACATCGAGCTCCTCGGCGCCGCTGGAGAGGGCGAGGCGCACGGCATCACGCACGCGCGACGGGGTGGGACCATCGAGCCCCGGGAGCCCCTGCAGGGCATCCCGGGAGCGCAGCCGCACCTGCTCCACCGCGCAGCTCCGGGTGCGGAAGCGGGTCTCCCGCACCAGCGCGCGTGGGTACAGATCGGAGAGCCAGGGGGCGTCTGACGCGCACAGGCCGACGACGCAGACGCTGGCCGGCTGCTGCCGAGGCGTGATCGGCGGAGAGCTGCCGACCTGCACCGTGACTCCGCGGGGGAGCCGCCCGTCGGGGCGCGAGACGTCCATCTACCTCTCCGAGTCGAGAATTCGACGATTGATGCGGGACACCTGGCCTACCCACTCGACCCTCTCGCGGTGCGGGAGGGACAGGATCTCATCCAGGCTCCAGTGAAGGTGGTAGGCGATGAAGGCCACCTCGCTGCGAACCTGCTCGAGCGGGTAGGCCACGGTCACCCCGAGGGGCCTTCGCCCTCCAGCTCCTGACCTACCTCCTCGCCGTAGGTGATGCGGTACACCGCGTACTCGAGCTCCCGGATGTCGCGAGCGTGGAGCCGGGTGATGTCGTCGATGGTGACCAGCGTGCGGGGCCCGAGCCGGGTCACCGTGCGAGACAGCAGGATGGTCTTGTACACCAGGTCGTTCGGGTTGCGGTTGTACTCGGGGGACATCCCGATGAACAGCTCGTCGCCACCCGTGACCGGGCGCACCTCGGCCTCCTTGCAGATCTCGCCCGTGGCCGGATCCTCGTACCCCACGGGAAGTGTGACCTTCTCGCGGAAGCTGGCGGTGATGTTCTTGCTCACGTGCGGCTCCTGGGGTCAGCACGAAGCGCGCGCCAGACGGCCGGATCAGACCGTCTGGACGCAGCGCTCGAGGGACAGCGTGATGCGCTCGATGGCCGCGTTGGAGCCGCCGGCGTCCAGCTCGGGGAGCTCCCACTTGCTGGGGTAGGCGTTGTAGAGGTCGTAGCGACGGACCACCGTGGCGCGATCGGGGCGCAGGTACTCGATGGAGACCATGCGGCGGTCGATGTTGCCCGCCTCGATGTTCTGCCGCCAGGAGTAGAACTCGTCCAGGCCGGAGTAGACGCGCTCCAGGGTGACGTCCTCGAAGGTGGTGCGGCCCGGCGCCTTGCGGACGGAGTAGTCCAGGCCGTGCTTGAACTCCACGTTCTCCGTGGTGGAGACGATGGAGCTGACCTTGATGAAGCCGTCGAGCGGATCGTTGATGCCCTCGACGGTGATGCGGAAGTGGAAGGAGCCGATGTAGTTGTTGGTGGGATTGGGGCCAGCCATGGTGTCCTCGCGATGGTGGTAGGGAGGTCAGGGGGGTTGATGGTGGAACAGAGGATACCCGGAGACCGGCGCGCCGGCCTCCGGGAAATGATCACTAGGCCTCGGTCACTTCGGACTGCATCGGGCTCTGGCGGAACCGGATGCGGATGAACTCGGCCGGGTAGACCGGGCGGAGCTCGACGTCGACGGTCATCAGGCCGGAGCGCACGTCCACGTCGGGGTTGTTCTCCCGATCGCAGCGCACCGAGAAGGCCTCGCTCCAGGTGCGGCCGTCCAGCATCCCCTGCATCCACAGGCGATAGAGGAAGGCGGCGATGGTGGACTTGAGATCCGCGCGGGTGCTGTCGTTGTTGGGGAGGAACACCGCCCACTGGATCGCATCGCGCACCGAGCGCTCCACGAAGAGGAAGGTGCGGCGCACGTTGATGTAGGTCCACAGGGGATCGGCCGCGATGGTGCGGGCGCCCCACACGCGGATGCCGGCCCCGGGGCGCTGGCGGATGATGTTGATGCCCTTGGTGTTGAGGGCCTCCTGCTCCACGTCGGAGATGTGCGTGACCAGCTCGGCCGCGCCCACCAGCTGCTCGTTGGCCGGGGCCTTGTGCACGCCGCCGCCCGCCTTGAGGTCGGTGGCCGCGACGACGCCCGCGACGTGGCCCGAGGGCGGCGCGATCACGTAGCGATCGTGGGGCCCGGTGGACAGCGGGTTGTCCACCACCAGCCAGGGGCCGTAGGCGGCGCCGTAGCCGGTGTCGTCGCGCGGGACGGCGCGATCCAGCAGCTCATCGGCCGAGTAGCCCGGGAAGCGCAGCTCGGTGGACTTGGGGCTGGGGATGGCCTGGAGCACGGCCATCTCGTAGGGCGAGGCGCCCTCGGACCAGCGGAAGTCGTTGAGCTTGGTGCCGCGGGGCTCGCGGGTCAGCATGTAGCGGGGGGTCTCGAGGATCGCGAACATGTCGCCGCGCCCGCGCGGGCCGGCGTACTCGAGGATGGCCTGCTGCCAGGCGAACTCGAGGCCGGGGGCGGCCAGCATGGAGGTGGCGGAGATGCCCTCGAAGGCATCGGCCAGCAGCTTGCGCTTGTCGGGGCCGGCGGCGCCGTGGGCCTGCACGCCCATGGCCACGAACGCGGTCTTGCCGCCGTTCTGGAAGAAGCCGCTGATGGCCAGCTCGAGGCGATGCATGCCCGGATGGTGGCGGATCCATTTGTCCCAGGCGGCCTTGCCGCGGGGGGCCAGGGACTCCCAGGCCATCGCGGCCTTCTCGGGGGTCATGTTGGGGTCGGCCTCCAGCACGATCTGCTGGAAGAGCCTGGCGCCGAAGTCGCGCCGCCACAGCTCGAGCCCGTCGAGGCTCTGGACGGTGGAGGCGGGGCCCTGCAGGCGCTCCTGGATGCCGCTCACGTCGATCTTGGCAGGCTTGGCCTTGGGATCGGCGGCCTCGAGGCTGCCGGTGTGGCCGATGCCCATGGGGACGGCGTAGGAGGCCACCAGCTCGAGCACCTCCTGCTCATCGGCGCCGAAGGACAGCTCCCACTCGCGGGCGCCGCTCTCGGCCACCTTGACGTTGACCATGGTGCGCCGCATGGGCACGCGCAGGGTCTCGCCCTTCTCGGAGGTCAGGGTGACGACGTTCTCGCCGTTGGGCGGCGCCACGGACCACTTGCCGGGGAGCAGCTCGCCCAGGAGGGACACGAAGCGGTTGCCGCCAGCGGGCGCAGGGGCCGCCGCGGGGGTGTCCTTCTTGTCCTTGCCCTTGGGATCGGCGGCAGGGGCGGCGGCGGGGAGATCCTTGGGGGGCGGCAGCAGCGCCCGGAAGGCCACGGCGCGGTTCCACGCCAGCAGGGGGGTCTCCTCGACCGCCGGCAGGAACATGCCGTTGGCGCCGCCACGCCCGGGGGAGAAGGACGTGGGCAGGGTGAGGATGCCCACGAAGCCGGTCTCGGTCGTGGGGGAGGCCTGCACGGGACGGGGACCGGCGGAGATCTCCTCGATGTAGACTCCAGGCGTACGGTACTCTGGCATCAGCTGTGCTCCGAGTTGGGGGTGTCGTGTGAGCGCTCACCGTCTCTCGACGGGGCGATGTGGATCGGCGGGGTGATGGTCATGATCCCTGCCACGACCATCCGTGACAGCGCGTGCCGGCAGGCGCCGAGGTCCTGCTGGACACGGAGGGCAGAGAGGGGGTGCTTGGTGGTGCGCTGGCCATAGAGGGTCTGGAGGTGGCCGGCGGCGGTGCGCTCCATGGCGATGCGCCCGAAACGGGACGAGCGCTCATGGCTCCTGCGAAACGGGGAGTTGAAGTCCGGAGGCATGGGCGCGGGCTCGGTTGCTCAGTTGATGGCCACGGAGGCGCCCTTGATGACGCAGTTGCCGCTGGCCTCGACGTTGATGTTCGCGCCCTTGACCTTGCAGGCGCTGCCGGCCTCGACCGTGATGTTGGTGGAGCCCTTGACCGTGATGTTCTTGGCCTCCACCGTGAGATCCCCGGTGGCCTTGACGGTGATGGTGTCCTTGCTCTCGACGGTGAGGGAGGGGCCGGACTGGTCCATCACCATGGAGAGCTTGCCGTCCTTGGTCTGGACGGTGATGGACTCCTTGCCGGACTCGTCCGAGAAGATCACCTGGTTGCCACCGCGGGTGACGATCTGCTTGGTCTTGTTGTCGCCGTCGGCGTTGTCGTAGCCCGGGGTGTTGGTGGCGTTGTAGAAATAGCCCAACACGATCATGGACTCGACGTGGCCGGGGATGCCCGCCAGCACCGCGACCTGGTCGCCCTCCTCCGGAAGGAACACGAAGCCCGCCTCCTTGGAGGCGTAGGGGTAGACCATGCGCAGCCAGGGCAGGGTGGTGGTCTCGGGAAAGTTCCGCAGCTCCACCTGCACGCGCCCCTGCTTGAGAGGATCCTTCGTCGAGACGATCTTGCCGATGAAGAGGACGCGTTCCAGGGGACCTCCGGTGAGACGTCAGGGGGCGGGCTGGGGGTGGAGGGGGCGTGGTTCTTGAAGGCGGGGTTTGTCGGACCGCTGCCGGCCCGACTTCAGGTGTCTTTTCAAGGAAGGCGTTTTTTTTCGAGGCACCATGCCCGCGTGACCTCCACGCCTCTCGCCGTAGAAGGGGAAAAGGCGGGCGCCGGTGAAGACACCCTCGCGCCGCCCGAAAGGTGTACTCTCCACACTGAGGAGGTGTCAAGCAGGGGAAATGCGATCACAATGTTTGAAATTTCCAGAGATTGCGTTTTTTGGAGAACGACGTTTTTTCGGTCGCACCTGAAGACACGCACACGCCGCGGCGGCTCGCACCCAGGGTGGGCGCCTCAGTCCAGCATGGCGCTGCCGAAATTCAGGGTGAAGGCCTCGATGGCCATGCTCGAGGTGCCGGCGTCCATCTCGGGCAGGTGCCAGTCGACCGGCCAGGCCTCGGTGAGGATCACCCGGCGCAGGACCTCGCGGTTGGCGTGCCGCAGCTCGATGGTGACCACGCGCGGGTCCTCGACCCCGGCCTCGACCCGCCGGCGCCACTCGGAGAAAGCGTCGATGCCGGTGTAGACGCGCTCCAGGGTGACGTCGTCGT
Organism: Pseudomonadota bacterium; assembly: GCA_043814015.1. Classification (GTDB taxonomy): domain Bacteria; phylum Myxococcota_A; class UBA796; order UBA796; family JAFGLY01; genus JBDRKM01. The sequence continues at coordinate 29,221 of JBDRKM010000280.1, forward strand.
AGCTGAGGCGCCCGGGCATCTTGCGCACGGTGGGGTCGAGCCCGTGCTTGAACTCCACCGGCTCGCTGGCGGAGGTGAGGGCGGAGACCTTGGAGAACCCGTCGAACGGGTCCGAGATGCCGGAGATCCAGACGCGGTAGCTGAAGGCGCCGATGTAGTTGTCTGTGGGCCTCGACATGGGAACCTCTCCTCGCGTTGGGTGGACCGGCACGCCGGACCTGCGAAGGGATATCATGCCCCGCACCCGGATCCCAGGGATACCGAGGTGTCTGAAGGGTCGGACGACCCGGGGGGCTCTGGGCGGCGGCGCGCCCCTGCCGGGGGTGCTATCCTCTTTGCACCGCACGAGCGGTCCACCCAAGGAGGAGACATGTTCCGACGCCTCATCCCCCTCGCCCTCCTGGCCCTCACCCTGTCCGCCGGCTGCGGCGACGACAAGGACGACACGGCCCCGCCCGAGGGCGACACCGACAGCGACACCGACGCCGACACCGACACCGACACCGACGCCGACACGGATGCCGACACCGACGCCGACACCGACGCCGACACCGACGCCGACACCGACGCCGACACCGACGCCGACACCGACGCCGATGTGGACACGCCCCTGGCCTTCGCCATGGACGGCGACTGGGCCGACACCGTCCTGACCCTGACCTGGCTGGACCCGGAGGCGGGCCCAGACTTCATGAAGGTGATCGAGGGTGGCACCGTGACGGCCGAGCTCTTCGGGCTCGATCCAGGCGAGCCCCCGGCCGACCACCTCATGGAGGTGGACCTCGGCATGACCATCGCCATGTACATCCCGGCCCTCAACGAGGACCCCAACAGCAACGGCACGCACGACAACGGCGAGGTCTACGTGGGCGCCGGGCTCGTCTTCCCCGTCTGGATCCAGGGCGATCCGCCCACCGAGTATCAGGACCTCGGGCTCACGGCCGGCTGGAACGCCGTCGAGATGGACTTCGACAGCGCCGGCAGCTTCACGGTCTACGACCCCCAGGACATCCCGCTCAGCGCCAACCTGTGGCCCAACGAGACCATCACCTTCGGCGGCAGCTACGCCGGCACCGCGGACATCGGCGACCAGCTGCTCACCCTGCTGCCCGGCTCGGCCATGGACGGCGTGGCGGTGTCCTCGTACCTCTACAACGACCCCCTGACCGACCCATGGAGCATCACCATCTCGGGCGATCCGCCCGCCGACCACCAGGAGTTCGAGTCCGAGTTCATGGTGTTCACCGCCGCGGAGATCCCCCTGACCTACGTGGACAGCACCGGCGACGGCCTGCCCGGCAAAGGCGACGAGCTGGGCTACTTCGCCTGCTACGACGGGATGCCCACCATGGCCATGTGGATGTCGAGCGCCATGTCCGTGGAGACCGCCTTCACCATGACGATGTTCGAGGAAGTGTACGGATGGCACCCCGGCTGGTTCGTCAACGCCCTGGACATGTCCGGCAAGGACCCTGTCCCCGTGCCCATCGACGAGGCCGACTGGGGCAGCCTCGAGCTGTCGCCCGACTGCGGCATGTTCTGATCCCCCGACCCTGGGCGGTGCCCGCGCGTTAGGCGTGCGGGTGCCGTCGTCGTCTGGAGACACCGCTTGCGCGCGCTCGTGCCGCTCCTCGTACTGTTCGGACAGGCCTGCGGACCCACCTCCATCGAGGAGCCGCCCGGGGTCGGCCATGGCGGGGCCAAGGTCGCCGGTGACGGCGCGGGCCGTTCCAGGGCCATGGGCGGCTCGCCGGCCGGCGCGGTCCAGCCCGCCCACGCCGCCTCCCTGGTGCGCGCAGAGGCCCTGCTGGCCACCTGGGCCCAGCTGCCCAGCCCGGAGCTGCTGCAGCAGGCCGTGGAGGCCGCCAGCGTCGAGGTGCGCGAGGACGAGCGCCAGGACTACGCGCGCTTCCTGCTGGCCTACCTGCAGCATCTGCAGGGCCAGGAGGATCTCTCCAACGCCACCCTCGCCACCTCGCGCCCGGACCGTCGCCACTTCTACGCGCGCTTCTTCTCCGGCGACCTGGCCTCCCTGCGCCCCCACCTGGAGGCCAACGTCCACCAGGCCTGCACCGAGGCCGCCAACGCCCTGCCCGAGCTGTGCAAGGACCGCCAGGAGTCCCCTTTCCCCAAGGACTTCCGGGCGTTCCAGCTCGGCTCGTCCGACGCTCTCTCCCGCGACCTCCTGCGGGCCTGGGGCCCCGGCACCGCCGGCCTCGACATGCCCGCCTTCTTCGAGAGCCTCGGCCTCCAGCCTGGCCAGGACGTGGCCGAGATCGGCGCCCAGGACGGCTACTTCAGCGTCCCCCTCGCCCGCTGGCTCGGCCCTGACGGGCACCTGGTCGTCACCGAAGGCGATGCCACGCTGCGCGACCACCTCGCCTTTGCCGCCGCGTACCATGAGCTGGCAGAGGTCTCCGTCGTGGCTGAGGGCCCCGTGAGCAGTGGCCTGGCGCCGCGCTCGGTGGACCGCATCTTCGGCTGCGATCACCTGCGGCACCTGTACGCCATCGGCCGCCACGGGGAATCGGCCGGCGACCAGGTGGACATCTCCGCCTACGAGGCCAGCCTGGCCGCCGCCCTGCGACCCGGCGGGCGCCTCGTGCTGATCGAGCACGCGGAGCGCCCCAGCGACGACAAGGCCCTGCCCGCGGCCCGCCTGGTGGAAGACCTGGAGGCCGCCGGGTTGCGCCACCTGGAGACCTCGGATCGTTTCGCCCCCCTGCAGATGGTGTTGACCTTCGAACGGCCGGTGACGCCCTGAGGGGCTGGAGGCTGGAGGCTGGAGGGCGCGGCTCCAGGGCACGGGACGGGCTCGAGGCGTCGGACGCGGGAACGGGAACGGGAACGGGTGGCGGCGGGTGGGATCTCCATGCGTCTTTCCTTCCACTGGGGGTATGCTCCCCGTGCGGAGGCCTGGCCTCCGAGGAGGTCCCATGCATCGCGCCCTCTTGCTGATCCTGGTCCTGCTGCTCCCCTCCCCCGCGCTGGCCACCCCCTGGTTCGACCAGCTCTGGGCCGAGCGGCTCGTGGCGCGCAGCTTCCCCGACTACTGGGCCTGGATCGTCGAGATCCGGAAGGCCGACCGCGACCGCTACATCGATCTCCTCCAGCAGGGGCGCTCCATGGCCATGTCACGGGAGGCCCACCCCGAGCTGGTGGAGGCCTGGGAGGCCAACTTCCACGCGCTGCAGGCCTACCGCGATCTGGCCCGTACCTGGCACAGCGGCCCCGCGCGCCAGACCGACGAGCTGCGCCTCGCCCTCATCTCGGCCGCCGAGGAGGTACACCTGGCCACCCTCGACCTGATGGACGCCCAGCTCGCGGTCAGCGAGGCTCGCACCGAGCAGCTCCAGCTCCAGATCGAGGATCGCAGCCTCAACTACGAGGCCTACGCCCTGGAGACCGTGGGGCGGACGACGGGGGAGTAGAGGTCACAGCCTGAAGATCGGCGTCTCCCGCGGCCACGAGAAGCCCGGATCGTTGTCCGCGGGGGCGTCGTAGCGCGCCACCTCCACGAGCCCCGCGCCCTCCAGGAACCCGCGGCCGGGATCCGCCACGAGCACCGTGGCACCACGGGCCGCCAGCGCCCGCAGCCAGGGCAGCACGCGCGCGGTGAGGGCCGCGTCGTAGGTGACATCGCCGGCCAGCACCAGGTCCACCCTCAGGCGTCGGCCGAGCAGATCCCGCGCGGTGAAGCCCAGGGCCAGGCCGTTCAGGGCGGCGTTGAGGTGGCAGGCGGCGTGGCAGACGGGATCGATGTCGGCCGCGACCACGGTGCGCGCCCCGGTGCGGGC
>JBDRKM010000281.1:0-2970 GCA_043814015.1 Pseudomonadota bacterium
GTATGCCCTGGAAATCGCTACAGATCCGGCCCCAGACCGCCGCCACTCGCGCGAAAACCTGCCTTCGCTCGTCAGACGCCTCCCGGATGCCGCCGATGTGTTGCGCAAACGAGGGGATACCTCCCGATCGTGTTGCAGAAAACGGGGCATACCCCTCCACCGCTGGACCTCCGGCGCGACCGGGCTATCCTCTGCGCCCCTCAACCAGCGCTCCTGTCCATGCCTCCCCTCCCCCCCGACGCCCCGCACCTGCGCTACGACCGCGGCACCCTGCTGTGGGAGGCCGAGCCCGACGTGCCCACGCCGCCCGGGTTCGTGGCCGACGGCCGCGTGGGGCACCCGCGCGCGCCGGGCATCGCCTACCGCGCCACGGTGGAGTGGCTGCTCGCCCAGCAGATCTCCTACCGTGACGAGGCCCGCGCGTGGAAGCCGCTGGCCACCCTCAAGCACCTCGCCCCCCGCGACCCGCGCCCCTACCAGCAGGAGGCGGTGGAGGCGTGGCAGGACGCGGGCAAGCGCGGCGTGGTGGTGCTGCCCACGGGCACGGGCAAGACGTACGTGGCCGAGCTCTGCCTCATGGCCGCCAAGCGCCCCACGCTCATCGTGGTGCCCACCATCGATCTGCTGGCCCAGTGGCACCGGCGCCTGTCCACCACGCTCGACTGCCCCGTGGGCATCCTCGGCGGAGGCTCCCACGACGTGCAGGTGGTCACGGTCAGCACCTACGCCTCCGCCTACCTGCACGCCGAGCGCTACGGCGATCGCTTCGGGCTCGTCATCTTCGACGAGGTCCACCACCTGCCCTCCGAGAGCCATCAGCAGATCGCCGAGGCCATGTTGGCCCCCTTCCGCCTGGGGCTCTCCGCCACCCCCGAGCGCGCGGACGAGGCCCACCTGCTGCTGGAGCCCCTGGTGGGCCCCGAGGTCTACCGCAAGGACATCCACGAGCTGTCGGGGGAGTTTCTGGCCGACTACGAGACCGTGCGCCTCTACGTGGATCTGTCCAGGGCCGAACAGCAGGCCTACGACACGGCCCAGGCCACCTGGCGCGGCTTCGCCCGGGCCAACAAGATCAACCTGGCCGGCCGCGACGGCTGGCAGCGCTTCCTGCAGGTCGCCTCCCGCTCCAGCGCCGGCCGCGCCGCCCACAAGGCCTGGCGCGAGGCGCGCAGGATCGCGCACGGCACCGAGCGCAAGCTCGACCTGCTCGACGATCTGTTGCACGAGGAGGCCGAGCGCCGCGCGCTCATCTTCACCGACGACAACGCCACAGCCTACCGCATCGCCCGCGAGATGCTCGTCCCCTGCATCACCCACCAGACCCCGGCGGCCGAGCGCTCCGCCATCCTCACGGGCCTGGGCACCGGAACCTACCGGGCGGTCGTCACCAGCCGGGTGCTCAACGAGGGTGTGGATCTCCCCGAGGTGGACATGGCCGTGGTGGTCTCGGGCACGGGCTCGGTGCGCGAGCACGTCCAGCGCCTGGGCCGCATCCTGCGCCCGCTCCAGGGCAAGCAGGCCGTGCTGTACGAGCTGGTCACCGCCGGCACCGCCGAGGAGCGCACCTCCGCCCGGCGCCGCGAGCACGAGGCCTACGAGGGATGATCACCGGACCACTCCTGCGCGCCCGCTGCACCCGCGACGAGGTCGCCCCCTCCCTGGTGGACCCGGACAGCCCCCGCTACCGCGAGGCGGCCGAGGCCCTGGTGGGGGAGGCCCGCGCCGCAGCCGAGGCCCAGCTCACCCGCGGCGAGCTGGAGGCCCGCATCGAGGAGCGCATCGTTGGCAACCGGGTGGACCACAAGCTCTTACGCGGCCTGGCCCGCGTGCTCACGGACCGCTGCACCTTCGACACCCAGGCCCCGCTGCCGCCCATGGAGCTGCGCCAGCGCCTGTTCGCCCGCGGCCCGGTGCGTCGGCAGCCCGACGTGAGCGGCACCCCCACCGCCGCCGACCACGTGAGCGCCCTGGCCGAGCAGCTGGGCACCACCCCCGAGGCCATCGCCCGCGGCCTGTTCGCGGATCTCAAGGAGAACCAGATCCTGCTGGAGAGCCCGGTCACCTCGGCGGAATGGCTCTTGCACCGCTACAACCTGGCCCTGGTGCAGGGCCTGCTGCTGCACGCCACCCGGGTGGAGATCACGCTCGCGGAGCCCGGCCCCAAGCCGCTGCGGATGCTGTTCCGCCAGATCAAGTTCCACGGCCTGATGTACGCCATCCAGCCCGAGGGCGCCGCGGTGCGCGTCACCCTGGACGGCCCCGCCAGCCTGTTCTCCCTCTCCACCCGCTACGGCATGGCCCTGGCCCAGATCGTGCCGGCCCTGCCCCACCAGACCGGCCCCTGGCGCCTGGAGGCCGAGCTGAACTACCGCCACCGCCGCCGGCCCATGGTGCTGGATCACACGGTCGGCCTGCGCTCCCACACCGAGGCCACCGGCGCCTGGGTCTCCCGCGAGGAGGCCTGGTTCGAGGAGCGCTTCCTGGCACTGGATTCGGGCTGGGAGCTGGCGCACGGCGGCGAGGTCGTGAACCTCGGCGGCGAGGCGGTGATCATCCCGGACTTCACCTTCACCAGGGAGGGGCGCACCGCGCTGCTGGAGGTGGTGGGCGTCTGGCGCCGCGGCTACCTGGAGCGCCGGCTCGACCTGTTGCGCCGCCACGGCCGCCCCGACCTCATCCTGGCGGTCTCCCGCACCCTGCTGGGCGACAAGGGCAAGGGGGCCGGCGACCTGGGCGCCGAAGTGGTGCCCTTCAGCAGCGCCATCCCGGCCAGGAAGGTGCTGGAGCTGGTGGAGAAGGTGGCGCGCTGAACTACTACTCGCGAAAGTCCGCGCGCCAGGCGCGAAAGGCTGGAGGCTGGAGGCTGGAGACCGGAGGGGGAGAAGGGAGACCGGAGACCGGAGGCGATAGCCCAGCGGGCCGCGGCGGAGGACGGACAGGTGACCCGCGCGCCGTGTCCGACCTACAGCC
>JBDRKM010000282.1:0-12567 GCA_043814015.1 Pseudomonadota bacterium
GACAGATTCTTCCCCCCCCGATCGGGCGCGACACGCGCCCTCCCCCCCATCTTCGCCGCCTGATGGGCGGCGCGGGGCGCTTGGTCGCGCCCCGAAAAATGACCGTGCCTTCAAGGCCGAATTCCCGCCGATTGGCCGAAACCTGGGTCAAGGCCTGGCGGATGGAGCCCGGTGTTCGTTCGACGACAAGTAGAGAAAAGTCGTGGAATGGCGACAAGGCGCAGCGAGCTGGGCGTCTCGAGCGAGATCACCGCGCACCAGGAGTGGATTTTATTTTCACCATGGTCTCCTTCTTTGGTTACTATTCTGACCACCATGGCACGAACGACCACCGTCCAGCACCCATCGGTCCAGCGGCTCCTGCGCGGCCTTGGCGAGAACATCCGCCTCGCTCGGCTGCGGCGGGGATTCTCGGCCCAGCTCGTGGCCGAGCGGGCCGGCATGTCGCGCACCACCCTGCGGGCCGTCGAGCGCGGCGAGGCCGGGGTCACCCTGGGAGCCTACGCCAACGTCCTGCACAGCCTGGGGCTCCACGACGATCTCGGGCTGCTGGCCCGCGACGACGAGCTGGGTCGCAAGCTCCAGGATGCCCGCATGCCCAGCCGGGGGCGCTCGCCCAGGGGCGGCTCCCCGTGAGCGCGCAGCGCGCCATCGAGGTCTGGGCGGACTGGGCGTCGCTCGGGGCCCCCCGCCTGATGGGGCGCCTCTCCGCCACCCCGTCCCGGGGGCGCGAGGTGTTCTCCTTCGCCTACGATCCGACGTGGTTGAAGGGGCCCCACGGCGGCCAGCTCGACCCCTCCCTCGGGCTCTACGCCGGGCCCCAGTACCCCGGCGCCAGCCAGCCCAACTTCGGCATGTTCCTCGACTCCAGCCCCGACCGTTGGGGCCGGGTGCTCATGGCGCGGCGGGAGGCACACCTCGCACGGGTCCAGGGCCGTCCGCCGCGGAGGCTGCTCGAGTCCGACTTCCTGCTGGGCGTGCACGATGGTCACCGGATGGGCGCGCTCCGCTTCCGCACCGACGGCGCCTTCCTCGATGACGACCAGGAGCTGGCCGCCCCCCCCTGGACCTCCCTGGCCGCGCTCGAGCACGCCTGCCTCCAGCTCGAGCGCGACGACGCCGACCAGGATCCCGCCTACGGCTCCTGGCTGCGCCTGCTCATCGCGCCCGGCAGCTCACTCGGGGGCGCGCGCCCCAAGGCGAGCGTCGTGGACGAGCACGGCGCGCTCTGGATCGCGAAGTTCCCCAGCCGCCAGGACCCCGTGGACACCGGCGCCTGGGAGGCGGTGCTCCACGAGCTGGCGGGCATGGCCGGCGTCGTCACACCCCAGGGACGGCTCCAGCGCTTCCAGGGCCCGCACCGCACCTTCCTGATCTACTATCGACGAATTTGCGCGTACCACGCGCAAAATCGTCGATAGTAGATCACGCGCCGTAGGCGCGCGCGCCAATAGGGCGCGGGGCGGGGGGAGCGCCAGCGGTGCGGGGGGAGGCATCCTCCCCCTGCAAAAAAAAGGCAGCGCGGGCGGGTGCGATCACCTTGGGTTGCGGGCGGAGCCCCGCGCTGAGCCGCCGCTTCGACCGCACTCCGACAGGCGGGCGGCTCCACTTCGCCTCGGCCCTGACCCTGCTGGAGCGCCAGGATGGCGACGACGCCACGGCGGGCGCGAGCTACCTCGAGCTGGTGGAGCTGCTCGCGCAGCGGGGTGCGCAGACCGGCCGGGACCTGGAGCAGCTCTGGCGCCGCATCGCCTTCTTCGTGTGCGTCTCCAACACCGACGACCACCTCCGCAACCACGGCTTCATGCTCGAGGCCGACGGCTGGGCCCTCGCGCCAGCCTACGACATGAACCCCGATCCCAACGGCCAGGGCCTGCGGCTGAACATCTCCGAGACCGACAACGCCCAGGACCTCGGCCTGTTGCTGGAGGTCGCGCCCTGGTTCCGGGTGGAGCGCCGCCAGGCTGCCGCGATCCTCGATCAGGTCGTGGCCGCGGTGAGGGGCTGGCGGGCCGCGGCCCAGGCGCGTGGGATCCCGCGCTCGGAGCAGGATCGGATGGCGCGGGCGTTCAGGGTGGCGGAGGGGTGGGCCAGGTAGCCGGGGCTGCGTTGGCCGAGCCACCACCGGGCACGCGCCACCCACCCCGCCCGTGCACCGTCGCCACGCCCGCCCATGAAGCCGTCAGAACGGTAAGATCGGACGGCTGAATCCTTGGGCGTGCGAAGATCGGTATACTCGCCTCTCCCACGCTGGAGGGCTCCATGCTGACATCCCTGCTCCTGGCACTCACGGCTGTCACGCCCGCCCATGCCGCCTGCGAAGCCCCGACCACCACCCTCCAGGTCCAAACCCTGGTGGAGCAGGCCGAAGCCACCTACACCGCCCTCGACGTGCCCGGGTTCCAGGCCGCGACCGACGCCATCGTCGCCGACCTCGCCTGCCTCCACGAGCCCGTGCCCCGCTACCTCGCCGCCTCCGTCCACCGGATGGTCGGGCTGCGGGCCTTCATCGATCGCCAGCCGGAGCGCTCCACGCGCGCCTTCGCCGCGGCCCGCTCCATCGAGCCGGCCTACAGCTTTCCCGAGACCCTGGTCCCCGCGGGCAACCCGGTGCTCTCCACCTACGCCGCCATCCCCGTGGAGAGCGGCGGGATGGCAGCCCTCACCGCGCCGGCCGATGGCCACTACCTGCTCGACGGCCGGCCGGGCACCGAGCGGTCCACCGCCTGGCCCGTGATCTTCCAGCAGGTCGACGGCCAGGGCCAGGTCCTGGCGACCTCGTACCTCTGGCAGGGCGAGCCGCTGCCCAGCCTCGCGGTGCCGGCACCCGTCGCCGAGGCTCCCACGGCACCCGCCGCCCAGCCCCCGGCCCTCCTCGCCGCGCCCGCGGAGCCGAAGGGCCACCCCCGCTGGGGCCTGCTGGCCACCGGCGGCGCCTCACTCGTCGCGGCCGGCGCGCTCTACGCCGTGGCCCACGGCGCCCACGACTCCTACTACGACGCCGGCACCAACCCGGCCGACAAGCCCGGCCTGCGCACCACCACCAACACCTGCTTCGTCGGCTCCATCGCGCTGGGCGCGGCCGGGCTCGGCCTGGGCACCGTGGCCTTCGTCGAGGTGCGCTGGTGAGCGAGGCCCGGCGCTACCGGCTCATCGAGACGCTGGGCAAGGGCGCCTTCGGCACCGTCTACCGCGCCGAGATCATCGGCCCGGGGGGTTTCGCCAAGCAGGTCGCCTTGAAAGTGCTCAACCGCGACGAGCGCATACCCGCCGAGATGGCCCTGCGCCTGCGTGACGAGGCCCGCATCCTCGGCCTGATCCGTCACCGCGCGGTGGTGGGGGTGGACAGCCTGGCCGACTTCGGCGACGCCTGGGGTGTGGTCATGGAGTACGTGGCCGGCGTGGACCTGGCGCTGGCCGCCCACCACGCCCGGATGCCCGTGCGCGTCGCGCTGGAGGTCGTCGAAGAGGTCGCCAGCGCCCTGCATGCCGCCTGGGCCGTGCCCTCCGAGGTCACCGGGCAGCCCCTGCGGCTGGTCCACCGCGACATCAAGCTCTCCAACCTCCGCCTGACCGACCAGGGCGAGGTGAAGGTGCTCGACTTCGGCGTCGCCCGAGCCGACTTCGCGCAGCGCGAGGCGGCCACCCGCTCGCTGCTCTTCGGCTCCATGCGCTACATGGCCCCCGAGCGGCTCGACGGCGTCGACGGGCACGAAGCCGATGTCTACGCCCTGGGCGTCGTCCTGGCCGAGCTGCTGGCCGGAGACTCCTTCGACGAGCCCCCCAAGAACCCCGCGCGCCACCGGGCGTGGCTCGACGAGGTGCTGGCCGACCTCCGGCGGTCCGTGGCCCTCGGCAAGCGCCCCGAGGACACCCCCGACTTCGAGCCCCTGGTGCGCCTGGTCTCGGAGATGTTGGCCTTCGAGCCGGGTGAGCGCCCCTCCGCCCGCGAGGTCGAGCGCCGCGCGCGCGCCCTGCGCGCCGACCACCCCGGCCCCTACCTGCGCGAGTGGGCCGAGGTGGAGGTGCCACGGCTCATCCAGCATGCCCCCCACCGCCAGCTCCTGGAGGGCACCCCTTCCATCCTGGTGGAGCGCAGCGGTTCGGTGGCGATCCACAGCGAGCTGGCCGCCACCGCCGAGTTCGCCACCGAGGCCGTGCAGCGGCCTGAGAGCGACGTGGTGGCGGCGCCCGCGCCCACCCGCCGGCGCCCGGTGGGGCTCTACGCGGTGGCGCTGGTGGCGGGGATCGCCGCGCTGGGAGTCGGGATCTGGGCCGCGACCAGGCCCGGGCCGGGCCAGCCCGTCGCGACGCATGAGGTAGCCGTCCCCTCCCCGGCGCCACAGCCGGAGACGGAACCGGCGCCAGCGCAGGAGGCCGTGGAGCCCACTCCGATCTCGGTTCCAGTAGCGGCGCCTGCGCCGGCTCCAGCCGAACGACCGACCACCACGACTCCGCCATCCACACCGGCCCCACCCCCATCTGCACCACCCTCTGCCGCCGCGGCACCGCGTCAAGCTGTCGTCTCCGTCACCGGGGACGCCCGCAGCGTCTGGCTGGAGGGGCCCGCGGGCAGCTTCCCGGCGGGGGCGGTGCCCCCCGGCACCTACACCATCAAAGCCTGGTTCGACAGTCCAGATCCCGCACATGCCGGCACCATCACCGTGGCGGAGGGGGAGCACGCCACCCTCGCGTGCGTCGCCGCCATGCTCCAGTGCCGAAGGAGATGACCATGCTCGCTCGTGCCGCCCTGCTCGCCCTCCTCCTGGCCCCCGGCTGTCTCTGGATCCCCAAGGAGGACTCCGGCGGCCCACCCGACGCCGCAGACGCCGACGGCGACGGCTACACCACCGTGGAAGACTGCGACGACGACGACGCGGCCGTCCACCCCGGCGCCAGCGAGCTGTGCGACGGGGTCGACAACGACTGCGATGGCACGGTGGACGAGGCCGACGCCGAGGACGCGCCGACCTGGTACGCCGACGCGGACGGGGATGGCTACGGGGTCGAGGCATACACCCAGCAGGCCTGCGCCGCGCCGGAAGACCACGTCGACACCGCAGGAGACTGTAACGACTCGGACTCAGAAGTGAACCCCGGCGCCACGGAGCGCTGCGACGGGGTCGACAACGACTGCGACGACGAGACCGACGAGGCCGACGCCGAGGACGCGAGCACCTGGTACTACGACGGCGACGGCGACGGCTACGGGCTCGACGGCCAGACCACCGTGGCCTGCGCCCAGCCCGGCGACCACGCCCCCGAGGGTGGCGACTGCGACGACGCCGACACCGCCTACCACCCCGGCGCCCCCGAGGACGACTGCACCGACCCCAACGACTACAACTGCGACGGCTCCGTGGGGTACGCGGACGAGGACGGCGACGGCTGGGCGGCCTGCGCCGAGTGCGACGACAGCGACGCCGCCATCCACCCCGACGCCGCCGAGGTCTGCAACGACACCGACGACGACTGCGACGGCCTGACCGACGACGACGACGACAGCCTCGACACCGGCACCGCCGCCACCTGGTACGCCGACACCGACTCGGATGGCTATGGCGATGCGGCCGCCCCATCTCTGGCCTGCGATCAGCCCACCGGGTCCGTGGCCGACAGCACGGACTGCGACGACACCACGGCCGCCGTGCACCCAGGCGCCGCGGAGTCCTGCAACGGGATCGACGACGACTGCGACGGCACCACCGACGAGGACGACGCCAGCGACGCCGCCACCTGGTACGCGGACGCAGACGCCGATGGGTACGGCGATCCTGCGGCCTCTACCGCCGCCTGCGCCCAGCCGACCGGATACTTGGCCGACGCCACCGACTGCGACGACACTGCCGCCGCTGTGAACCCGGGAGCGTCGGAGTCCTGCAACGGTGTGGACGACGACTGCGACGGCACCACAGATGAAGACGACGCCGTGGACGCGGGCACCTGGTACGCAGACGCGGACGGCGACGGCTACGGCGATGCGGCTGTCATCACCGCAGCATGTACCGTGCCCAGCGGCTACGTCGCGGACGCCACCGACTGCGACGACACCACCACGGGCGTGAACCCAGGCGCCACCGAGGTCTGCGACAGTGCCGACGACGACTGCGATGGTGACATCGACGACGCCGACAGCGGCCTGGACACATCCACCGCCCGCACCTGGTACGCGGACGCCGACAGCGACGGGTACGGCGATGCGAGCAGTCCCTCCCTGGCCTGCGACCAGCCCAGCGGGGCGGTGACCGACAGCACCGACTGCGACGACACCACCGCGGGCGTGAACCCAGGCGCCACCGAGGTCTGCAACGGCACCGATGACGACTGCGACGGCGACATCGACGACGCCGACAGCAGCCTCGACACCTCCTCCGCCAGCACCTGGTATGCGGACGAAGATGGGGATGGGTACGGCGTGAGCAGCTCGACCGCGCTCAGTTGTACGGCGCCTGCATCCCACGCGAGCGTGTCGGGGGACTGCGATGACGGCCACTCCGCGGTCAACCCCGGCGCGGCCGAGTACTGCAACGGAGTCGACGACAACTGCGACGGCGACATCGACGAGAGCACGGCTATCGACGCGACGACGTGGTACCGGGACCTGGATTCCGATGGGTGGGGAGACACCTCTACCGCGACGGCTGACTGCGGCACTCCCTCGGGGTACATCGAGACCGACGGGGACTGCGATGACAGCGATGGCGCGGTTCATCCCGGTGCTGACGAGTACTGCAACGGTGTCGACGACAACTGCGACGGCGACATCGATGAAGGCACCGCGATCGATGCGGCGACATGGTACCAGGATCTCGATGCGGACGGCTGGGGCGACACTTCTTCCACCATCGCCGACTGTGGTACGCCCTCGGGGTACACCGACATCGATGGGGACTGCGACGACGGCGATGCCAGCATGTATCCGGGGCAGTGGGTGTTGACCGGCAGCATCGATGGAGCGCCAGACCTCGCCAAGCTGACAGAGAGCTCAGATGGCACAATCTGGCTGGGTACCGTGAATGATGGCCGGCTCTTTGAGACCACCGACGGAGGCGACACCTGGAACGGGGTGGTCGATTTGGGCGTCCATGCCTGGCATGTGATCGAGACCGAGAGCGGGGTTCTTCTCGCCGCCACGGGTTCCGACGGTAAAGTGTACAGTTCGATCGATGGTGGCGCGACGTGGTCCGACCTCGGCTGCCCCAACGGCCAGAGCTACAATGAGCATATGTTCACCCTGCTCGAACCATCGCCGGGGACAGTCTTTGTCGGAACCTACGAGACCGGCGTCTACTACACCGAGGATGAGGGCAGCAGTTGGACGTACAGTGGGCTGAATAGCACAGACTATGTGCATGGTCTGTTCTACACCTCCGGGGGCAACTTGCTGGCAGGAGCCCGGGGCGGTGGGGGCAGGGGGGAGATCCATGTCTCCACCGACCTGGGAGGGAGTTGGTCCGGAGTATCCGTGGGTTCTTCTTTACTCGACTACATTGAGGGATTCACAGAGACGGAAACGGGGGACCTTTTCGCTGTGGGCTACGGTGACAGCGATATTCCCTTCGTATACCTGAGCGTCGACGGCGGCCTGACGTGGTCCAACACGGCCGGCATCGGGTCGGGCATGCGCGCCTACTCGATCGTCCAGGTAGATGGACGTGTCTACGTCGGCACAGGTCCCGACGGTGGGATCTACTTCACAGAGGATGATGGCGGCAGTTGGCAGCTTTTCTCAGCTCCATTTGGGTCCGGCATGGTCGGTTCGATGATCCACGCCAGCGACGGCTACATCTGGGCAACAAACCGCCCTGGAGAGGTCTACAGGGTCTGTCCGTAGGTTTCGCTGTTCGGCACTGCCCTCCGTGCCAACCTGGGTGAGACACCGACCCCCGCGAGAGATACTGTCGAGGGCGTAGAGGATGTCCCCCATGTCCGAACCCCAGAGCCCGACCTGACAGCCGTACCCGACCCGGAGGGCAGGCGGGCGGACGATCACGCTGCATCGGGCCTGATCCGCCAGTGATTATCTGGACAGCGCGCTACCCCACCTCCCACCCCGAATCGTCGGCTGCGCCGACGAGGCTACGGGTCACTCAGACACGCCTATGGCCTCGGAGGCTGTCGACCATCGCTGGTGGGCGCTTGGCCACAGGCTACGGGCTTTTTCGCGCACCCGCGCCCGATCTGTCCTTCACCCGCCGGGTGATCGCCGAGCCCTTCGATCCTGGCGAGAAGCCGTCCGAAATCAGCTTCGGAAGTGCTGTAGCCCGTAGCCCGTAGCCCCCGAATCGTCCGACGATTCGGGTTCCACCACCACCGCCCCCACCCGGCTCACATCAGCCCCCGACACCTCCGCATCGTCCAGCCACTCCCGTGCGTAGTCACGGGTCCTGAAGCGCATCGCGTCCGTCTGACGCTCGGCCTCCTCCAGCGCGCTCGCGGTGCCCTTCTTCTTGAGGCGCAGGGCCAGGGCATGAGATCGACCAACCCCCATCGCCTCGTCGCCCACCGCCTGATGTCCCTCGTGGACCGGGCAGGTGGACTCGACGGAATAGATGACATATATTCCGTCTATGCAGCAGCATGATCTCACCGTTGCCTTCCTGCACCGACTACGGCGCGCGCTGGATGAGCGCCGCGTCCAGATCACATGGAAGGCGGACGACGAGATCGCCTCCCTGGGGTGGAGCCGTCAGGATGCCTTCGATCAACTGATGGTGCTGGAACCGGCCGACCTGCTCCGGACCGAACCAGCAAAGAACCAGGATTTCAACCTCATCTGGGTCTTCTGTCCCTTCGCCTGGGACCTCGAGGGACATCTCTGGATTCGCCTCACCGAGCGAGCGGATCGAACCTTTCTCGTCAGTTTGCATCTCGCCGAGGGTGACCCATGGACCTGAAGACCCCTGCCTGCAACCATCCGGACTGCCCCGTCGCGCTCCAGGAACGCCCAGCCACGGCGAGACGCGGTCCGCGCACCGTCACCTACGTCGCCCGGGTATGGTCCTGCGGCCGGTGCGCCGACCCGGACTCTGGTGTACCTCCCCTGGAGTTCCTCGATGCACAGCTCGTCGCGCTCAACGACGAGGCTCTGGGACGTGCGTGGCGTGAAAAGTACGACGAAGACCTACCGGCCTCAGGCCGCCCCGGACGAAAGACGGATGAACCCAAGACCGAACGGGTCGCGGTCCTCTTGACTTCGGAGGACATGGAGCTGGTCGACGCCAACCGTGGCTCCAAGAGCCGCTCCGAGTTCCTGCGAGAGGTCATCTCGGAGCGACTCCATCAGAGGACCGCTTGATGCAGGGTCGTCTCCGGGATCGGTTGGGCACTCGTCGCCGGGATGGCTGAAGCCCACGCGGAGAGACCACCGGGCCGCCGGGTCACGCACCAGCCACGGAGGGCAGGCGGGCGGACGATCACGCTGCATCGGACCTGATCCGCCAGTGACTATCTGGACAGCGCGCTACCCCACCTCCCCCACCACCGCCCGCGCCCGGCTCGCGTCAGCCCCCGACACCTCCGCATCGTCCAGCCACTCCCGCGCGTAGTCAAGGGTCCTGAAACGCATCGCGTCCGTCTGACGCTCGGCCTCCTCCAGCGCGCTCACGGTGCCCTTCTTCTCGAGGCGCAGGACCAGGGCATGGGATCGACAAACCCCGATCGCCCTCCTCCACCGGGTTACCCCCACCGACAAGGAGCCTCCCATGCGCCGCTTCAACACCGCTGGACCCTGTGTGCCCGAGAAGCACTACATGCTCCCCGCCCTCGATCGGCTGCCCGAGGTGGTCGCGCTGGTGGAGCAGGAGAGCTACTTCGTGCTCCACGCTCCGCGGCAGACGGGCAAGACCACCGCGCTGCGGGATCTGGCCACGCAGCTCTGCGCCACCGGGCGCTTCGCGGCGGTCTACGCCTCGTGTGAAGCAGGGCAGGCGGCGGGCGACGACTACGAGGCCGCGGAACGGGTGGTCTGGCACAGCCTGTGGGACGGGGCACAGAACCGGCTGCCCACGGCGCTTCGGCCGCCCGCGGTGGACACCGCGGCGGTGCCTGGCGCCTTCCTGCAGCGCTGCCTGTCCGCCTGGTCCCGCGCCTGCCCGTTGCCGCTGGTGCTCTTGCTCGACGAGATCGACGCGCTCATGGGCCAGAGCTTGATCTCGGTGCTGCGTCAGCTCCGGGTCGGGTTTCCGGATCGGCCAGCCGCCTTCCCCTCCTCGGTGATCCTCTGCGGGCTGCGAGACGTGCGGGACTACAAGACCGCCAGTGGGGGCGAGCCCGGACGGCTGGGCTCTGCCAGCCCCTTCAACGTCAAGGTGAAGTCCATCCGGCTGCGCAACTTCGAGGAAGAGGAGGTTCGACGGCTCTACAGCCAGCACACGGCCGAGACTGGTCAGATCTTCGAAGCCGCGGCCTTGGCGCGGGCGTTCGAATTGAGCGGCGGCCAGCCGTGGCTGGTCAACGCCCTGGCGCGAGAGGTGGTCGAGGAGATCGGCGTCCCGGTGCGCGAGCCCGTCACGGTCGCCCACCTGGACCAGGCGGTGGAGCGGCTGGTGCTGGCGCGCGCTACGCACCTGGACTCGCTCGCGGCGCGGCTGGCGGAGGATCGGGTGCGGCGCGTGCTGGAGCCCGTGCTGGCGGGCAGCTTCGGCGAGACACCGGCCGACGTGTACGACGACGACCTACAGTACGTGCGCGACCTGGGGCTGGTGGCCCAGGGCCCGCCGGTGCGGGTGGCCAACGCCATCTACCGGGAGGTGATCGTGCGCGTGCTGGCGGGCAGCCTGGAGCAGCGCCTGCCCGTGCCCGAGCAGCACAGCTTCGTGCTGCCCGACGGCCGCCTGGACATGCGGCGGGTGCTCGCGGAATTCGCCGCCTTCTGGCGGCAGCACGGCGAGATCCTGGCTGGGACCGCCAACTGGCGCGAGGTGGCCGCGCAGCTCGTGCTGATGGCCTGGTTGCAGCGGATCGTCAACGGCGGGGGCTACGTGGACCGGGAGTACGGCATCGGCCGGGGCCGGATCGATCTGCTCGTGCGTTGGCCCCACGGCACGCCCCGGCGCTGGCAGCGTGAGGCGCTCGAGCTGAAGGTCTGGGCACCTGGGCGCAAGGACCCGATGCCCGAGGGTCTGGCGCAGCTCGACGGCTACCTCGACCGCCTGGGGCTCGACACGGGGACGCTGGTGGTCTTCGACCGCCGCCCCGAGGCCGAGGAGCCCGAGCTGCGCACCGGGCTGGCGGAGGCGCGCACGCCGAGCGGGCGGACGATCACGCTGCTGCGGGCCTGAGCCACCGATGACAAGCTGGACAGCGCGCTACCCCACCTCCCCCAGCACCGCCCGAGCTCGAGTCGTGTCGGCCCCCGACGCCTCCGCGTAGTCCAGCCACTCCCGCGCGAACTCCCTCGTGCGAAAGCGCATCTTCTCCCCCTGCTGCACGACCTCCTCGCTGCGCCAGGTCGGAAGGCTCTCCTCGTGCTTGCGCCACACCGTCTCGGCCGCGACGGTCCGCAGCGCGTGCAGCGAATTCACCCGCAGGACGTACTTGTCCCCCGAGTACCGGCTCCGGTTCTCCAGGGCCGTGTTGGTCAGCTCGATGGTCTCCTCCAGCGCGCGCACGGTGCCCTTCTTCTTGAGGCGCAGGGCCAGGGCCATGCAGATGTCGGGGTCGGAGCTGCCGACGGTGGCGAGGTGGCGGCGCACGAGGCGCTCCCAGGCCACGTCGTCGTGGCGGGCCTCGGCGTCCCAGATCAGGAGCCGGGAGACCTTGTCCTTGGTGGTCAACGATGCCGTCCCCGCCATGACCGCCTCCAGGCAGGCGCCAGCCTCCGAGGAGAGCTGCCCCAGGGCCGCCTGGGGCTCCAGCGACACCAGATCTTCGCAGGCGGAGGTGTCCACGGGCGGTGGCTCGGCCTCTCCCACCACCAGGCGGGCGACCTGGACCTCCCGCTGCTTGTGTGCAGGCTTCTTGGCCTGCGGTGCGGCGCCTTCGACGGCCGGCGCGGGCGGCGGCGCGGGGCTCAGGCGCTCGTCCGCCTCGGTGACCTCCGGCAGGTCCTGGCCCACCGAGACAGCCTTGGGCATGGTCCAGACCAGCCTGCGGGAGCCATCGGCCAGCACCTCCTCGCAGGTGGCGGGCAGGGCCGGGATGCCGATGGCGGCGGTGGCGCCGGGCTCCACGTTGACCCCCCAGCTTCGCGACTTCTCACCCTCCCCCGCGGTGCAGGCGATGTGGACCGCGGCAGGGCTGTCGTTGGCCACCTCCAGGGAGAAGCCCGAGCCCGTGGCCCGATCCAGAATCACCGCCCGCACCACCAGACCACCGCCCACCAGGGCCCCGGCCAGCACGATGGCGACCGCCAGCCGCTTCCAGGGGCGCCGCGCGCGACGGATGAAGGCGCGGGTCATGGGGCCGGGCTGCCAGGTGGCGGGGTCGACCTGAGGCCCACCGTCCCGCTCGAGATCGCGGGCCGCCTCCCGCGCCATGGCCCGGGTGCGCGCTCCCGGAGCCGGGCCCGGCGCGCTCCCGTCGGGGGACTCCTCGGCTTCGGGCGGCGCCAGGGCCGCGACCGGC
>JBDRKM010000283.1:0-2510 GCA_043814015.1 Pseudomonadota bacterium
ATGCCGGGCCCTGGGGGCCATCCACGTGCGCCTTCAGCGTCGCTGGATGATCAGTCGAAGATGGTGGTGGTGGCTGGGATTTCCTGCTTTGCCTCGGGCCCCATGGATGGCCCCCACCAGCCTGCAGGTGCTGTCCCGGGCCTCATCGTGCGGGTCCCCCGCCCCCCGCGCGACCGTTGTCGGCTATCGGGCGGGCGCAAGGTGGGGCTCCAGCTTGGGCAGGCGACGCAGCCAGCCCTGGTCGGTGCGCCGGGTCTCGCCGTCGCTCTCGAGGCGCTCGAGGGCCTTGCCGAGGCGCTGGTTGTTGACCCGCAGGCGCTCGCGCAGATCTTTGCGCATCATGGGCTCGTCCGCACCATCCAGAACCTCCATGACGCGGGCCTCGAGGGGCACGGGCAGCTCCAGTTGCTCGTCGCCGCCGATGACCTGCAGGTGGGTGCTCTTGCCGCCAGGGCCATGGACCAGGCGCACGGGGACGGGCTCCGGGGTGGGCGCCGAGCGGTGCTCGAGGTGCAGCATCAGCTCGTCGTTCTGCCTTGCCAGGTAGGCGAGGCTGTCCACGAAGGCGTGCAGGTCGGACGACCCCCGCAGGGCCTGGCCTGGCCTGGCCCTGGCGCGCTTGGACGCATGGTGAACAAGGGCGATGGCGACACCCCACTTGCGCTGCAGTTCGCGCAGAAAGCCCAGCAGACCGCTCATATCAGATGAGCTATTCTCATCGAGGCGATGCAGGCGCACCAGGGGGTCGAGGACCAGCAGGCGCGGCTGCAGCTTCTCTATGGTGGCGTGCAGGGCGGCCTGGTGCTCGGCCGTGTCCAGGCGCAGAACCGGGGCGGTGATGACGTGCAGGGGCAGGCGGTGCAGGTCGAGGCGGCGATGGGTGCAGATGGCATCGATGCGGCTGCGGACAGCGCCCAGGCCGTCCTCGGCCAGGAAGACGACGGCGGGCCCGGGCCGCTCCACGGGGAAGCGTCCCAGGCAGGGGGTGCCAGACGCGACGCTGATGGCCATGTCCAGGCCCATCCATGACTTCCCGAGCTTCGGATGCCCACCAACCACACCGACGCCTTGTCGTACCCAAACCTGGCTTATCAGCCACCGCGCCTCGGGTGGGTCAGCGTCGAGGTCGCAGGCCCGGACGGTGGGCAGGGGCGCTACGGCCACAGCAGCCTCCGGGCGTCGATGACGTGGACGTGGTCCACTGCGCTGGCGTCCTTGGCAGCGGCCAGCTCGAGGGCCTTCAGCGCCAGGCGGTCGGTAGCGCGCAGGTTGCCGCGGCCGATCTCGTAGATGGCGTCGCCAGCGCCCTGGTCGAAGGGGTTGGTGGTGGCACCGGCCACGGTGCAGCGGTGGGCGATGTAGGCTGCGGTCTCGTCGCGGGACAGGGGCCTGAGCGTGGCGTAGTGGGCGATGCGCCGGGCTACGCCCTCCAGCTCGGAGCGACGCAGCATGGTGGCCAGGGGCGGCTGGCCGGCCAAGATTACGGACAGGACCAGGCGGCTGTCCATGTCGAAATTGGTCAAGGGCGCCAGCATGCCCAGCACATCGGGGCGCAAATCCTGGGCTTCATCCAGGATCAAGACTGGGCGCAGGCCGTCGGTGTCGGCGGCCTCGAGCACCTTGTCCTGGATGCGGCGGACCAGGGCGTTGAAGGCTCCGGAGGGCTGCACGCCCATGACCTGGGCGATTTCGCGGCACATGTCGCGCTTGGACAGGCCGGTGACCTTGACGTAGTGGGTGCGGTAGCGGGCCTCGGGCAGGTCCTCGACCACGCCGCGCAGCAGGTTGGTCTTGCCGAAGCCGGCCGGTGCGATCAGCCCAGCACTCATCCGGCGCTTGGCCGCGCCCAGCAGGCCGCCCTTGGCCTCGGCGAACTGTGGCAGCGGGAAGTGGTGCTCCACCCGGATCTCTCGGGTGAATGGGTCGGCGTGGAAGCCGTATTTGGCGCGTAGGTCCATGATGGTTCAGTCCTCGTGGGTGGGGGTGTCGGGATCGTTGAAGCCGCCGTCCGTGCCCACGACGGGCGCGTAGTCCTGTCGGTAGGCCAGCTCGGCGGCGCTCTTGGGTGGATGGGGCTGAGCCGTCTCGGGCTCTTGGCCCGGACGGGCGCGGCCGCTGGTGGCGTTGGCCTGCAGGTCCACGGGGGCCAGACGCACCAGGCGGCCGTCGTGGACCATGGACAGGGTCTGGTCCAGCAGGTGTCGGTGCAGCTGGATGGTGTCGCCGCGATGGCCGTGGGGGATCTCGTAGGACACGCCCCCGAAGGAGACGACGTTGTCCTTGCTGACGAGCCGGTCCTCCCAGACCACGAAGCGGCGGCGCAGGTCGGCGTCGTCCTCGGGGAAGCGCAGGGGGCGCTCGTCGGCATCCCAGCACTGGGCGGGGGTGGTGTCCCCGCCCAGACCCTCGTGGGGGGTGTGGTTGTAGACCTCGCGCAGCCAGTGCCGCAGCCGAAGCTCCAACGCGCCGCAGTCGGGGTCCACCTCTGGGTTGCCGGCCAGGTAGCGCAG
>JBDRKM010000284.1:0-9370 GCA_043814015.1 Pseudomonadota bacterium
CTTTTCAAAAAGCTTGAGTCCTAGTGCCTGACACCTCCCCCTCCTCCCACACCTCCCCCTCCCCTGGCTCCAGGATGCGCGCGCCGCCCGGCGCCGACTCCTCGCCCGTCAGCAGCTCGGTCCCGCCCGGGGCAGGCAGGACCAGGGGCTCCTCCCCCAGGTCCAGCAGCACCGTGATCCCACCCTCGAGGCGCCAGGCTGGCGGCGCGCGGTCGTCGGGGACCTGGCGCTCGGCCACCGGGCCGAGGTCGTGGCCCGAGGGGAAGCTCAAGGGATGCGCGGGGCGGACGAGGCGACCGCGCGAGGCCGTGGCGGCGGGGTGCAGGGCCAAGGCCAGGCGCTCCTCGGGGAGCGCCGTCAGGTCATCGCCCAGCAGCCACAAGCCACCAGATGCCACCTGGGCGGCCACCGCGCCGCGCGCCTGCAGCTCGCTGAAGGGCGCCCGCAGCAGCAGCACATCGGGGTCGTTCCACCACCAGCGCCCGTTCATCCAGGCGCGCCCGGCGGTGTTGCGCGCCTGCCAGCGCAGGTAGGCCGGGTCCGGGTCCGGGGACCAGCCGTAGGCGATGTCGGCCCCGGTGCGGAAACCGTCAGCGAAGCCCACCGAGGGCAGCACCGGGGCCCCGCAGGCCACGATGAAGGCCCCCTCCCCCGCCGCCTCCCGGAGCAGCGCCACCCCGCGGCGGTAGGCCTCCAGCCCCGTGACCGCCTCATGGCGCAGGCCCGGCAGGGCCCCGGCGTACAGGAAGTCGAGCTTGAGGTAGGTCCAGCCCTCGGCCACCCGCGCCGCGATGACCCCCTGGAGCCAGGCCGCGGCCTCCGGCACGGTCACGTCCAGCACCGCGTAGTCGCCGGTCCCGTCGTTGTCGAAAGCCAGCTCCGCGCCGGAGACGTCCAGCACCCACCAGCCAGGGTGCTCCACGTAGGCCGGGGCCTGGCGATGCACGTAGAAGGGCGCCAGCCACAGCCCCGGGCGCAGGCCGGCCGCCGCGATGTCCTCCGCCAGCGCCGCCATGCCCGAGGGAAAACGCTCGTTCGCCTCCCAGTCGCCCCAGGCGCGCGCCCAGCCGTCGTCCACCTGCAGCAGCTCGATGGGCGCCAGGTCGCCACGGTCGTTCAGGGCGGCGGCCGCGGCCAGGTTCGCGCGCACCTGCTCCTCGGTCACCTCCGCGTAGAAGGCGTACCACGAAGACCAGCCCAGGGCGGGGGCCTCTCGGGGGGCCGCTGCGCCCACCGCCTCGGCGTAGCCCTCCAGCAGGGCGCTCGCGTCGTCCCCGACCCCGAGCCAGAGCGGATCGAGCACCACGGAGGCGCCCCCCGCCAGGGCGTTCTCCTCGTCGAAGCCGCCCCACACGGCCCACAGGGAGCCCCCTTCGTCGGCCGCCGCGTACCACGGCAGCGTCTCCGCCCCGAGCGCCCCCAACAGCAGCGCGCCGCCCTCCGGGCGCCCCAGCAGCCCGACCCACCAGGAGCTGGCCGCGGTGTCGCGCAGGAAGGTGTCGGGCACCCCCTGCCCGCCCACCACGGGCAAGCCGTCGGCGTCCAGCGCCGCATCCCCGGTCTCCACCACCCCGGCCCAGGACCAGGACTGGTATCCCTGGCGCCACCAGCGCAGCGGCTCCTCTCCCGCCACCTCCGCCGTCCCCTCCAGCACCAGCGCGCGCAGGGTCGCGCCGCCGGGGCCGGCCGTGATCGTGGGGGTGAGGATGCGGCCGTCCACGGCGAGCTCGAGGGTCAAATCCCCCTGGCCCACCATCCGGGCCGCCAGCACCGCCGCGGCACAGCCATCGCGGCCGAAGGAGACCTCGCCGTCCGCCGCGTCCACGCGGAGGTCGCCGCAGGGCGGCGCGGCCGTGTCCTGCGGCGCGGGGCAGGCCGTCAGCAACAGCAGGCTGGGGAGCAGGAGACTCCTCATGACGGCTCCGGGCTGGAGTGGAAGCTGCGACGGTACCCGCCCGAATCGTCGGCTCTGCCGACGAAGCCGTCAGGTATCAGCGGTCAGCTATCAGCTCTTTCGAGCGGCAGCCGGCTTTGCGCGCTTCACCTGCAGGGTGAACAGGCCCGAGCTGGGTGAGTCGCGAGGAAGGTGCTTGCTGAAACCTGATACCTGAAACCTGATGGCTCTGTGTCCGACGATTCGGGTACCCGCCCACCGGGGTCGGGATCCACTCCGACATGCTATCGTCCCCCTGATCGGGAGCCACCGTGTCGCACTTCTGCCTCCTCCCCCTGCTGTTCTGCGCCTGCCGACCCTCCGAGCTGACCGTGGGCGGCTTCCTCGTGACCCTGCACCGCGACGACGGCCGCCTCGACCTGGTCCACGCCGCGCGCGGCGATGCCGTCACTGGCCTCGCCTTCGCCACGGGTACGGGCTCCTTCTCCGTGGAGGAGGCCTTCGGCTCGTACCGCTTCGACGACGAGCGGGCAGACCTCGTGGCGGCCACGGGCCAGGAGCGCCCGGAGGTGGGCGCGGACGCCGTGACCTTAGGCCTGCTGGACGCTGACGGAGCCTCCCTCGGGCGCTTGACCCTGACCCCCGAGGGCCCCGACACCCTGGTGCTGGACTGGGTCCCCGCCGACCCTGGCGCCGACCGCGTCGAGATCAGCGCCGACTGCGGCTCCGACGAACACTTCCTGGGCCTGGGTGGCCACGCCATGGACGTGGACCACGTGGGCCAGGCCTTCCCCCTTTGGGTCTCGGAGCCCGGGGTCGGCAAGGTGGAGGACGAAGACCCCCCCGACGACTGGAGCCTGACCGGCACGCGCCACGCCTCGTCCTACCCCGTGCCCTTCCTGCTCAGGCCCCAGGAGGCCGACGGCCTCCTGGCCGAGACCTGGGCGCGCACCCAGGTGGACCTCTGCGCCACGGATCCCGGGCGTTTCTCCTTGCTGGCGTGGGAGGGACCGCTGCGGCTGGCGATCCTCTCCGGCGACGGTCCCCTGGAGGTGGTGCAGGCCCTCACGGCCCGCACCGGCCGCATCGAAGCCCCGCCCGCCTGGGCGCTGGGCGCCTGGGCCGACGCCGTGGGCGGCTCGCAGCACGTGCGGGAGGTGGCCGCCACCCTGCGCGAAGCCGGCGCCTCCGTCTCCGCCATCTGGACCGAGGACTGGAAGGGCTTCCAGTCCACTCCCACCGGGTACCGCCTCTCCAACGAGTGGTTCGTGGACCGTGAGTTGTACCCGGACGCCGAGGGCGTGGGCGCCGAGCTCGAAGCCGACGGCTTCGCCTGGCTCGCGTACTTCTCCCCCTTCCTGGCCGAGGGCACCACCACCTGGCAGAGCGCCGCCGAGGCCGGCGTCCTCATCGGCGACGACGCCGGCGATCCCTGCACTTTCCTCGGGGTCACCCTCAAGGACTCCTCCGTGGTGGACCTGACCGATCCGGGCGCCGAAGCCTGGGCCCTGGGTTGGATGGACGCGGCGCGGGCGCTGGGGTTCTCCGGTTGGATGGCGGACTACGGCGAGTGGCTGCCCACCGGCTGCCCGCTGGCCGACGGCGACCCCATGCTGGAGCACCAGCGCTACCCCGAGCGCTGGCAGCGCCTGAACGCGGTCGCCCTGCCCGGGAACGACGAGGTCTTCTTCGCCCGCTCCGGCTGGAACGGCGCCCAGGGCGTGGCCCCCCTGGTCTGGGGCGGCGATCAGCGCACCAGCTTCGACACCGACGACGGCCTCCCCACCGTCCTGGCCCAGGGCCTGGGGCTGGCCGCCTCGGGCGTGCCCCTCTTCACCCACGACATCGCCGGCTACCAGAGCGTGGGGAATGACCCTGCGGATCGCGAGCTCTGGTACCGCTGGACCAGCCTCGGCGTCTACACGCCGCTCATGCGCACCCACCACGGCGCCTTCGACGAGGAGAACTGGCACTTCGACGAGGACGCCGAGACCCTCGCCTTCTTCGTCGACGCCACCCGCGCCCACACCCGCCTCTACCCCTACCTGTCGGGCCTGGCGCGGGAGGCCGCGGAGGATGGCTCACCCGCGATCCGCCCCGTGGCCTTCCACCACGGCCGAGACTGGGGCCGGATGGACGCCTGGATGCTGGGCCCGGCCCTGCTGGTGGCCCCCGTGCTGGAGCGGGGGGTGAGCGGGCGGGAGGTGGAGCTGCCCTCGGACGTGGCCTGGTGGACCTGGCCTGGGCAACAGCCCGCCCAGAGCGGCTGGTTCGACGTCGCGCTGGACGAGATCCCCGTGTTCTGTCCGGAAGGGACCACCCTGCCCCTGCTGGCGGAGGCGCCCGATACATTACGATACGGCGCGTCGGGTATCACCGATCTTGACGCCGTGGACGGTGAACGCGTGGTCATTCTCTGCGGCGGCGGGGGCGGGTTCAGCGAGGGCGACGGGACCACGTATCAACCGAGGGGGGCGCCCACCGGGTCCGGGGAGACCACCGCCACCCTGCAGTCCGGTACCGTGGAGGTAGCGGGCTTGACCCTGGAGATCGCGGGGCCCCGCGTGCGGGTGTATCGGGTGGTGGTGGTGCGGTAGTCCCTGGCGTGGGCCGCCAGCGCGACACTCCGCGCCCAGATGATTCATCTCGGGCCGCTCTGTCGCGATGAAGCCCGCCAGCGCGACACTCCTCGCCCAGATGATTCATCTCGGGCCGCTCTGTCGCGTTGAAGCCCGCCGGCGCGACACTCCTCGCCCAGATGATTCATCTCGGGCCGCTCTGTCGCGAAGTCGCCTCGCGCGGGCCTCGCCTCCCCCGCGAACCCCCAGGCCCCGGGCGTTGTCCCAAGCATCATGCGGTCCGCGCTCCCCCTCCTCGCCCTCGCCTGTGCTCTCCGTCCAGCGCCTCCCGCCGCGGCCCCGTCCGCGGCCGAGTCCAGCCGGCTGGCGGCCGCCGCCCTGGGGCTGGCGCCCTACGCACCCGCGCCCCTGCCCCACTGGCTGCTCGGATCGGAGACGGTGTGGGTCAGGACCGCCGCGGGCGACTGCGCGCCCTTCGCGTCCGCCTACCGTGGCACGCGCAGCGCCCCGCTGTGCCACGCCACACGACCCGACGGGCTGAACGTCTCGGCCCACCTGCTCGGCCTCGAGGTCCAGCCGCGCGACCCCGAGCACGGCGCTGACCACGTGCTCACCCTCGATCCGACCATCACGCTCGTGCTGGAGTCCGATGAGCATCGACGCGCTCCTGCAGAGTCGCTCGGACGCGGAGAAGGGCGCCCGCTGATCCACCACCACCTTGAGGCGCACTCCATGATCCCCACCTTGCTCCTCGCCCTCCTCATGGCACCGCAGCCCGCCGCAGCCTGCTCCTGCGCTCGCTTCGGCCACCCCACAGAGGCGTCCTGCGCCAGCGCCGAGCGGGTGTTCGCCGGAACCCTCGGCGCCCACCGCTGGCCTCTCCGGCCAGAGCTGGCCTGGGAGCCTGCCTACTTCGAGGTCCTCGTGGACCGGGTCTGGCGCGGCGACGTACCGGAGCGGATCATCGCGAGCACGAGAATCGGCGCGGGGAGCTGTGGGGTGGACACCCAGCCGGGCTGGCCCATCCTGGTCTGCGACCACGGCGGGGACCTCTCCCTGGGGATGTGCGGAGGCTCCTGGACCATCCAGAACGCCGCTGAGCTGGCCGCCACCCTCGGCCCGGCTCACCTGCCAGAGCCCGGTGGCGAGCGGCTCTTCATGGCCAACCTCGGACGCCGCGCGCTGCTCTGGTCCAGCCCGCTGCTCGCGCTGGGGCTGGCCGCGGTCCTGGGGCGCGCCAGCCGGCGCTGGGGCAGGCTGACCACCGGCAAACGGCTGCGGTTGCTCCGACTGGCGGGGGTCGGAGCTGCGCTGGTGGTCCTCGGACGGGTGCTGACGACCGAGCCCTTTCGGCACCACTGGTGGGAGTGGATGTTCGTCCCCATGCTGGTGGCCACCTCCCTCGGCGCCCTGCTCGCCCTGGTCGCGGGGCGCAACCCCGCGCTGTTCGGCGGCTCGCGCCGCGCCCTGCTCGCCGTGCTCGGCCTCACGGGCATGTGGCTCGCGGCGGGCCACGCGCGCCTTCACGTCCCCATCGACCGCCCCGACGTGCGGGCCTGCTCCATCGCCCGCGCCGAGGCTGCGCTGGCCACCCTGGGACCCGACGAGCTCGATCGGGAAGGCGCACAGCGGGCCCTGGAGCGCGCCGGCCACGCCTGCACCGACTGGGGCCTCGGCCGCTACGCCGTCTGGGAGGGTTGGTGGGTGGAGGGCGCCTGCCTCACCTTCCACGAACACGACGGTGGCTTCTGGGCGGTCTGTCGGACCGGGCGGGGCTACGATCGCAGGTATGGGTGGGAGGGGCCGAGCTAGGTCGGCTACACTGACCCGGCCCCCGGAGCCCACACCATGCGCCCCATCCTCCCTCTCCTGGCCCTGCTGGCCCTCGCCGCCTGCCGCACCAAGCCCGAGCCCGAGGACACGGGCCCCGTGGACACCGGCCCCGAGAACGTGGACCTCGACGCCGACGGCTACGCCTCCGATGTAGACTGCGACGACACCGACGCCGCCATCCACCCCGACGCCCCCGAGACCTGCGACGGGCGCGACGAGGACTGCGACGGCGAGGTGGACGAGGGCCTGCTGGCCACCTGGTACACCGACGCCGACGGCGACGGCTGGGGCGAGGACGCCTCCGCGGTGGAGACCTGCGCCCCCGCGAGCGATCAGGTGGCCCAGGGCGGCGACTGCGATGACGCCGACGCCGCGGTGCATCCCGAGGCCGCCGAGGTCTGCGACGATCTCGACAACGACTGCGACGGCGAGGTGGACGAGGGCCTGCTGGCCACCTGGTACACCGACGCCGACGGCGATGGCGGGGGCGACGACGCCACCGCCGTGGAGAGCAGCCACCCGGCGAGCGACCAGGTGGCCGCGGGCGGCGACTGCGACGACGCGGACGCCGCCTTCCATCCCGGCGCCGCCGAGGACGACAGCACCGATCCCAACGACTACAACTGCGACGGCTCCACGGGCTGGGCCGACGCCGACGCCGACGGCTGGGCCGCCTGCCGGGACTGCGACGACGCCGACGCGACGGTCCACCCCGAGGCAGACGAGGTCTGCAACGGCGCCGACGACGACTGCGACGGCGCGGTGGACGAGGACGCCCTCGACGCCCTGATCTGGTTCGACGACGACGACGGCGATGGCTACGGCGATCCCGCCAGCACCACCACCGCCTGCGACCAGCCCACGGGCTACACCGACGACGCCACCGACTGCGACGACGCCGACCCCGCCGTGAACCCGGGCGCCGTCGAGGTCTGCAACGGAACGGACGATGACTGCTCGGGCACGATCGACGACGACTACGCCGCCGACGCCCCCACCTGGTACGCCGACGGCGACGGCGACGGCTACGGCGACGCGAGCCGCGCCCAGGTGAGCTGCACCGGCGACGGCGCCAGCGTGCGCGACGCCACCGACTGCGACGACACCGACCCCGCGGTGAACCCCGCCGCCACCGAGGTCTGCAACGGCATCGACGACGACTGCTCGGGTGTGATCGACGACGACTACGCCGCCGACGCTCCCACCTGGTACGCCGACACCGACGCCGACGGCTACGGCGACGCGCGCAGCTCCCACGTGAGCTGCGCCGGCGACAGCGCCAGCGTGCTGGACGCCACCGACTGCGACGACGCCGATCCCGCGGTGAACCCCGCCGCCACCGAGGTCTGCAACGGCATCGACGACGACTGCTCGGGCGTGATCGACGACGACTACGCCGCCGACGCCGCCACCTGGTACGCCGACGTGGACAGCGACGGCTTCGGCGATCCCACGCACACCACCGCCGCCTGCACCCAGCCCGGCGGCCACCTCGCGGACGACACCGACTGTGACGACCTCGATCCCGCGGTGAACCCGGCCGCCACGGAGGCCTGCGACGGTACGGACAACGACTGCGATGGCACCGTGGACGAGGACGACGCCGCCGACGCCGCCACCTGGTACGCCGACGCCGACGCCGACGGCTATGGCGACGCGCGCAGCTCCCACGTGAGCTGCACTGGCGACAGCGCCAGCGTGCTGGACGCCACCGACTGCGACGACACCGACCCCGCCGAGAACCCCGGCGCCACCGAGCTCTGCAACGGCGTGGACGACGACTGCTCGGGCACGATCGACGACGACTACGCCGCCGCTGCCCCCACCTGGTACGCCGACGCCGACGCCGACGGCTACGGCGACGCGGGCAGCTCCCACGTGAGCTGCACCGGCGACAGCGCCAGCGTGCTGGACGCCACCGACTGCGACGACACCGACCCCGCCGTGAACCCCGGCGCCATCGAGGTCTGCAACGGCGTGGACGACGACTGCTCGGGCACGATCGACGACGACTACGCTGCCGACGCCCCCACCTGATACGCCGACACCGACGCCGACGGCTACGGCGATGCCGCGAGCACCACCGTGGCCTGCTCCGCGCCCTCCGGCACCACCGCCGACGCCACCGACTGCGACGACACCGACCCCGCCGTGAACCCCGGCGCCACCGAGGTCTGCAACGGGGTGGACGACGACTGCTCGGGCACCGCGGACGAAGGGGTCTGCCTGGACATCTCCAACGTCTCCCCCAGCTTCATCGGGCTCGGGGAGGCCGCGCTGGCGGTCACCGCCGACAGCACCCTGGACACCGACACGGGCGCCATCGCCGGCCTGCGCGCCGCGGGCACCGGCCTGGTGGACGGGATCTGGTTCGAGACCGTGACCCAGAGCTCGGGCCCCGATCTCGGCGTCTTCGCCGTGGACGGTTTCTCCGTCGCCAGCAGCGCGACCCTCACGGTGACCGGCAGCGCCGCCCTGGTGATCGTCTCCTCCGCCGATTCCGAAGTGGCCGGCCGCATGGATCTGACCGGCGAGGACGGCACCGACAGCTACGGCACCTCCGGCCCCAACGCGGGCGGGCTCGGCGTGGCCGGCGGGGCCGATGGGGGCGAGGGCTCGGACAACCACTACGCCGGCGCCACCAGCGGGTACGGCACCGGCGCGGGCCTCGTGGGCTACCCCGGCGTGCACTACGGCAACGGCGGCGGGGGCGCGGGCCACTGCTGGGGCGGTGGGGGCGGCATGGGCGGCTCCAGCAGCGCGGCCTCGGCCGGCAGCGCCACGGCCGGCGGCGACGGCGGGGGCTCCTCCAGCGAGTACGGCTACTACGGCGGCACGGGCGGCGACCCCTACTCCAGCTACCGGCTGGAACCTCTGCTCGCCGGCTCCGGCGGCGGCGGCGGCCTGTCCGACACCGACACCAACCCCAACGGCGGGGGCGGCGGCGGCGGAGGCGGCGGAGGCGCGCTGCAGCTCTCCGTGGACGGCGCGCTGGCGGTCAGCGGCACCCTCGACGCCTCGGGCGGTGAGGGCGGCTGCGCCTGGGGCGGCGCGGGCGGCGGCG
>JBDRKM010000285.1:0-4388 GCA_043814015.1 Pseudomonadota bacterium
GGCGGTGCCCCGGCCGAGCCCGCGCCCGAGCCGGCCGCCATCCCCGCCGAGCCCGCCCCCACCAGCGCCGTGGTGGAGGCCGTCCCGGCCCCCGAGCTCGCCCCGGCCGAGCCCCCGCCCCCGCCTGCCCCCGGCTCCTACAAGGTCGTGGGCCACGCCCTGGAGGCCTTCCTCAAGCAGGGCGGCCGGCGCTTCGACCCTGGCGCCGAGCTGCCGCCCGGTCGCTACGACATCTGGGCCAAGTTCGACCGCACCGTGGGCGCCGCGCCCATCCGGGTGGGGGTGGTGACCATCCCCGCGGGCACCACCGTCACCCTGAGCTGCGACGCGGATCTCACCATCTGTCGGGCGATCTGAGGACGCCGCGCTCCGGCCTCCCGCCTCCTGCGCCGACTCCTTGGGGTATCATGGGCGGGTCAGGAGGTGCCGCATGCGGATCCTGCAGGTCATCGCCCTGGGGCTGATCGCCGGGTGCCGGGGCTGCGGGGAGTCCAAGCTCGACGACACTGGCGGGACGGTGGACACGGGGGAGCACCACCCTCACGACAGCCGGTCCGAGGACACCGAGACGAAGCCCGGCGACTCGTGTGCCGAGCCCGACGACACGGGCTGGCATTGGCGGGACAGCGGGGACACCGGCTGGAGTCGGCCCTGCGACGATGGCGAGGTGGAGACGCCCGAGACCATCACCGAAGCCGTGGCCTCGTTCCCCGAGGCGACCATCAGCAGGGTGGTCGGCGACATCGATGGTGACGGCTTCCTCGACATCGCCGCCGGTTACGAGTGCGTGGACGGAATGAGGGAGCAGCTCGCCATCTACCGCGGTCCGCTGCAGGGCACCTACACGCCCACCGATGGCGACTTCCGCATGTACTTCGACTACGACTTCTGCTGGGAAGTCTGGTGGGACGGTGGCATCGGTGCCGTGGAGCCTGTGGCGGACCAGAACGGCGACGGCCTGTCAGAGCTGTTGGTCGACGTGTGGGGGTACGCCGGCAGCCACCACGGCGAGAGCAACTGGGACATCCTGCGCATCTTCTACAGCCCCTTGGGCTCTGCAGGGGCTTTTGGCGGTGCGGACGGGGGCGTGTACCTGCACCGGAACTTCTCCTCGGTCTCGGCCGCAGGAGACCCGACCGGGGACGGCGTGGGCGATGTCGTCCTCGGATTCTGGGATTCGGAGTACGACAGCGTCTGGACGGGGGCGGCCGTGCTCCCGGGCCCGCTGGTGAGTGGGTCCCTGGATGATGCGTCCCTCATCGGTGGCTGCGCCACGTACGAGGTCTACTCCGTGGACGCCTCTATGGACTTCGACGGAGACGGGATCGACGACCTGCTGATCGGGGGCGAGTGGGAGCGCATCCACGGCGGCATCATCACGGCGTTCCTCGGACCCGTGGAGGGCAACCGGGCGGTGGCCGACGCCGACCTGTTCCTAGGTACGGGAGGTGGGCTGTACGGTGGGGCGACAGCTACCTGGCTGCCGGACCCCTCCGGCGACGGTCGCCCCGACATCCTCGTGGGGGCGCACTACGAGGACCTCGGGTGTCATGAAACGGGCACCGTCTGGGCATTCCGCTCGCCCGCTGGGGAAGGCCTCCAGATGCGGGACGCCGACATGACCATCCACGGGCGGTACCGCTACGATGGCTTCGGCAGCAACCTGGCCGACGCCGGTGACGTCGATGCCGACGGTGTCGAGGACATCCTCCTCGGGGCCGGCGGCGAGGATGGCACGGAGCGCGACGCCGGCGCGGTCTACCTCGTCCTGGGAGCCCCCAGCGGCGTGTGCACCCTGGAGGAGGTCGCGACGCGCTACGCGAGCACCGAGCGGGAGGTCTGGTACCTCGGCGGAGCCGGTACCCTCGGCGACACCTACGGTCCGGCGGGTGACGAGTTCCTCGCGTCGGCGCGGGGTGCCGCCTACGTCTTCACCGCCCCATGAACTCCGGCTCCCTGAGGTATCCTGCTCTCGGAAGGAGGTGCCGCATGCGGATCCTGCAGGTCATCGCCCTGGGGCTGCTCGCCGGGTGCCGGGGCTGCGGGAAGGCGCCCGTCCCGACCGA
This sequence comes from Pseudomonadota bacterium, assembly GCA_043814015.1. Lineage (GTDB taxonomy): Bacteria > Myxococcota_A > UBA796 > UBA796 > JAFGLY01 > JBDRKM01. The sequence goes on from JBDRKM010000285.1 coordinate 2,067, forward strand.
CAGCGCGCCGCTGGACTCGGGCGGGCCTGTCGACAGCGCGGGTGGGGAGACCGGCGGAGAGAGCGCGGTGGACGAGACCGACATCGCGGACAGCGGCCTGGACAGCTCTCCGGGGGACACGGGGCCCGTGGACACCGCCGAGCGCGTGGGGACTTTCTACTTTTCCTGGGCCGACGCCTGGTTCCCTGGCGCCGACGGCGTCGTCGGCCTGGGGGATCTGGACGGGGACTCCCAGCCCAGCTTCGCGGTCTGGTACACTTGGGCGGAGGACGTGCCGTACTCGGTCGCCATCTTCGAGGGTTCCCTGTCGGGCCAGTATCTCTCCAGCCAGGCGGATCTCGGCTTCACAACCAGTCACGGGTTCGGGTTCGACGGGCGTCACGCGTACTACATGGGGGGGCTCTGCCCTGTCGCGGACATGAACGGCGACGGGCTCGACGATCTCGCCATGGCTGTGCTCGAGCAGTACATGGGGCACGGCGGCAGCACCTTCTGGGCCACCTTCCGGGTCTACGACAGCCCGCTCTACCTGGGGATGGATGTGGCGGGCGCGGCGGACGGCGCGGTGTACCTCGACGGGTATGCCGGTGTCTGCCAGAGCCGAGGGGATCCCACCGGGGACGGCACAGGCGACATCGCCATGATCAGCGGACCCGAGTGGGACGGTGGGGCCTGGGAGGGCGTGGCGCTGTTTCCTGGGCCGCTCTCCGGGCGCATCTCGCTCGACCAAGCCTGGCTGGTCGGGAGCCTGGACGGCTTGGCTCCCCAAGGCGCCGACATCGGGGCCGACTTCGACGGCGATGGCGTGGACGACGTGCTCTGCACGGGGCGCCTGGGAGGTCATGGCCTCCCGCTCGCGGCCGTGTTCCTCGGACCCATCGGGGAGGATCGCGCCGTCGCCGATGCCGACGTGCTCATCGGGGCCTCCGGTGACATCGTCAGCAGCCGGCTCACGGCGGCCTGGGTCGATGATGGGAGTGGCGATGGCCGGCCCGACGTGATGCTCGGCGCTGACGTTGCGTCGGACCCCGTTCAGAGCGCGGGTGCCGTGTGGGTGTTCCGAACGCCCGACATCGGCCTCATCCAGGTCTCGGAGGCGGACCTGACGCTGGTCGGCGAGGAGGAGCACCAGCGCGTCGGCTACGCCGTGGCGGACGCTGGCGACGTGGATGGAGACGCCATCGAGGATCTCCTCATCGGCGCCCCGTTCGAAGGCGAGGAGGACTGGCCGGAGTCGGGCGCCGCCTACCTCGTCACGGGTGCGCCCTCGGGGACCATGGCGGTCTCCGAGGCGGGCCAACACTACCCGGAGATGCGCGACATCAGGTACCTCGGCTGCACCGTATCCGGCGTCGGAGACACCGACGGGGACGGCCTCGACGAGTTCGCGTTCGCTGGTCAGGGTATGGCCTTTCTGCTGTCTGCCCCCTGACCCCTACCTCCGCGACACCTATCGTCGGGGAGGAGGCAGCATGCCGCGGATCCAGGCGGCGAACGCACCGGGATTGCGGCTCTGGATGAGGATGCGGCCCGGGCCGGTGAAGCGGCAGACGATGCCCTCGCCCGAGGTGAACGAAGAGATCCAGCCCTTGGAGGCCTTCTCCACGTTGTACCGCATGGTGCCGGGCCAGGCGACGAGGTGGGCGTTGTCCACGATGAGCTGCTCACCCTCGGCCAGATCGATGGGGTGGATGGCGCCGTAGGAGGAGACGAACAGGGTGCCCTGGCCGCTGACGCGCAGCACGAAGAAGCCCTCGCCCGACAAGAGGCCCTGGCTGAGGTTCTGGGCCTTGGTGCCGATGGTGAGCGTGTCGGAGCCGGCGAAGAAGCCGTCCTTCTGCAGGACGTAGTCCACCGAGCCGTCCAGCTCGAGGTGGTGCAGGTCGCCGGGGATGGCCGGGGCCAGCAGCACCTCCCCCGGCCCGCGCGCGGCGCGCAGGGTCTGGAAGAAGAACTTCTCGCCCGAGAGCATGCGGCCGAGGCCACCCAGCACGCCGCCCTCCAGCTTGCCCTCCACGTCGATGGTGGGGCTCATGGCCACCATGGCGTCCGACTCGGCCTTGAAGGAGCCGCCCGCGGGCAGGCGCACCTTGAGCATGGTGAAGGCGCCCTTGTACAGGTACTGGAAGGCGTGGTCGTGGGGTTGCTCCGAGAGCAGGCCCGGGGGCGGCGCGGCCGCGGGCGCCGGGGCGGGGGCGGCCTGAGGCGGGGTGATAGGCAAAGATATTTATGTCCGAGACCTCGAGATCCTCAGTAACAGTCGTCATATTAGCTTCAATATGCAGGGCATACTCATCTGCAGTATCCAGTCCTAACGCACCT
>JBDRKM010000286.1:0-2485 GCA_043814015.1 Pseudomonadota bacterium
CCGGAGCTGCCCGCCGCCGCCTGGGCGCGGCTGGCCGCCGAACCCGCGCCCGCGGCCGAGGTGCCCCATGACCCGCTGCGGTTCGCGGCCGAGACCGTGGAGATGTCCGTGTTGCCCGGGGGCGACGCGGTGCGGATCGAGGGCCGCTACACCATCGCGAATGACAGCTCCGAGGACCTGACCCGCCGCATCTTCTTCCCCTTCGCCGTGGACGAGGCCCACCCCTGGCCGAGCGCCGTCGAGCTCCAGGGCCGCGTGCAGGCGCGCCTCCGGGACGGCGTGGTCTTCCCCCTGAGCGTCCCGGCCGGCGGCGAGACCACCTTCACCCTCGCCTACACCCAGGAGAGCCTCGATTCCAGCGCCACCTACATCGTCACCACCGCCAACGCCTGGGAGCAGCCCCTGGCGGACTCCTCCCTCATCCTGCACCTGCCGGAGGGGCTGACGCTGGTGGCGCAGTCGCCTGCGCTGGAGCCCGTGGCCGAGGGCACCTGGAGCGCCCGCTTCACGCCCTTCCTGCCCGAGGGGGAGTGGGTGGTGCGCTGGGAGACGCGCTGATGCGATGGCGGGTGGTGGAGGTCTTTCCAGTCACTGGCCGGGGGCTGGTGCTGGTGCTGGACGGGCCGCTGCCGGCCGGAGCGGCGCCACGTATCCGCCTGGGGGACCGGGCCTGGCCCGCGAGCAAGGAGTGGCTCCTGCGGCGCGAGCCCGTCCCCCACGAGGAGGAGGCGTTGCTGTTGCGCGGGGCCATGCCGGGCGACGCTGCGGTCGGTGACGAGGTGGAGGTCGAGGTATCCTGACCGCCATGTCCCTCCTGCTCGCCCTCACCCTGCTCGCCTGCCGCCCCACCGGGGTCGTCCCCCCGACACGGGACAGCGACCCCGATGAACCCGGGGAGACCCTGGACAGCGGCGTGGAGCACATCCCCCCTGCCCTGGGCTGCGGCCCGGATGACCTGTTCTCCGACAGCGAGGTCCACGCCGTCGGGGTCGATCTCTCGGCCGAGGCCATCGCCGCCCTCGAGGCCGATCCGTACACCTACGTCGAGGGCGCCCTGACCTTCCGCGGCCGGCGGCTCGATCCCGTGGGTGTGCGCCTCAAGGGCCACTCCTCCTTCCAGTCCTTCGACGGCAAGCCCGCCTTCAAGATCGACCTGGACCACGTCCACAACGGCTGGGAGCTGTGCGGGCTGGAGCACCTGACCTTCGACAACAACGTCTGGGACACCTCCATGATGGCGGAGACCCTGGCGTATCGGAGCTTCCGCCAGATCGGCGCCCCCGCCCCCCGCACCGGCTACGCCACCATCACCCTCAACGGCGAGCCCATGGGCCTCTACACCCTGGTGGAGGCCATGGACGGCGACTTCGTCGAAGCCCGCTGGCCCGGCTCCGCGGGCGGGCTGTGGGAGATGAACCGCAACTGCGACTTCACCGGGGCCTGCGACTGCTTCGACCTGCAGTGGTCCGGCGACGACTTCGACGACACCGCGTTGGCCCGCGCCTGCGCCGCGGTGGCCGAGGGCACGGTCGAGGGGCTGTGGCGCGCCTTCGACCGCGACGCCCTGCTGGCCTTCATGGCGGCGGAGATGGTGGTCAACCACCCCGACTCCTACACCTACAACCTCAACAACTGGCACATGGTCCACGAGCCGATCGCCGACCGCATCTTCCTCTCCCCCTGGGGCGCCGACTCCACCTTCATCTACTACTACCCCCCCAGCGACACCCACCCCTGCGAGGTCTGGGATCGGTACGACAACTTCACCGACGGCATCCTGGGCCAGTTGACCTGGTTCTGCCGCTTCGACGACCCCTGCTGGGCGGAGCTGGGCGCGGCCACCCGCGAGGCCGCCGACGCCTTCGAGGCCATGGACATGCCGACCCTGGTGGCGCAGTATCGCGCGCTCATCTCCGACGAGGTCCACGCAGACCCCCGCGTGGCCTGGCCCACCAGCTACTTCGACCACAAGGTGGACTGCCTGGAGAGCTGGACCGCCACGCGGCCCCAGGCCGTGCGGGCCTGGGTGGACGAGCGGGATGCGTGGATGGGGGGGCGCTGAGGGCGCGCGGCGCCCAGGGCACCCCCAGAGTTGCCACATTCCGCCCAGGGTGGTCTCGAAGTTGCCACGCCAGCGCCTGGTGGCCGATGACAGGACAACGCGCAACCCTGGAACGTCTGTTCTGGGCGAGCCTCCGCTCGGGTGGTGTCCGCCGCGGTAACTTCTCGGGAGGGCTGGGCGCTCTGTGGCAACTTCTCGGGGGGGGTGGGCGCTCGGATCGCCGCAGCCGTGCCCAGGGTCGAGCACGAGGGAGCACAGGCCGACCTACGGCCCGCTAGCCTCCACCAGGGTCGCCTCGTCGCCGGTGAAGCGCGGAGCCCAGCCGAAGGGGTTCCACCAGTGGTTGACCAACACCGCCAGGCCCCCAACACAGACGCCCTGGACCACCAGGGCGAGAAACCCAGCCGCCGCCAGGGGCCCCCC
>JBDRKM010000287.1:0-16309 GCA_043814015.1 Pseudomonadota bacterium
TCGTCCACGCCGTCGCAGTGCTCGTCGGCGCCGGGGTAGACGCCCGCGTCGGCGTCGTCGCAGTCGGTGTCGTCGGCCACGGTGCCGCTGGGGGCGGTGCAGGCCGGGGTGGCGGCCGCCGGGTCGCCGAAGCCGTCGCCGTCGCTGTCGTCGTACCAGGTGGGCTCGTCCACGGCCCCGGCCTCGTCCACGTAGCCGTCGCAGTCCTCGTCCACGCCGTCGCAGTGCTCGTCGGCGCCGGGGTAGACGCCCGCGTGGGTGTCGTCGCAGTCGGTGTCGTCGGCCACGAAGCCCGAGGGCGCGGTGCAGGCCTCGGTGGGGCTGCCGGCGTCGCCGAAGCCATCGCCGTCGGCGTCGGCCCAGAAGGTGTCGAGCACGCCGTCGTCCACGACGCCATCGCAGTCCTGATCGATGCCGTCGCAGCGCTCGGCGGCGGCGGGGTTCACGGAGGCCTCGGTGTCGTCGCAGTCGGTGTCGTCGGCCACGAAGCCCGCGGGCTCGTCGCAGGCCACGGTGGTGCTGGCGGCGTCGCCGTACTCGTCGCCGTCCGCGTCGGCGAACCAGGTGGCGGCGTCCAGCGCGTCGTCCTCATCGACCGTCCCGTCGCAGTCGTTGTCCACGCCGTCGCACCACTCGTCGGCCCCGGGGAAGATGCTGGCGTCGCCGTCGTCACACTCCTCGCACGCCGCCCAGCCGTCGGCGTCCACGTCGGCGTAGCCCACCGAGCCGTCGCAGTTGTAGTCGTTGGGATCGGCGCAGTCGTCTTCGGTGGCGCCGGGGTTGAAGGCCGGGTCCGCGTCGTCACAGTCGCCCCCGAGGGCCGTGAAGCCCTCGGGCTCCTCGCAGGCCATGGTGGTGACGCTGTCGTCGCCGTAGGCGTCGGCGTCGGCGTCCGCATACCAGATGGAGGCGTCCACGAGGCCGGGATCTTCGTCGTCGATGAGGCCGTCGCAGTCGTCGTCGTAGCCGTTGCAGCGCTCGTCGGCGGCCGGGTGGATGCGGGAGTTGGCGTCATCGCAGTCCGAGCCGTCCGCGACCCAGCCCGAGTCGGGGGCGCAGCCGACGCTCTCCATCGCGGGGTCGCCGTAGCCGTCGCCGTCCGCGTCCCGGTACCAGGTGCCGCCCAGATCCTCGTCCACCGCACCGTCGCAGTCGTCGTCCACCTCGTTGCAGACCTCCTCGGCGCCCGGGAAGACGGCAGGGTCGCCGTCGTCGCAGTCGGTGGCCTCCGCGACCCAGCCCGCGCCCGGATCGCAGCTCGCGGTGGAGAGAGCAGGGTCGCCGTAGCCGTCGCCGTCCACGTCGGCGTACCAGGTGCCCTGCACGTCCTCGTCCACCTCGCCGTCGCAGTCGTTGTCCAGCCCGTCGCAGCGCTCGGCCGCGCCCGGATGGATGTCCGCGTCGCCGTCGTCGCAGTCCGTGCCGTCGTCGATGTAGCCCGCGGGCCGATCGCAGGCGATGAGCCCGAGATCGGGGTCGCCAAAGCCATCGCCATCGCCGTCGAGGTACCAGGTGGCGGCGTCGGCGGCGTCCGCATCCACGGTGCCGTCGCAGTCGTCGTCGATGCCGTTGCAGACCTCGGTGGCGCCCGGGTGGACCTCGGGGTCCGTGTCATCGCAGTCGTAGCCGTCGCGCACGTAGCCCTCGCCCACCCCGCTGCAGGGCCCGCTGACCTCCTTGCCGGGATCGCCGAAGCCATCGCCGTCGGCGTCCGCGAACCAGGAGCAGTCCTCGTTCAGGCCGGTGTCGTCGGGTTTGGCGGGCTCGGTGCGGCAGGCGGCGGCGAGCAGGGCGAGCGGCAGGACGGCGAGGAGGCGATGCATGGGGACCTCGGGAAGGAGCGTCTGGGCATTGTACCTGCGGGCGGGGGGATCCGCTCGCCCACGGGGCGGCGGGAGCCCTGACGCGGTACACTCAGCGCCGTCCACCCCGGCCCCGGGGCGCACTCCCGGGAGGATGACGCCATGGAATGGAAGGACAGGGTCGTCGAAGCGCTGCGCCGGCTGAACCCGGCCGAACCGCCCGAGGATGACTGCTACATCGCCCGGAACGACCCCACGACCGGTCCCGGTTGGGACCTGCCCGAGCGGCTGGAACCCATGCTGCTGGAGGGGCATCGCTTCCGCGCGCTGATGGTGGGGACCGTCGGGGTCGGCAAGACCACGGAGCTGAGTCGGTGGGAGCGGCTGCGGCCAGCGGGGCGGCGGGTGGTGCGGTTGACGTTGCCGGCGCATGCGATCAGCACAGATGAACCAAAGATCCTACAGTCGATAGCGATCGGACTCCGGCTCACCATGGGGGATCTTGGAGCCACCAACGTTCCCTGGGGAACCATCGACGCAGCCACCGCGAAAGAGAACATCCTGCTGCTTGTGGACGGCCTCGATCTGCTCTCCCCGGAGGATGCCGCCCAGGTATTCGGCCCCAACACGGGACTGGTGGATCCACGCCTCCCGCCCGTCGTCTTCACCGCCCCGGTCGGCCTGCTGGCGCTGCCCGCCAACGTAAGCCGGGACGCCCGTTTCGAGGAGGTCTGGCACCTGCCACCGGTGCGGGTCTACGACCGCAAGCGCAGCGTCAATGGGGCCGCCATAGGGCGTATGGTCCAGGGGCTCCAGACGCGGGTGGAGGCGCTGGTCCCGGGGCCGCTGCTGCACCACGTGGCGCTCGGGTCGGGTGGCGTACCACGCCACGCCGTGCGCATCCTCCGCGGGGCACTGATGGCGGCCTGGTCCGACGGCGCCCTCACCGCCGACCACATCTGGCAGGGGACTCGCCTGGTCCGCAAGGACCTCGAGCAGGGGCTCTCGAAGGAGGACCTCCACGTCCTCTGGAACACTGGGGATACCGGTTCCTACCGGGGGGGATCCCGTCTGCTCACGGCGAGCGCCGTGCTGCCCTACGAGGATCCCGACCGCTACTGGCTACCCCATCCGCTCCTGTGGGAAGCTATCCAGCACGGCCACGCCGAGTGGCGCCGATGACCTCGGTCGACCTGGTCGCCGCAGAGATCCGCGCAGGCGCCCTGATGGTGCTCCAACGGGTACCCCGCAACTGCACGGCGGCGTGCATCGCCGCTGCCCTGCCCGGGGGCGTCGCCGTGGACGCACCCGCGCCCCCGATGCCCAATCAGGTCCGAGTGTTTGACGCCCGCCTCGTCCGGGACTTCTCCGACTGGGATCGCCGCCGCGCAGAGCTGGGTACCCCCGACAGCCCCCTGGTGGTGCTGCTGGACGTGGTCTCTGCCCGCACACTGCTCCGGGCCGCACCCCAGGCCTGCTCCTGGGCCGGAGGCGTGCGTCTGCCGGCGGAACGCACGGTACGGGGAGCTCGCTCAGAGGAGGAGCTGACGCTCGGTGCCCGCGCACTGGTCCGCGCCCTGCAGGAAAACCCAGAGTTCAGCGAGGCGCACGCCGGCCTGTCCGTCGGGGTGGACATCCTCTCGGAGCGCCTGTTCGTCGGCCGCCGCGACGCAGGCATCCTCGACCTGGCCCGCGAGAACCTCGACGAGGGCATCGTCTACCTCGCAGAGATCCCGAGGGCGGGCGGATGAACGAGTACCTAATCGAGGGTCATCCCCTGTTCCTGGACCTGGATGAGGCCAGAATCGCGCTGCGCAATGTGGAGATCTCCATCGGCGCGCGAAAAATGGTGATCCCGTCGGTGGACCTCGACACGGGCTTCACCGCGGGCATGTTCGGACCCCAGGCGGAGCTCGATGCGCTGCTGGGCGACGACTGGGCCGCGAGGACACTGCGAACGCTCAACGGTCCCCTCCTGACGAGGGCAGCCTCGGCCACGGTGGTCCTCGGCAGCGGCCTGCTGACACAGCGCATCGAGGTGCTCGCCGCCCCAGGTGTCGATCGCTGGCTCCTCGGCCTCCCCGTGATCCGCGCCTTCGATCTGCTCCTGCGAGGTGACCAGCCCCACGGTCACATCGCCGTCCTCTCCCCGCGCTGATCAGTACAACCCCATCTCGCACCGCACCGCCTCGAAGGTCCCCTGCAGGTCGCCGGTGGAGAAGAGCAGATCCAGGGAGCCCCCCAGCGCGTCCTCCTCCCAGGTGTCCACCTCCAGCGCCCCCCACTGGCCGTCGTCCGTACCGGACCACAGAAAGTCGCGGTCCTCGGAGCAGGCTGTGAGGCAGGTCTTGGCGTCCAGGCCCGCGAGCCGCGAGAGGTCCACCGGGCGGTAGCGGGCCGTGAACACGCCGGGGCTGTCGTTCATGGCCAGGTCGTAGTGCCCGGTGGCGCTCTCGCCGGCGGTCACCCCGAGCCAGACCACGCGCAGCGCGCCGGCGGGCCAGCGCTCCTGCTGCGCGAAGAGGCCGTTGCAGGCGGACTCGCAGCGCAGCCAGGCCAGGTGGTGGAGGGCGCCGAGCAGGGGGCATGCGTCCGGGTCGCTGGCCAGCGCGATCTCGGCCAGGAGCTCCAGGGGCGCCACCGTATCCTCGGGCGCGGGGCCGACCTCGTCGAAGACCACCAGGTCCGGAGCGAAGGCCTGGCCGCCGACCATGCCGCTGATGGCGTTGGCGGTGACGTCCTCGCGGTTGCAGGCCACGGCGAGCAGCGGGAGCAGGGGGAGCAGGGGGAGCAGGGACATGGGCGCCTCCACAGCGGAAAACAGTGCCAGGATACAACGGCTGGCGCGATGGGGGGCGGACGGGTGAAGGAGAACGGGCATGCCGGCGTCCAGCGCGCCGCACGCCCCGAGGTGACAGCCGGCCGTCCTCCCGGTGTCCAAGGGGGCGTGGTCACAGAGGAAGGTCCCCCTTGGCCGTAGACGTGGAAGACTTCTACCGGCGGTACGGACCGATGGTGCTCAGGCGCTGCCGGTCACTGCTGCACGACGAGGAGCAGGCTGTGGACGCGATGCACGATGTCTTCGTCGAGGTGCTGCGCCGCCAGCAGCGCCTGGATCTGGACAGCCCCTCGTCGTTCCTCTACCGGACCGCCACCAACGTGTGCCTCAACAAGATCCGGAGCCGGCGCCGCAAACCGGCCACCCCGGACAACGACCTGCTGGAGCGCATCGCCTGCTCCCCCGAGATCGAGGGGCGGGCCAGCGCGCGCCAGTGGCTCGAGCGCATCTTCGAGCGCGAGCAGCCCTCCACCCGCGCCATGGCCGTCATGCACCTGCTGGACGGCCTGACCCTGGAGGAGGTGGCATCGGAGTTCGGCCTGTCCGTCTCCGGCGTGCGCAAGCGGCTGCGGGTGCTCAGGGCCCACGTGGCCGAGCTGGAAGGAAGCGTGGCATGACTCAGGCGCCCCCCCCCGTCCCCGACTGGATGCTCGAGCGCTACGCGCTCGGCGAGCTGCCCCCGGATCAATCCGCGCTGCTGCGCGCCCGCCTGCAGGCCGAGGCCGAAGCCGTGCGCGCCGGGCTCACCCCCAAGGGCGACCTCGCCGCGCGCCTGGAGGCGCTCCAGGCCTCCGACGCCGCCATCCTCGGAGCCCTGCCCCCACGCCAGGTGGCCGCCGAAGTGCGCCGCCGCCTGCACCTGCGCCAGGCTGACGAAGGGCCCGTGCGCCGCCCTGCCTGGGTCCGCTGGTCGCTCACCGCCGGCCCCCTGCTGGCCGCCGCCCTGGTGCTCTTCTTCGTGCTGGCGCCGCCGAGCCCGCAGCACGGTCCGCAGGACCCCGAGCTGATCCGCACCACCGCCAAGGGCCTGGAGCCCGCGCTGAAGGTCTACCGCCGGGCCGGCGAGGCCCAGGAGCGCCTGGAGGCCGGCGCGAAGGTCGCGCCCGCGGATCTGCTGCAGCTCGCCTACGTCGCCAAGGGCTACGACCACGGCGTCATCCTCTCCGTGGACGGCCGCGGCGGCGTCACCCTGCACCTGCCGTCGGAGCCCGGCGGCTCCACGGCCCTCGAGCTCGACGGCGAGCAGTCCCTCGGGTTCTCCTACGAGCTGGACGACGCGCCCGGGTTCGAGCGATTCTTCCTGGTGTCGTCCGACAAACCCATCGACGTGCAGGTGGTGCTGGCCGCCGCCACCACCATCGCCGCCGGGGGGAAGGCCCGCGAGGAGGCCCTGCCCTTGCCCGAGCACCTGCGCCAGACCTCGGTCCTGCTGGAGAAGGCGCCCCGATGAGGTGGGTCCCCCTCTGCCTGGTCCCGCTGGGGCTGGGGCTCGCGGGCCCCAGCCTCGCCGCATCGCAAGGCCAGCCCGGCCTGGCGGTGCACCGCTTCGCCCTGCTGGTGGGCAGCAACGACGGCGGCCCCGAGCGGGTCACCCTGCGCTACGCCCACACCGACGCCCAGGCCATGGGCGAGGTGCTCACCGAGCTGGGCGGCGTGGCCCCCGAAGACCGCATGATGCTGACCGATCCGGATCGGGCGGAGCTGGAGCGGGCCTTCACCGTGCTCGGCCAGCGCGTGCGCCAGGCGCGCGAGCCCCGCACCGAGGTGGTCTTCTACTACTCGGGCCACTCGGATGAGGAGGGCCTGCTGCTCGGCGGCCAGCGCTTCACCTACCAGGAGCTGCGCGAAGAGGTCGGGGCCCTGCCGGCCCAGGTGCGCATCGGCATCCTCGACTCCTGCGCCTCGGGCGCCATGGTGCGCGGCAAGGGCGGGGTTCGTCGGGCCCCCTTCCTGGTGGACGCCTCCACCGAGGTCAAGGGCTACGCCTACCTCACCTCCAGCTCGGCCGACGAGGCCGCCCAGGAGGCGGATCGCATCGAGGGCTCCTTCTTCACCCACGCCCTGGTCTCGGGCCTGCGCGGCGCGGCGGATCTCACCGGCGACGGCCGGGTGACCTTCAACGAGGCCTACCAGTACGCCTTCCACGCCACCCTGGCGGGCACGGAGCGCACCTCCTACGGCCCCCAGCATCCGGGCTACGACATCCAGATGGCCGGCAGCGGCGATCTGGTGCTCACGGATCTGCGCACCACCTCCGCCGCCCTGCGGCTGGACGGCGCCATCTTCGGGCGCACCTCGCTGCGCGATGCCGACGGCCGCCTGGTGCTCGAGCTGGAGAAGACCGCCGGCAACCCCGTGGAGCTGGGCCTCTCCCCTGGCGACTACACCCTGGTGGTGCGCCAGGAGGACCGCTTCGCCCAGGAGCGGGTGCAGCTCCGGGAGGGCGCCACCACGGACATGGCCGCCGCCGACCTGGACTGGTCCCGCGGCGAGCTGGCCCGCGCCCGGGGTGATCGCGCCCTGCCGCGCACCGATCTGGCCGACTCCTGGTTCCGGGTGGGCCTCGTGCCCACGGGCGGCGACGCCGAGCGCCGCGACCACGCCGTGGTGGGCATCCTGGCGGGCAGCGCCGCCGAGCTGCAGGGTGTGAGCGCCGCGCTGGGCGCCTACCGCGTGGAGGGCCTGGCCCAGGGCGCCATGGCCGCCGTGGGCGGCAACGTCGTGGGCGGCGATCTGATGGGCGCCCAGGCCTCCGTGGGCGTGAACCGGGTGGAGGGCGACGCCACCGCGTTGCAGGCCACCGCGGGCGCCAACCTGGTGGGCGGGCACCTGCACGGCTTGCAGGCCGCGGGTGGGTTCAACTACGCCGGATCGGTCCAGGGCGTGCAGTGGAGCCACGGCGTCAACGTCACCCCCGCGCTGGACGGCACCCAGCTCGGGATCGTGAACGTGGGCCTCCAGACCCAGGGCGCCCAGCTCGGGGTCATCAACGTGGCCCGCGAGGTCCACGGCACCCAGCTCGGCATCATCAACGTGGCCGAGCGCTCCCAGGCCCCCATCGGCCTGCTCTCCCTGGTGAAGGAGGGCCGCCACAGCCTGGCGGTCTCCGCCGCCAGCGACATCCCCTACAACGCCGAGCTCAAGCTCGGCGGCGAGCGGCTCTACAACGTCTTCGGCGCGGGCGCCGACGGCTTCTGCAGCGACGCGGACCGCCCCGACTGCGCCACGGCCACGCGCATGTACGTGGCCTACGGCCTCGGCGGCGAGCTCACCTCGGGCAAACGCGCCTGGTTCGACCTCGATCTGGGCGCCGCCACCTACTTCCCCGTGCGCGACCCCACCGGCCCGGCCTGGAGCCACCCCACCCTGGTTCCGCGGGCCCGGGTGGCCTTCAACCTGCTGCTCTTCGGGCACCTCGCCCCCTACGTGGGCGCCGGGCTGAACCTGCAGATTCCCCTGTCCGAGGGCTCGGTCGGCGCGGTGCCGGACGATCTCGATCAGTGCAGCGGCGGCACCTGCAGCCTGGCCTGGCCCAGCGGGTTCGCCGGCGTGGCGGTGGAGTTCTGATCAGGGGGTCCAGCTCCCGGCGGGGCCGCCGAAGGCGCCCATGTCGTTCCGGCTGCCGTCCGGGTCGTTGTACCCGGCCAAGGGGTTGCCGGCGTTGACACAGGGGGAGAAGCTCGCGTCCAGGGTGTAGTCGCCCGTGCCCGAGGAGGTGAAGCGTGGGTTGGACTGCAGGTTGGTGCTCGAGACGGTGCAGCTCGAGGAGAAGTTGCGCGTCACGCCGTAGCTGTCGTTGTACTCCAGGGTCGGGCCGCTGCTGCAGGTGATGCCGCCGTTGGTGCTGGTGTTCGAGGAGACGATGTTGTTCTGGAACTCGATGTTCGAGCCCGAGAGCTGGACGTAGTAGTAGGCCGAGCTGCCGGCGTTGTCCGCGAAGACGTTGTTGTGGTACCACTGCGAGTAGCCTGTGGAGGGGCTGAAGGTGATGGTCTCCATGCCGCCGCCGGTGGTGTTGCCGTAGACGAGGTTGTTGTGCATGTCCACGTCGCCGTAGAGCGTGAACATGCGCCCCGTGTTGTCGGTGAACACCGAGTGGGAGAGGTCCAGGCTTCCCTGGTAGGCGTACAACATCACGTAGGACTCGTTGTCCTCGACGGTCACGTCCTCCATGACGGCGTCGCAGGCGTACAGGCGGATGAGCATGCCCGTGGAGGTGTAGGTGGAGCCGGTGAAGATGACGTCGGAGAGATCGAGGTCCGACGAGGTGCAGGACAGCGCCGCGCCGTAGCTGATGGAGGATGCGTAGCCGGTGAGCGTCACCCCCGAGAGGGTCAGATCGGCGCCGCCGGTCAGCGTCAGGGCGACGCCGGTGCCGCCGTCGATGACGGTGCTGGCGGCGTCGCTGCCGGCGATGGTGAGGGTCTTGCCGCTGACGGTCAGGTTCTCGCTCCAGGTGCCGCCACAGACGGTGACGGTGGCGCCGCCGGCGGCGCCGTTGATGGCGGACTGGAGGGTGGCATACGTGCCCGAACCGTCGTCGCAGACATCGCAGGTGCACACGTCGTCCACGGTACCATCGCAGTCGTTGTCGAGGCCGTCGGCGACCTCGGTGGCGCCGGGGTGGATGGCGGGGTCGGTGTCGTCGCAGTCACTGTCGTCCTCGACGTAGCCACTGGGGCCGGTGATGCCGCGCACGCCGGTGCCGGCCGCGTCGCCGTAGCCGTCGCCGTCGCCGTCCGGGTAGAAGAGGAAGAAGCCCGGGTCCCAGCTCCCCTCGGGCCCACCGAAGGCGCCCATGTCGTTCCGGGTGCCGTCCAGGTCGTTGTAGCCAGTGAGGGGGTCGCCCGCGTCGATGCACGGGGAGAAGCCCGTGTCCAGCGTGAAGTCGTAGGCCGATGTGTCGTTGAAGCGTGGGTTCGCCTGCATGTTCGTGGCGCTGACCGAGCCTCCCCCGGACACGTAGTAGTTCGTCGCGTGCCCGTAGCTGTCGTTGTACTCCACGGTCGGGGCGGTGGTGACGGAGAATCCGTAGGTGAAGCCGGTGTTCGTGGAGAGGATGTTGTTCTCCACGATGGCCGCGTACGTCGCGTGGACCACCGAGGTGTTGCCCGAGCCGTTGTTGTAGTTGCCCCAGAAGGCGTTGTTGTAGAACCACTGGGTGGCGCCGCTGGAGGTGAGCTCGACGGCCCCCGAAGAGGAGGTGTTGGTGTCGTTCTCGATGAACAGGTTGTTGTAGATCTCGGCGTCGACGTTGGAGTTGACGACGAGCAGGGCGCTGCCCGTGGAGGCGGAGGGGTACCAGTTGTCGTGGATGAGGCTGTGCGACAGCTCCAGGGAGCCGCTGGTCTTGGCGTAGATCGCCCAGCGCATCTCGTTGTCCTCGAAGATCACCTCGTCGAAGGTGGCGTCGCAGGCGTCGAGGCACACGCAGGAGCCCAGTGAGCCGTTCACGTTGCCCGTGAGGACCACCTCGGACACCGTCAGGATGGCGCTCGTGCAGTCGATGGCGGCACCGTTGACGCTGACGTTGCGGGAGCCCGTGAGGGTCATGTTCGTGAGGTTCAGCTCGGCCGCGCTGGAGACGGTGAGCGCGGTCGCGCCCCCCCCATCCACCACCACATCGTCCGGCCCGCCCTCGCCCTCGAGGGTGACCTCCAGCGAGGCGATGACCAGGTTCTCCTCGTAGGTGCCCGCGCAGATGGTGATGACATCGCCGTCCGTGGCGTCGTCGATGGCGTCCTGGATGGTGGTGTACAGCGCCGTGCCGTCCCAGCAGACCACGGCGCTGCTGCCCGTGCTCTCGTCGATGTCGCCGTCACAGTCGTTGTCGATGCCGTCGCCCGCGATCTCGGTGGCGCCGGGGTTGGTGGTGGGATCCGCGTCGTCGCAGTCGTCCGCCGGGTCGGAGCTGTCGGCCTCGCCCGCGTCGCTGCAATCGGAGTCCGCCGTGGGGATGACCACGTCGGTGCGGTAGCCGTCCAGGTCGGCGTCCTCGTAGCAGGCGTCGTAGCCGTCGCAGTCCTGGTCGATGTGATCGGCCACGATCTCCGTGGCGCCCGGGTAGCGCGCGGCGCTGCCGTCGGCGCAGTCGGTGGTGGGATCCGTGGCCCAGCCCTCGTGGCTGTCGTCGCAGTCGAGGTCGGTGGAGGCGCGCGTGTCGCCCGAGGTGTCGAGGTAGCCGTCGTCGTCGTCGTCGTCGTAGCACAGCTCGCTACCATCGCAGTCCTGGTCGATCCCGTCACCCACGCCCTCGGTGGCGCCGGGGTGGACGCTCGCGTCCGCGTCGTCGCAGTCGCCGTCGGGGTCGCTGGCGTAGGCCTCGCCCGCGTCGGCGCAGTCGGCATAGGGGGGGGCGACGGTGGTGTCGGTGCGGTAGCCGTCCCCGTCGACGTCGGTGTAGCAGGAGTCCAGGCAGTCGCAGTCATGGTCCACGCCGTCCGCCACGGTCTCGGTGGCGCCGGGGTGGACGCTCGCATCGCGGTCGTCGCAGTCGGTGGTGGGGTCGCCGCTGCCGCCCTCGTAGGGGTCGGCGCAGTCGCCGTCGCTGGAGGTGCGTGTCGCGCCGCTGGTGTCCAGGTAGCCGTCGTCGTCGTGGTCGTCGTAGCAGGTCTCGGTGCCGTCGCAGTCCTGGTCCACGCCGTCCGCCACGACCTCGGTGGCGCCAGGGTAGGCGCCGGCGTCGGTGTCGTCGCAGTCGGTGGTGGGGGTGCTGGTGCTCCCCTCGTAGGCGTCCAGGCAATCGGTGTCCGTGGAGGTGCGGGTGTCACCGCTGGTGTCGAGGTAGCCGTCGTCGTCGTCGTCGTCGTAGCACAGCTCGCCGCCGTCGCAGTCCTGGTCGATCCCGTCGGCCACCACCTCGGTGGCCCCGGGGTGGATGCTGGCCGCGGCGTCGTTGCAGTCGGTGGTAGGATCGGAGGCCGTGCCCTCGTAGGTGTCCGTGCAGTCCGCGTCGCTGGAGCTGCGCGTGTCGCCGGTGGTGTCGAGGTAGCCGTCGTTGTCGTCGTCCTCGTAGCAGATCTCTGTGCCGTCGCAGTCCTCGTCGATGCCGTCGCCCACCACCTCGGTGGCGCCGGGGTGGACGGCCGCGTCGTCGTCGTCGCAGTCGCTGGTGGCGGTGCTGGCGCCGCCCTCGTTCGCGTCGAGGCAGTCGAGGTCGAGCGAGGCGCGGGTGTCGCCGGAGGTGTCGAGGTAGCCGTCGTCGTCGTCGTCGTCGTAGCACAGCTCGCCGCCGTCGCAGTCCTGATCGATCCCGTCGGCGACCACCTCGGTGGCGCCCGGGTGGACGCTGGCGTCCGCGTCGTCGCAGTCGGTGGTGGGGGTGGAGGTACCGCCCTCGTAGGCGTCGGCGCAGTCGGTGTCCACGGAGGCCACCGTGTCGCCCGTGGTGTCGAGGTAGCCGTCGTCGTCGTCGTCCTGGAAGCAGAGCTCGGCGCCGTCGCAGTCCTGGTCGATCCCGTCGCCCACGCTCTCGGTGGCGCCCGGGTGGATGGCGGCGTCCGCGTCGTCGCAGTCGGTGGTGGGGTCCGTGGCGAGCCCCTCGTAGGCGTCGGTGCAGTCGGCGTCGGCGGAGGCGCGGGTGGCGCCGGAGGTGTCGAGGTAGCCGTCGTCGTCGCCGTCCAGGTAGCAGACCTCGCCGCCGTCGCAGTCCTGGTCGAGGCCGTCACCCACACCCTCGGTGGCGCCGGGGTGGATGGCGGCGTCCGCGTCGTCGCAGTCGGTGGTGGGGGTGCTCGTGCCGCCCTCGTTCGCGTCGGCGCAGTCGGCGTCGGCGGAGGCCACGGTGGCACCGGAGGTGTCGAGGTAGCCGTCGTCGTCGCCGTCCAGGAAGCAGATCTCGGCGCCGTCGCAGTCCTGGTCGAGGCCGTCGCCCACGGCCTCGGTGGCGCCCGGATACACGCCGTCGTCCGTGTCATCGCAGTCCGTGTCGTCGGCCACATACTCGCTGGGGGCCTCGCAGGACTCGACGGTGTCGGTGGCATCGCCGTAGCCGTCGCCGTCCGCGTCGGCGTACCAGGTGGCCAGGCCGACCGGGTCGTTGTCCACGTCGCCGTCGCAGTCGTCGTCCCACCCGTTGCAGATCTCGGGGGCGCCCGGGTAGGCCGCGGCGCGGCTGTCGTCGCAGTCGGTGGCGTCACCGACGAAGCCGCTGGGGCAGGTGCAGGCGAGGTGCTCGGCCGCCGCATCGCCGTAGCCGTCGCCGTCCGTGTCCGCGTACCAGGCGGTGGTGTCCACCGCGTCGTCCTCATCGAGCGTGCCGTCACAGTCGGTGTCGATGCCGTCGCACCACTCGGTGGCGCCGGGGTGGGTGGCATCGCTGCCGTCGTCGCAGTCGGTGGCATCAGCGACGAAGCCGCTGGGCTGCGCGCAGGCCAGGGCGCTCGCGGCCGGATCGCCGAAGCCGTCGGCGTCGGTGTCGGCGTACCAGGTGAGCTCGCCCACGGCCCCGGCCTCGTCCACGGCGCCATCGCAGTCGTCGTCCACCCCGTCGCAGGCCTCGGTGGCGGCCGGGTTCACCGCCGGATCGCTGTCGTCGCAGTCGCCGCCGTCCCCCACCAGATCGCTGGGCTGCTCGCACTGGACCACGGGCGCGGCCGCGGCATCGCCGTAGCCGTCCCCGTCGGCGTCCGGGTACCAGGCGCCGAGGTCCACCGCGTCTTCGTCCACGTCCCCGTCGCAGTCCTCGTCCACGCCGTCGCAGTGCTCGTCGGCGCCGGGGTGGACGCCCGCCGCGCCGTCGTCGCAGTCGGTGGCGTCGGCGACGTACCCGCTGGGCGCCTCGCAGGCGGTCTGGGCCGTGGCGGCGTCGCCGTAGCCGTCGCCATCGGCGTCGGCGTACCAGGCGGCCTCCCCGGTGGCCCCCGCCTCGTCCACCTCGCCGTCGCAGTCGTCGTCCACGCCGTTGCAGGCCTCCGTGGCCCCGGGGTGCACGTTCGGGTCGTCGTCGTCGCAGTCCACGGAGCTGGCGTAGCCGTCGCCGTCGGCGTCCCCGCTGCCCTGGCAGTCGGGCGACCCCGCGCAGTCGTCGTCGTCGCAGTCGTACAGCCCGTC
This sequence comes from Pseudomonadota bacterium, assembly GCA_043814015.1. Classification (GTDB taxonomy): domain Bacteria; phylum Myxococcota_A; class UBA796; order UBA796; family JAFGLY01; genus JBDRKM01. The sequence continues at coordinate 13,693 of JBDRKM010000287.1, forward strand.
GCCGTCGTTGTCCGCACCGTCGGTGCACTCGCCGGGGTTCTTGCCCTCCCAGAGGGGGGTGTCGGTGTCGTCCTTCTCGCCGCAGCCGGAGCACAGGGCGAGCGCGAAGAGCAAAGAAACGAGGCGTTGCATGCGGACCTCATGGGTGGCGTCCGGGCCCATGGTACACCTCGCGGCCGGGCCTGGTTGTCAAATCAGGGGTGGCCCCACTCCCCGCTGGGAGGCCCGGGAAGGGGCCGCGGCCCTTCTTCACGGCCGAGGCCACCTCCAGGCGGACGCGGCCCTCTTCGGGCCAGGCCGACGGTGCAGCGAGCCGGGGCTCACAGGGCCTGCTCGATGAGCGCGACGAAGCTCTCCAGCGGCCTGGAGCCGCTGATCTCGGTGCCGTTGACGAAGGTGGCCGGGGTGCCGGTGACCCCGGCGGCGGTGCCGGCCGCGATGTCGGCGTCCACCTCGGCCGCGTGCTGCGCTTCGGTCACGCAGCGTCCGAAGCGGTCGGTATCCAGCCCGAGCTGGCGGGCGTAGCCCCGCAGGTCCGTCAGCTCCAGCGCCCGCTGGTTGGCCATGAGCAGGTCGTGCATGGGCCAGAAGCGGCCCTGGTCGTCGGCACAACGGGCCGCCAGGTGGGCCTGGCGGGCGTTCGCATGAAAGGCCAGGGGGAAGTCGCGGAAGTGCAGCTCGATCTGGGTGGGGTAGCGACGGTGGAGCTCCTGGAAGGTGGCGTCGAGCCTGGCGCAGTAGGGGCACTGGAAGTCGGTGAAGACCACCATGTGCACCCGGGGGTAGGGGTTGTTCCAGCGCCCGGGCAGGCCGCCCTGCCCCAGGTCGCCCCCGACCGCGCGGACCTCGATGCGGCTGTCGCCGGTAGTGTTGGTTGGCCAGTCGTTTCCGGGCGGCACCACGACCGGCGTCGGCCCCAGGATGGGCGCAGGCCGCCCATATCCACCGTCCGCACCCGCGAGGGGGCTGGGCGCGGGGGCCGGAGCCTCCGGCTCGGGTGGGGGCTCCACGCGCACCGTCACGGGCTCGGGCGGGGGAGGCTCGGGCGGGTCGTTCGAGTGCGCGAGGTAGAGGACGGTGGCGAGGCCCAGCCCCACCAGCAGAGTATCGGCAGCCAAGAACGCCACCAGGAGTACCTTCTTGCGGCGCTGGGCTTCGGCGGGAGTTGGCACCGTGCTCATGTTGGTCCTCAGGACGCGTGGGAGTCTATGCCCGGTCCTGCCTTCGCGCCCGCCAGCGCCCGGCCCACGAGCAGGAGCTCGAGCGCATGGCGGAGGAGAGCGAGGCGACCCGGGCCCAGGCAGCCCTCGAGGCGCGCATCGCGGGGGCCCTGCGCGAGGTGGAGGCCGAGGCCGAGCGCGACCGCCTGCGGGCCGCCACCCGCGCGGAGCGGGAGCGCCTGGAGGCCGAGGCCCGCGCGGCCCGTGAGCGCCTGCTGGCCGAGGCCGGCGTGGAGACGGCCCGGCTCGAGGCCGAGGCCCGGCGGGAGGAGGGGGCCGCCGCGGCCGAGGTGCGCCGGCTCGAGCTGGAGGCCCAGGGCGCCATCACCCCGGCGCGCCTGCAGGAGCTGGCGCTGACCGAGACCCTGCCGCGCGTGGCCGAGGCCTTCGCGGGCTCCTTCGAGCAGGCCACGGTGGTCAGCGGGGATCTCTCGTTCCTTGGTCAGGGCCTGGCGCAGGTGGTGGCCTCCCTGCGGGCGGTGGGCATGGATCTCGGGCAGGTGGTGAGGGGGGACGGACGCCGCACCGGCTCGTCAGCCTGCGCCTGCCCACCCCACCGCGAACGCATCCCCGCCCTGCTCCTCGAAGGCCCACACCCAGCGCCCGCCGCCGAAGTTGATGGGATCGTCCACCGTGGCACCCGGGAGGACCCAGCCCTCGGGATCCGCCACGCCGTACCAGGCGCGGAACTGCTCCGGGGTGAAGGGCCGGCCGGAGATGGTGGAGAAGACCCAGGCCCCGCCCTGCAGGGTCCAGGCCCCGAACCATCGCACCCGCACAGCCCGCGCACCGCGGTTGGTCAGAATCACCCGCCAGTGCTCGGGCAGCAGCGGCGATGGCTCCACCGCCACCGCCACCCGCCGCAGGCCCGCCGTCAGCTCCGCATCCGAGGGCAGCTCTGGGATGGGCAGATCGCCCACGATCACGTCCCGGGTCCCCAGGGGCGGGTGGGCCCCCGGACCCACCAGCGCGGCCAGCTCCCGCGTGTCGTAGGTGACCGCGAACCAGGGCGCGCCCGCCAACTCCTGCGGCGCCACGGCCTCCACCCAGCGCCCACCGACCCGCGCGTGCACATGGAAACGCCGATCCGCGAGCCACGCCGCGACGGGGGCGGGCTCGGTCGGCGCAGGCGCGGCGTGGGCCGGCGCGGGCGGGATCGGGGTCGGACGGCGCCAGACCATGACCGCCACCCCGGCGGCCAGGGCCACGATGAGCAGCGCGAGGATCGCGAGGGCGAGGTGCCGGGAGGTCATGGGAGTGCTCGGCTACGGTCCACGTTTCGGCCACGGCCTCAACGAAGACCTCGCCCCTTTTTTTGGGGGGGGGAAGACAGATTCTTCCCCCCCTGATCGGGCGCGACACGCGCCCTCCCCCCCATCTTCGCCGCCTGATGGGCG
>JBDRKM010000288.1:0-38370 GCA_043814015.1 Pseudomonadota bacterium
GCCGCGCCGTGGGGGCGCCCCGGGCTACGGTCCACGTTTCGGCCACGGCCTCAACGAGGACCTCGCCCCGTTTTTGGTATGCGGGGGGCTCCGCCCCCCGACGACAGATTCTTCCCCCCTGATCGGGCGCGACACGCGCCCTCCCCCCCATCTTCGCCGCCTGATGGGCGGCGCGGGGCGCTTGGTCGCGCCCCGAAAAATGACCGTGCCTTCAAGGCGGAATTCCCGCCGATTGGCCGAAACCTGGGTCAAACTCGCCGCGCCCCACCAGGAGCCCACCCCGTGAGCACCCCCGCCCCCCGCTGTCGCCGCTTCACCGGCTACCGCCCCTGCGCGCCGGGTCGGGCCTGCGCCACCTGCCTTGAGCCCGATCGGTTCGACGCGGACGTCCTGCTGATCGACCTCGGGGCGCTGGGCGATGTGCTGCGCACCACCGCGCTGCTGCCCGCCCTGCACCGCGCCCTGCCCCGGGCCAGGGTGAGCTGGCTGACGGGCCCGCGCGCCGCCCCGCTGCTGGAGCGTCACCCCCTGCTCGATCGGGTCGTACCCCTGGATCTCGCGGCCCTCTGCGAGCTGCCCGCCCGGCGCTTCGATCTGCTCCTCTGCGCCGACAAGGACCGCGCCGCCTGCGGCCTGGCGATGCAGATCCCGGCCGCGGAGAAGCGCGGGTTCGGCCTCGACGCGCGGGGCTTCATCGTGCCCCTCAACCCGGGCGCCGAGCACCTGTATCGGGTGGGCCTCGACGACGATCTCAAGTTTCGCGGCAACACGGAGAGCGCGCCGGCGTTGATGGCCCGCGCCCTGGAGCTGCCCTACCGCGGCGAGCCCTACGCCCTGGTCCTGGCGCCTGGGGAGCGGGTGGGGCCGCCGCGCAAGGTCGGCTTCAACACGGGCGCGAGCGCGGGCTGGCCGCGCAAGCACCTGGCCCGGGAGGTGCAGGCGCAGGCCATCCGGCTCGTGGCCGCGGAGGTCGGGGAGCCCGTCCTGCTGCTGGGCGGTCCGGAAGACGCCGAGCGCAACGCCTGGCTGGCGGCGGAGCTTGGGCCCCTGGTGGAGCCGACCCCCACGCAGGGAGGCCTGCGGGCCGGCGCCGCCCAGGTGGCGCGCTGCGAGGTGGTGGTCAGCGGTGACAGCCTCGGGCTGCACCTGGCCCTGGCGCTGGGCTGCCACGCCGTGGCCTGGTTCGGGCCCACCAGCCCCCAGGAGATCCAGCTCTTCGGGCGCGGTGTGCGTCTGCTGGCCGAGGTGGACTGCGCCCCCTGCTGGGACGCCGGGTGCTCCCGTGAGCCGGCCTGCAACCGCGCGATCCGCCCAGAGGCTCTGCGCGATGCCGTGCTCGCATGCCTGCGGGCTCGCGAGGCGGGGACGCCCATCGACGAGGTCAGGGGGCGCTGGCCGTGGACGGCCTGCGCTCGATGAGCACCCCGGTGATGCGGTCGCCCTGGCGCAGGCGGCGGAGCACATCGAGGCCCTGGACCACCTCGCCGAGCTCCGTGTAGTCGCCCGTGAGGTGCGGCTGGGGCGAGAGGGTCACGAACCACTGGCTGCCGGCCGTGTCGGGCCCACCCGTGGCCATGCCCACGCTGCCGGTCTGGAAGGGCAGGGGAGAGAACTCATCCGGCAGCGCGAAGCCGGGGCCGCCGTAGCCGTCGCCGCGGGGATCACCGCCCTGGACCACGAAGTCGGGCACCACGCGGTGGAACGAGAGGCCGTCGAAGTAGCCGGCCTCGGCGAACTGCACCCAGCGCCAGACCGTGTAGGGCGCCTCCTCGGGGTGGAAGGCGATCACGAACTCGCCGCGCTCGGTCTGCACGCGGGCGTCGAGCAGATCCTCGAAGGCCGTCCAGGCGGGCAGGGAGGGGGGCGAGGGCTCGCCCGGCGGGGGCAGGCTCAGGAACCCCGCCAGCGCTCCCGCGGCGGTGCGCATGGCCAGGTCGGGATCGTGGGTCAACTGGCCGATGCGCATCCGCGCGTTGCAGGTGGCGCTGCCCGGAGCGGGCACGGGCGGGTGCGGCTTGCCCTCGACCGCCGTGGCCAGGGCCTGCAGCATCCCGAGGATGCCGTCGTAGTCGTTGCGCGCCACCACCTGAGCGCCGATGGCCTCGGCCGCGCCGGGGGCGTGGGCCTCGGCCAGGCCCTGGGCCGCCATGCTCGCGACGAAGGGATCTTCTGCCTCCATCAGCCTGAAGAGGACCTCGGGCGGGGCCTCGATCTCCAGCAGGCGCTCCGCCGCCCGGGTGCGCACCGCGGCCGCTGCGTCCCTGGTGGCGTAGCCCACCAGGGCCTCGGCCTCGTCGATGGTGGCCAGCATCCCGGCGCGGATGGCTGGGTCCACCGTGGGGTTGAGCCAGCCGTCGGGCTCCTCCAGGGCGCCGTGGGCGGCCAGCAGGGGCAGGACCCGGGCCTGCAGGTCCACGTCGCGCACGCTGAGCATGCCCTGCAGCGTGGGCACCCAGGCCGGATCCCAGGGCATGCCCGCCGCGGCCTCCAGGGCCGCGACCCGGACGCTGCGCTCCTCGTCGGCCAGCAGGCGGCCCACAAGGGCGGACTCCGCGGGGCCCTGCCGCCCGGCGAGGGCGCGGGCCAGGGCGATGCGCACACCCGGCGCCGTGTCGGCCACGGCCTTGGCGCCCACGCGCTGCCATGGCTCTTCCTGCAGCGCTCCCGCGGCGCGCACGAGCCAGGCGCGGGCGGCCACGTCCGCCTGCCGCTCCACCGCCTGGGCCAGGCGCGCGGCCAACTCGGGAGGAAGACCCTCCGGCTTGGTGCGGGCCAGGGCGTAGGCCGCGGCGCGGCGCCGGGCGACGTCCACACGGGCGGTCTCGGCCAGCAGCGCGCGCACGAGGTCGGGCGCGGGGGCGCGCAGCTCGCCGCGCACCCCGAGCCGCCCCAGGGCCAGGGCCGCGGCTTCTGCCTCGGCGGCGGGCCCTTCCCGCAGCGCGTGGGCCAACGCGGGCAGCACGCGGAGGTCACCGGCGCGGCCCAGGGCGTCCAGCAGCGCCACCCGCACCGCAGGATCCCGCTCAGCTTCGAGGCCGGTCCCGAGTACCTCGGCCGTGCCTTCGAGGTGCCCCAGGGCGAAGGCCGCCGCGGCGCGCACCGCCGGGGCCTCGTCGTGGAGCAACCCCGCGAGGGGATCGCACCCCGCCGGGTCGTGCACCCGGCCCAGCGCCCGCGCGATCTTCGCTCGCTGCCCCTCGTCGGCGCCGTCGAGCAGCGGCACGATGGAGGCCGCCGAGGCGCGCGACAGCTCGAGGGCGAGCAGCTCGCGCTCGGGATCCGCGCCCAGCGCCGCCGGGGAGAGTATCAAGCCGAGCAGCGGGCCGGCGGCGAGGCGGGCGACGAGGCGAGAGGGGATGGTCAAGGGCACCTCCGGAGGCCCGGCGTATCAAGGTCGAGGCAGGTTAGTCGCTCCCATGCCCCACCGCGATCGCCAGACCCCCGTCCGAGCCCGCGTGGCCGCCCTGCTCGCGGCGGCACGCACGCGGGCCGACTGGAAACGGCTGGGGGCCTGGCTCGATGAGGAGGGTGCCGAGCTGCGGGCGCCCCTGCTGGCCGACGCGCGGGTCCGGGGGATCGCGCTGGACGACCAGGCCCTCACCTGGCCAGGCAAGCGCCTGCTGCGCCGGGCGCGGGGCGCCGAGGAGGGCGCGCGGGAGCGGAAGAACCCCATCCGGCGCGACGAGGCCTTCACCTGCGCCCACTGCGGCCGCGGGGTGCCCGCGGGGGGCGCCACGGTGCGCGATCACTGCCCCTGGTGCCTGCGCTCCCTGCACGTGGACGAGGTCCCCGGCGATCGCGCGGCGGGCTGCGGTGGGGTGATGGATCCGGTCGGTCTCGAGATCGGAGGTCGTGCCGAGGCGGTGATCCGCTACCGCTGCCGCGCCTGCGGCCTGGAGCACCGCAACCGCGCCGCCGTGGACGCCGAGCCCCCCGACGATCCCGAAGCCCTGCGCGGGTTGGCGGCCCTCGGCGAGCGCTGGGCCGGCACCGCGCCCCCGGCCGGAGCCTGACGGATGTCCCTGCCCGCGCGCGTGCTGGAGCACTGCCGGGCGCGGCTGCGGATCCCCCCGGGCGTGCGCCTGGTCGTGGCCGTGTCGGGGGGCCTCGACTCGGTGGTCCTGCTGGAGGTGCTGCTGCGCCTGCGCGCCGCCCTCGGGGTCCGGCTCTCGGTGGCCACGGTGGATCACGGCCTGCGGGGAGGCGACGCGGCGCGGGACGCGGCCTTCGTCCGGGGGTTGGCGCGGGCGCGTGGCCTGCCCTGCCACACCATGCGCTGCGAGGGCCTCCGGGGCCGCGGGCTGGAGGACGCCGCCCGCCGCGAACGCTACGCCTTCCTGCGGGGCGTGCCGGCTGACCTCGTGGCCCTCGGGCATCACCGCGACGACCAGGCCGAGACCGTGCTGCTGCGGATCCTGCGTTCGGCCGATCCGCGTGGGCTGCGGGGCATGCGGCCGGTGGAGGGGCGCTTCGTGCGCCCGCTGCTGGAGGAACCCCGCGCGGCCCTGCTCGCCTGGGCCCGCGCTGAGGGGCTCCCCTGGCGCCAGGATGCCTCGAACGAGGATCCAGGACTGGAGCGCAACCGCCTGCGGCGCGAGGTCCTGCCCCTGCTGGAGACCGTGCACGGCGGCGCGGCGCGGCGCCTGGCGGCGTTGGCCCGCCTGCTGGGCGAGGAGGAGCCCCTGCCGGTGGGCCTCCAGACCGCCGCCGCTCGTGGCTGGCTCTCTCCCGAGCTGCTGCGCGGCTGCGGGAGCGAGGCAGCGCGAGGGCGCCTGCTGCGGGCCTTCGTCACCGGCGCGACCGGCAGGCACGACGGCCTGGGGATGGGCGGCGCCGTGAGCGCCGTGGCGCTGCTCCATCGCGGGCGGGAGGGTGCCTGGGTGCCCATCACGGGTGCCTGGCGCCTGGCGGTGGTGCGCGGCGGCCTCTGCTGCCTGCCGCCTCCACCCCCCCCTTTGACCCTGCGGTTGCCGGGCGTCAGGCGCTGGGGCCTCTACGACCTGGAGGTGGCGCGGGCTGGCGCCGGGCGCGACCCCATCACGTTGCGCCCACCCCTGCCGGGCGAGCGGCACCGTGGCCAGCCCTTGCGCGAGTGGCTCAGGCGTGAGGGCGTCCCCGCGGCCCTGCGCCCCTACCACCCGGTCTTCTGCCATGAAGGCCAGCCCTTCTGGGTTCCCCCCGGCCTCCGCACGGACCACCTCGCGTTTCGGGGGTTGGCGATGGAGCTCACGGCGTCTATCGCTATCGGTGAGCAGGCTGGGCGCGACTGGAGCGCGGGGCTATAAGGCGGGCCCATCACCTCCGCCTCCGGAGCTTGGATGAATCGCAGAAACGTCGCGATCCTGATCTTCCTGGCCATCCTCTTCCCGCTGGCCATCTTCCTGGTGACCCAGCAGGAACGCGGGCGGTCCGAGGAGATCGATTTTCCGACCTTCCGCCACGCGGTCGAGGCCGAGTCCGGGAAGGTCAAGACCGTCACCTTCCGTGGCAACGAGATCAGCGGCACCTACGTCGATGGCAGCAAGTTCCACACGCTGGGTCCCACCGAGTCGGAGGAGCTGGTCCAGTTCCTCGCCGAGAACGATCTGATCCCCATCTACGAGAAGGAGCCCTCCCAGGGGGTGCTGACCTCCCTGCTGGTCAACGGCATCCCGATCATCCTGATCGTCTTCCTCTTCTTCTTCTTCATGCGGCAGATCCAGTCCGGGGGCGGCAAGGCCATGAGCTTCGGCAAGTCCCGGGCCCGCCTGCTGTCCGACTCGGGCAAGCGGGTCACCTTCGCCGACGTGGCCGGCATCGACGAGGCCAAGGAAGATCTGGAGGAGATCATCGAGTTCCTGCGGGATCCCAAGCGCTTCACCCGCCTGGGCGGCCGCATCCCCAAGGGTGTGCTGCTGATGGGCTCCCCGGGCACCGGCAAGACCCTCCTCGCCCGGGCCATCGCCGGCGAGGCGGGCGTGCCCTTCTACCTCATCTCCGGCTCCGACTTCGTCGAGATGTTCGTCGGCGTCGGCGCCAGCCGCGTGCGCGACCTGTTCGAGCAGGGCAAGCGCAACGCCCCCTGCATCATCTTCATCGACGAGATCGACGCGGTCGGCCGCCATCGCGGCGCCGGCCTCGGCGGCGGGCACGACGAGCGCGAGCAGACCTTGAACCAGCTGCTCGTGGAGATGGACGGCTTCGAGTCCACCGAGGGCGTCATCCTGGTGGCCGCCACCAACCGCCCCGACGTGCTCGATCCGGCCCTGCTCCGGCCCGGGCGCTTCGACCGTCACGTGGTGGTGCCCCTGCCCGATGTGCGCGGGCGCGAAGGCATCCTGGACGTGCATGCCCGCCGCACCCCGCTGGACGAAGGTGTCGATCTGAACATCATCGCCAAGGGCACGCCCGGCTTCTCCGGCGCCGACCTCGAGAACCTGGTCAACGAAGCCGCCCTGCTCGCCGCCCGGCAAGACAAGGACAAGGTCGAGATGCAGGACTTCGAGGCCGCCAAGGAGAAGGTGCTGCTCGGCTCCGAGCGCCGTTCCCTGGTGATGACCGATGAAGAGCGCCGCACCACCGCCTACCACGAGGCCGGCCACGCCCTGGTGGCCTGGCTCTCTCCCAAGGCGGATCCGATCCACAAGGTCACCATCGTCCCGCGTGGGCGGGCCCTGGGCCTGACCTGGCAGCTGCCCGAGCGCGATCGCTTCAACGAGACCAGCTCCTTCATCACCACCCGCATCGCCGTACTCATGGGAGGGCGCGCGGCCGAGGAGGTGGTCTTCGAGCAGATGACCACCGGCGCCCGCAACGACATCAAGCAGGCCACCGGCCTGGCCCGCTCCCTGATCTGCGAGTACGGCATGTCCAGCAAGCTGGGGCCGGTGAACTGGAGCGACAAGCACGACGAGGTCTTCCTCGGCAAGGAGATAGGCCGACGCTCGGAGCTCTCGGAGCACACCGCCCAGTTGATCGACGACGAGGTCCGCGAGGTCGTGACGGCGGGCTACAAGCGCGCCAAGGATCTCATCCTCGAGAACATCGCCGCCCTGCACCGGGTGGCCGAGGCCCTGCTGGAGCGCGAGACCCTGGTCAAGGAGGACTTCGCCTCCCTCATCGGGTCGTCCTCCCAGGCCCTCGCCTCCAAGAGCCCCGCTCCTCAGGGCGCCTGACAGCACGCCGGGGCGCCACCTGACCGCTTGACACCTCCCAGGCGGACCAATAAGCGCCCCGTCAACCAGGAAACGCGATGGAGCGGTCCCCACGGGCGGCTCCATTTTTTTATCTCCACTCCGACATCGTCCCACACTCCATGGCCCAGACCCCGAACCGCACCACGGAAGAGCGCATCCGCCGGCTCGTCGAACCCATCGCCGAGGTGGAGGGTTGCGAGGTGGTCGCGGTGCTGTTGACCACCGATGCGGGGCGGTTCGTCCTGCGGGTGTGCATCGACAAGCGCGGCGGGGTCACCGTGGGCGACTGCACCCGCGTCAGCCGCCTGCTGTCTCCGGTGCTCGACGTAGAAGATCCGGTCCCAGGTCGCTACCACCTCGAGGTCTCCAGCCCGGGGATGGAACGCCCGCTGCAGCGCCTCACCGACTTCGCGCGCTTCGAGGGCTACCGGGTGCGGCTGCGGCTCGATCCTGGCGCCGGTCCGCGCCGGATGAGCGGCGTGCTGCGGGGTGTCGACGGCGATTCCATCCTGGTGGAGAGGACCGGGCATGTCCGCAGCATCCCCCTGGTGGGGGTCGAGCGGGCCAGCTTGATCCTCGATCTGGAAGAGTACGGAGCGCTGGCCGGCCTCGGCCCCAGCGACCCGCCCCCTCCGCCCACGGCGAGGCCCGGTGGGCCCGATCCCATCCGCATCGAATCTGAAGAGGAGCAACCCGATGATCAGTGATCTCGCAAGGCTCATCGACGCCGTCCACCGCGAGAAGAACATCCCACGCGAGGTGCTCGTGGAGGTGCTCGAGGGTGCGCTGGAGGCCGCCGCCCGGCGCCGCTTCGGGATGGTCCGCGACCTCGAGTCCCACTACAACGAGGATCTCGGCGAGGTGGAGCTGTTCGAGTTCCGCACCGTGGTCGAGGTGATCCAGGATCCAGAGACCGAGATCCTCTTCGATGAGGCGCGCCACCTCGACCCCGAGTGCGAGGCCGGCGACTCCCTGGGCATCAAGATGGACGTCGAGGTGCTGGGCCGCATCGCCGCCCAGACCGCCAAGCAGGTCATCATCCAGAAGATCCGCGACGCCGAGCGGGAGATGACCTTCAACGAGTTCCGCGACCGCAAGGGCGAGCTGATCACCGGCATCGTGCGCCGCTTCGAGAAGGGCAACATCATCGTGGACCTCGGCCGCGCCGAGGCCATCCTGCCCAAGCGCGAGCAGGTCCACACCGAGACCTACCGCCAGGGCGACCGCCTTCAGGCCTACGTGCTCGACATCACCCGCTCCTCCAAGAGCCCCCAGGTGGTGCTCTCCCGCACCCACCCCGGTCTGCTCATGAAGCTCTTCGAGCTCGAGGTCCCCGAGATCTACGAGGGCATCGTGCGCATCGAGGCTTGCGCCCGGGAGCCCGGGCACCGCGCCAAGATCGCCGTCTCCTCCACCGATCCCGACGTGGATCCCGTCGGCGCCTGCGTGGGCCTCAAGGGCTCCCGCGTCCAGGCCGTCGTGCAGGAGCTGCGCGGCGAGGCCATCGACATCATCTCCTTCCACCCGGATCCGGCCCGCTTCATCGTCTCGGCCATCGCCCCCGCGGTGGTGACCCGCGTCTACATGGACGAGCACCTCCACACCACCGAGCTCATCGTCCCCGACGACCAGCTCTCCAAGGCCATCGGGCGGCGTGGCCAGAACGTGCGCCTCGCCGGCCAGCTCACCGGCTGGAAGATCGACATCCACTCCGAGACCAAGCACGCGCAGCTCAACGAGCAGGCGCGCGGGGACTTCGGGCGCCTGGCTGGCCTGACCCCCGAGCACGTCGAGCTCCTGCTGCGACACGGCTACCGCGGCGCCCAGCTCCTGTCCGAGGCCGATCCCTACGAGGTCGCCTCGATCCTCGGGATCTCCGAGGAGGATGCCGAGACCCTGCTGGTCGAAGCCGAGGATCTCGCCCTGCAGCTCGAGGAGGAGAAGGGCGACGAAGGCGGCGAGGACGGCGAAGGAGAAGGCCCGGCGCTCGACGGGGAGCAGGACGCCTAGTCGCGTTCGCGCACCGGGGGCCCCTTTGCCACCCCAGCGGACCTGTCTCGCCTGCCGGCGCCACGCGCCGGCGGGTGATCTGTTGCGCCTGAGCGCGCAGGGCGACGGTCGTCTCACCGTGGGTCCCGCCCCGCTGGCCGCGGGGCGTGGCGCCTGGATCTGCCCGTCCCTCGAATGCGTCGCCCGGATCGAGCGGCAGCCCCAGCGGCTGGCGCGGGCGCTGGGCCGTGGGGTCCTGGGATCCCCGGGGGCGGTGCTGCGCGTCGCCCTGAACCACGCCGCCGCAGCGCTCCTGCCCGCAGCGCAGCGCGCCGGATGCATCGCCGGGGGGCAGGTGAAGGTCAACACCGGGCTCGAGAGTAGCCAATTCGAGGCTGTCATCGTCGCCTCGGACGCCTCCGCGAGGGTGGCCTCCCGCGCTCTCGCCGCCCTCGGCGAGCCCCTGATCGTGCAGCTTGATCTGACCTCCCAGGAGCTGGGCCGGCTCCTCGGAAAGGGGCCGCGGGCCGTGCTCGGCGTACGTCGCGGGGCGCCGGCTCGGGCCCTGCTGAGCGTGTTGCGGCAGTGCGCGTCGCTGGGTTACCATCCGGGCCAGCATCGGACGGGCGCCCGGCCCGAGGCGACGCGACGCCATGGAATCACCCGGTCGCGAGGGCAAGGGCCCCGCAACCCCCTCCCTCCCGAGGTGGTCCCCGAAGGCTCGCCCACTTCGGCAGAGGAAACTCGCCGCCGTGAAGGAAGCGTATGTCCAAGAAAGAGATCCTGAACCGGTTGACCCGAACCCACGGCGACAGCGCGCGCGGTTGGAGCAGCTCCAGCCGCTCCGGGCCCGCCGATGGCACCGTCACCACCACGACCAAGGGCGAGGTGGAGAAGCGCGTCAGCCGCACGGTCATCCGGCGTCGTCCCAAGGACTCCGATGTCTCGCCGCCCCCTGTGGACCTCGACGCCCTCAAGCCCGGAAGCCCCACGGTGGTCCGCCGTCGGCGCGTGGTCGAGGCCCCGCCCGCGTCAGAGCCCACCGGCGCTCCCGCGCAGGTAGAGTCGGTCGTCGAGTCTCAGGTCCCCGAGCCTGCGACCGCCGAGGCCGCCGAGCCAGGAGGCGAGAGCCCCGCCGCGGTCGAGCATTCCACCACACCTGCGGAGTCGGCAGAGGCCCCGGGCGCGTCCGTCACGGCGGAGGCCCAGCCTGTGGAGGCCCAGCCCGCGGAGGCGCCGCCCGCGTCTGCCGAGCCGCCTGCGGCGGAGCCCCCCGCGCACGCGGAGGACGTCCAGGTGGAGACGGGGTCGGCCGCGCCCGAGCCCCCGGCCACTGAGGTCGCACCCCTAGAGCCTGTCGCCTCCGCGCCGGTCGAAGAGGCGCCTGTGGTGGTCGTCACGCCCGTCGTCGCGCCACCCCCACCCACCCCCGCGGTGAAGACCCCGACCGCCGCCGAGAAGACCGCCGAGCAGCTGCCGCGTTTCGACGGGCTGGGCAAGGCCGTCGTGCGGCCCCCACCGGGCTACGACCCCAACGATCCGCTCGGATCCCGCAAGCGCGCGCGTGAGGCGGCGGAGGCCTCGGTCCGGGCGACGCGTACGCCCACTCCTGGTCCGGTGGCGCCCGAGAACCCCCCGGGCTGGGCTGGCGCCGGCAAGCCGTCGGCCGAGGATAGAGAGCGTACCCGTGGCCGTCCGCGCCGGAAGCAGAAGCGCGCGGGCCGCATCGAAATGTTGATGGATGACATGCCGGCCGAAGTCCGCCGCAAGAAGCGGACCCGCCGGATGGGCGGTGCGAAGAAGATGTCGCCTCAGCCGAAAGCACAGAAGCGCAGGGTCCAGGTCGATGGCACCATCTCCGTCAGCCAGCTGGCCAAGGAGCTGTCCGTCAAGGCCACCGATCTGGTGCGAGCCCTCATGGGCATGGGCAAGATGGCCCGCATCAACGACGACCTCGACTTCGAGACGGCGCAACTCGTCGCGGCCGAGTACGAGTACGAGGTCATCGACGCGAGCTTCAAGGAAGAGGAGCACCTGATCCAGATCGAGGAGGAGGAGGAGGACCTCAACGCGGAGCCGCGTCCGCCCGTCATCACCATCATGGGCCACGTGGACCACGGCAAGACCTCCCTGCTCGACTACATCCGCAAGGCCAAGGTGGCCGCCGGTGAGGCCGGTGGCATCACCCAGCACATCAGCTCCTACCAGTTCGAGCACGGCGGTGAGACCGTCACCTTCATCGACACCCCGGGTCACGCCGCGTTCACCGAGATGCGCGCCCGCGGCGCCAACGCCACGGATCTCGTGATCCTGGTCGTCGCGGCCGACGACGGCGTCATGCCGCAGACCATCGAGAGCATCAACCACACCCGGGCCGCCGGCGTGCCCATCGTGGTCGCCATCAACAAGTGCGACAAGAAGGGCGTCAAGCCCGAGGTCGTGCGGCATCGCCTCGTGGAGCACGGCCTCGTCCCTGAGGAGTTCGGCGGCGAGACCCTGATGGTCAACGTCTCGGCCATCACCGGCAAGGGTGTCTCCGATCTGCTGGATGCCGTGATGCTGCAGGCCGAGATGCTCGAGCTGTCGGCCAACCCCGACCGCCACGCCGAGGGCGTGGTGCTCGAGTCCCGGCTCGAGAAGGGCCGCGGCCCCGTGGCCTCGGTCATCGTCCAGGAGGGCACCCTCAAGCACGGCGACTGTATCGTGGTCGGCACCACCTACGGGCGCGTGCGCGCGCTCTCGGACTTCCAGGGCAAGAAGCTCAAGAAGGCCGGCCCCTCCACCCCGGTGGAGATCATGGGCCTCTCCGACGTCCCCGCGGCTGGCGATCACTTCATGGTGGTCGAGAGCGACAAGGACGCCAAGGCCCTGGCCGAGCACCGCGCCGACGCTCAGCGCCAGTCCTCCATGGTCCAGCGCGAGAAGCTCACCTTCGAGGAGCTGTTGAGCCGCGCCCAGGGCGACGAGATCAAGTCCTTGCCCATGGTCGTGAAGGCCGATGTCCAGGGATCGCTGGAGGCCCTCAAGGGTGCGCTGGTGAAGCTCAAGGTGGACGGCGTGGAGCTCAAGGTGCTGCACAGCGCGGTGGGCGCCATCTCCGAGTCCGACATCACCCTCGCCGGCACCTACGGCTCCGTCGTGATCGGGTTCAACATCCGGCCCGACCCGAAGGCGCGCCGCGCCGCCGAGCAGGCTGGCGTGGAGATCCGCACCTACAAGGTCATCTACGAGCTGCTCGACGACATCCGCGCCTCCATGGTCGGGATGCTCTCGCCCATCAAGAGCGAGCAGTACCTGGGCACCGCGGAGATCCGCCAGACCTTCAGCGTCCCCAAGGTGGGAACGGTGGCCGGCTGCTACGTCCAGGACGGCACCATCATCCGCAACGGGCTCGCCCGCCTGGTGCGCGAAGGCGTCGAGGTCTGGGAAGGCAAGCTCTCCAGCCTCAAGCGCTTCAAGGACGACGTCCGCGAGGTCCAGGCGGGCTTCGAGTGTGGGCTCGGCCTCGACGGCTTCAACGACATCAAGATCGGCGACACCGTCCAGGTCTTCAAGATGGTCGAGGTCGCGGCCCAGGGCTAGCCTCTCATGGCGGAACACCTCGTCGTCGGTGTGGCGCGGTTCGTGCTGCGCTTCCCGGGCTGCCGCAGCCTGAAGGAGAAGCGGCGGGTCCTGCACTCGGTGCAGGATCGGCTGCGCGCGCGGCATCGCGTGAGCTGCGCGGAGATCGGCGCCCAGGACGAGCACGCCCGCGCGGTGCTGGCCCTCGGGCTGGTGGGCTCGGACAAGCGCGAGGTCGAGGCCGCCCTCGGTACCATGCTCGCCGAGGTGGATCGCGCTGGGCTGGCGCCCATGGGCGAACGGGTCATCCGGGTGGAGGTCTGGGGCGACTCCCTGGCCGAGCCTGGGCTGGCGCTAGATTTCGATCTCGATTTCTGACCCTTGCTCTTGACGCGGCAAGCCTGATAGACTGGCGCCTGACGCGCAAGGGTGTGTCAGGAACGCGAGGGCGCCATGCGAGATCTGCAACCGACCGGACCGCGCGAGATCTGGATCACCCGGGGTCACCTGTGGGCGCTGGCCTTCATGATGGTCTTCGTCGGTGTCCTGGCCTTCTTCGTGGGGCTTCTGTACGGGCGCAGCCAGGCAGGCACCGCCGCGCCCGTCGCGCGCCCTGCGGAGCTGGTGGACGCGGATGTCCAGGACGACGCCCTCGACGAGCTGCTCGCGCGCCTCGAGGCGCTGGACGCGGCCAAGCCGGTCCGGGAGGACAACCTGTCTTTCCCGGGCACACTGGGCGAGGGGCAGCCGCTGGCGCCGCCGGCCGAGGCGGAGGCCAGCGATGCGGTCGCCGAGGTGCTGCCAGGGCGCGTGGTCCCAGAGGCTCCGCCCGAGCAGCCCGAGGGGGCCACGCCGCCGACCTCGGGCTGGGCCATCCAGGTGGCCAGCTTCGCCACCGTCGAGGAGGCTGACTCCTACATCGAGGCGCTGCAGGCTCGTGAGGTCACGGCCTACCGGCAGGCAGCGCTGGTCAGCGGCGTCACCCGCTACCGTGTCCGCGTCGGTGGATACGCTCGTCGGGAGGCGGCCCAGGCCGCCCTCGACACCCTCACGCCCACGCTGGGCGTGGAGGACGCGATCGTCGTACGTATCGAGTGAGGCTTGACCGCGGCGCGCTGCTGCGCGATCATGCCATCTCAGGATAGAGGTGCTCCACATACCCATGGGAGTGTGCCGTGATCTCGATGCTCATGCCCGCGCTGCTCGCCAGCCTCGTGTCCACCGCCGAGGCCCAGGACATCGTCCAGATCGGCGGGGGGCCAGCCGGTGGCACCCAGAACCCGCCTGATCAGTACCTCATCCAGCCCGGCGACACCCTCTGGGACATCTCCAGCAAGTTCCTCGGGAATCCAGAGAACTGGCCACGGCTCTGGTCGATCAACGAGCAAATCACCAACCCCCACTGGATCTACCCGGGCAACCGCATCGTGTTTGTCCCGGGGAGCGTGCTCGAGCCGCCCTCCATGTCCCTGGAGCCGGGCGAGACCTACAGCCATGATGGATACATCCCGAAGCAGGTGAACTTCGAGGAGGGCGAGCTCGAGTGCGGTCCGGACGTGCGCTTCACGCAGTTCATCGGCAGCGCACGTTACCGCGTCCCCGGCCTGATGGAGGACAGCCAGCCGGTGGACCTCCTCGGCACCGTCTACAAGGCGCGCACCGAGGCCATGGCCCAGGGCGAGAACGACATCCTCTACCTCCGCCTCGACGACCCCAGCTTCGCAGACTGCGGCGATATCGTCAGCATCCTGCACCGCGAGCGGCGCATCGTACGGCACCCTGAAGGTGGTGCCCGCTATGGCGCACTCTACCGGGTCGCGGCCGAGGCCCGCATCCTCTACATCCAGGACCACATCGCCACCGCCATCATCCGGCGCGGCCTGTCCGAGGTGATACGCGGCGATCTCGTCACCATGCGGGTGCCCACCGCCGTGGAGACCGAGGTGGATCCGCCCAAGGGCAGCCTCGAAGGCACCATCGTGGCGCGGCTGCATGAGAACGAGTCTGACCTCGCCAGCATCGACGAGGTGGTCTTCATCGACCGCGGGCGCGCCGATGGCGTCCGGGTAGGCAACTCCTTCTACGTGGTCGAGCGCCGCGATGGCTACGTCGACCGCAAGAAGGACGACCCCGATCTGCCAGCCTCGGTCATGGGGCGCCTCGTGGTGGTGCGGGTCGACGAGAACAGCTCCACCGCCGTGGTGGTCCAGGCGGCGCGCACGGTCGGGGTCGGTCTCCACGTGACGCAGAACGTCGAGTAGCTGTCGTCACGGGCAGGGTGTCGAACCTCCTCGACACTTCGTCGACGTTTCGACGATCCCGGACGATACCAAGCACGTTTTCGGCGGGCACGCGACTTGCAACGTGGTGGTCACCGTCGGAGGTGACCCGTGTACGTTCTGCCAGCGCCCTGGGCCCTGCTCGCGTCCCTCTCGGGCCGCTTCGATCCCTGGCCTCTCATCGACGCGCTCGGCGGGCCGGCGGGGGTCGCGCAGGCGGGTGCGCGGGAGCTCTGCGCCGCGGGGTTGAGCCTCGATCAGGCCGCCGGCCTGGCGCGAGTCGGGGCCGTGACGAGCCCCCAGCCTTTCGTGCTGGCGGGCGGTGAGGGCTACCCTCCCGCGCTGGCGCGGCTGCCTTACGCGCCACCGGTGCTGTTCTACGAGGGCAGCCTGGAGGCCATGCTGGCACCCATGGTGGCGATCGTGGGTACCCGGCGCTGTACCGCGGCGGGGCGGCGCGTGGCGGCCGAGCTCGCGCGCGCCGTGTGCCTCGCGGGGGGTGTGGTGGTGTCCGGGATGGCCATCGGCATCGACAGCGCCGCGCAGGGCGAGGCGCTGCGCGTCGGGCGGACGGTAGCGGTGCTCGGGCAGGGGCTGGCATGCCGCGGCAGCGGCGGTGCGGAACAGCTGCGCGCGCGGATCCGTGAGAGGGAGGGGGCGGTGGTCTCGGAGCTGCTGCCCGCGACCCCGCCCCGGGCCTGGACCTTCCTGAGCCGCAACCGGATCATCGCCGGTCTGTCGCGGGCGACGGTGGTGGTGGAGGCGCCCCACCGCTCCGGGGCGCTCTCCACCGCACGCCATGCCCTCGAGGCGGGCCGCGAGGTGCTGGCGGTCCCCTGGCCCTACTCCCACGAGGTGGGCGCTGGTTGTCTCGACATCGCAGAGCGAGGCGCCACCCTGGTGCGCGGGCCAGACACCGTGCTGAGCGCGGCTGGGCTCCATGGCGCGACCGAGGCGCAGGCCACAGCGTCAGGGCCAGCCATTCTGCGCATGCTGGCCGAGGGCCTGGAACGGGGTGCGAGCCTCGAGCACCTCGCCACGCGGGCCGATCTCACCCTGGTGGAGGCGCTGGCCATGCTGGCCGAGCTGGAGGTCAGCGGACTGGTGCGGCGGCTCCCCGGTCAGCGCTACGAGCTTGTCTGACCCTTGCGACGGCCGCGGCCCTTGCCGCGCGGGCTGGGTGGCTGCTCGGCCTTGCGCGCCAGCAGCTCCACGGCGCGCGCCAGGGTCAGGCTGCTGGCTTCATCCTTCTTGGGGACCGAGGCGTTGAGGGTGCCGTCGGTGACGTAGGGGCCGAACCGGCCGGAGCGCAGGGAGATGGTGGCGCCGCTGGTGGGGTGCTTGCCAAGCTCACGGCCGGGCTCCCGCGCGCCGCCCTTCCTCTGGGTGCGCTCGGCCAGCAGGGCCACGGCTTCGTCGAGGCCGACGTCCAGGATGCGGGCCTGGTCCGTGAGGGAGCGGGTGGTGGCGCCACACTTGAGGTAGGGACCGAAGCGGCCGGTCATGGCCACCACCGGCTCACCGCTCTCGGGGTGGGCGCCCAGCGCGCGCGGCAGGGACAGCAGCGCGAGGGCGGTGGGCAGGTCCACGCGGGTGGGGTCCATGCCCTTGAGCAGGGACACCCGCTTGGGGCCGGCCGCCTTGCGCTTGCCCTTCTTCGGAGCTGCCTCGACCTCGCCCAGCTGGAGGTAGGGGCCGAAGGGACCCTTCACCACCAGGACCGGGAGCCCTGTCTCTGGATCGGCGCCCAGCGGGCGGGGCCACTGCTCCTGCTCGGACAGCATCTCGTGGGCTTTCTCCAGCGTGAGCTCGTCGGGTGGGAGGTCGTCGGGGACATCGGCGCGGGCCTCGCCGTGGACCAGGTAGGCGCCGTACCGGCCTACGCGCACGAAGTAGTCGGGCTCATCACCCTGGCCAGGCACGGCGAAGCTGCACACGGTGCGGGCGTCCACCGACTCCAGCGCCTGCGCGACGCGGTCCTTGAGCCCGAGGGTGCTCCCGGCCCCGCGGTAGAAGCCCGCCAGGTACTGCTGCGGCTCCAGCTCCCCGAGGGCGATCTGATCGAGCTCGTCCTCCATGCGGGCGGTGAACTGGTAGTCCACCAGGTCTGCCATGGCGGCCTGCAGCAGGTCGGTGACCGAGAAGGCGGTGAAGGTCGGGACCAGGGCGTGGGAGCGCTTGAACACGTAGCCGCGGTCCTGGATGGTCTCGATGATGGTGGCGTAGGTGCTGGGGCGCCCGATCCCCTTGGCCTCCAGCTCCTTGACCAGGGAGGCTTCGGTGAGGCGCGGCGGGGGCTGGGTGCGGTGCTCCTGGGCGTTGAGGTCCGACAGGAGCGCGGGCTCGCCCTCCCGCAGCGGCGGCAGCATGGCCTCGTCCCAGGCCGGGGTGACGTCGTCGGTGCTCTCGACGTAGGCCCTGCGGAAGCCGGGGAACAGGATCTGCTTGCCCGCCGCGGCGAAGATGGCGTCGCCTGCCTCGACCGTGACCTTGACCCGGCGGATGATCGCCGAGGACATCTGGCTGGCCAGGGTGCGCTGCCAGATCAGCTCGTACAGCCGGGCCTCTTCGTCGGAGAGCTCCCGGCGGGCCTGGTCCACGCTGCGGAAGGCGGAGCCGGCGGGGCGGATGGCCTCGTGGGCCTCCTGGGCCAGGCGGCTGCTGGAGCGGTGGCGGCGGGGCTTGGCCGGCAGGTAGTCGCGCCCGAACTCGTGCTCGATCAGGGCGCGGGCCGCGCCGATGGCTTCCTCGGAGAGGGCGGTGGAGTCGGTGCGCATGTAGGTGATCCAGCCGCTCTCATAGAGCTTCTGGGCCACCTGCATGGTGCGGCGCGCCCCCCAGCGGAGCTTGCGATTGGCCTCCTGCTGGAGCGTGCTGGTGATGAACGGCGGCGCTGGGTTCTCGGGGTGTTCGTGCACCTCGACCGGGCCGATGAGGCCCCGCTGCCCATCGAGCCGCAGCTGCAGCCCGCGGGCCTCCTGCTCGCCGAGGTGCAGCTTGCGCGAGCGCGCCTTGAGGGCGCCGGTGGCCGGATCGAAGTCGGCGCCGGCGGCGATGCTGCGGCCGCCGAGGGACGTCAGCCCGGCGCTGAAGGTGCCGCCCTCGACCTGCACGGTGACCTTGAGATCCCAGAAGACGGAGCTCTGGAAGGCCAGCCGTTGGCGCTCGCGCTCGACCACGAGCCGGACGGCGACGGACTGGACGCGGCCCGCGGAGAGCTTGGGTCGCACCTTGCGCCACAGGACCGGGGAGACCTCGTAGCCGAAGAGGCGGTCGAGGATGCGACGGGTCTCCTGGGCGCGCACGAGGCGCTCATCCAGAGGACGGGGGTTGGCGACCGCCTGCTCGATGGCCTCGCGGGTGATCTCGTGGAACACCATCCGGTGGACCGGGACCTTGGGATCGAGCACCTGCAGCAGGTGCCAGGAGATGGACTCCCCTTCGCGATCCTCGTCGGTGGCGAGGTAGAGGACCTCCGCGCCGTCGAGCAGGGACTTGAGCTTCTTGACCTGCTCGCGCTTGGCGGCGGGGACCACGTAGAGCGGCTCGAAGCCGTCCTCCACGTTCACGCCAAGGCGGGCCCACGAGAGGGCTCGGTAGCGGGCCGGGATCTCGGTGGCGCTCTCGGGGAGATCGCGGACGTGGCCGATGCTGGCCGCGACCGTGTAGTCGGAGCCCAGGAAGCGGCCGACCGTGCGCGCCTTGGCGGGGGACTCGACGATGACGAGGGACCTGCCCATGCTGTGTCCTCGAGAGAGGGACGGATTTCCGGCGTCCCTGGAAGGTGGGGGCCACCCTTAGGCCAGCGCCCCACCCGGCGCAAGCGCTCTACCCCGCCCTCCGCAGGCCTTCCAGGGGTCGCGGGACGATCTTCGGGGCTCGCTCGACTATGTTGACGGCATGGCACGCGCGGCTCCCGGAGACCACGACACCGCCCGGTGGGGCTCGCCCGCCCGGGTAGGGTCTCCCTCCATCGAGCGGTTCCTGGAGTGGCTGCGCGTGGAGCGTGGGGCCTCCACCCACACCCTGCGGGCGTACCGCGGCGAGCTCGAGCGGCTCGAGGCCTTCCTGCGGGCGCGCAGGGGTCGCGACGACGAGGGCGTACCTGGAGCCACGCTCTTCGAGCTGAGAGCCTTCCTGGCCTCCCGCCCGCCTGGCGCGCCCGCCAGCCAGTCGCGGCGTCTGGCCGTCGTGCGGAGCTTCTACCGCCACCTGGTGCGCGCCGGCCTGCGGCGCGACGACCCCAGCGCCCGCCTGCGCGGCCCGCACGTGCCACGCCGCATCCCGCGGGTGTTGCAGGTGGACGAGGCCTCCGAGCTGGTGGAGAACCCCACCCAGGGGGGCTGGTTCCTGCTGCGCAACGAGGCCCTGCTGGAGCTCGGCTACGGCGCGGGGCTGCGCGCGGCCGAGCTCGCCGCCCTGGACCGTGGCGACATCGATCTCGCCCAGGGCCTGGTGCTGGTGCGGGCCGGCAAGGGGGGCAAGCAGCGGCGGGTTCCCTTCGGCCCCCCCGCCTCCCACGCCCTCGCCGCCTGGATGGACGAGCAGTCCCAGGCGCCCCGCGACACGCCGCTCTTCCTCAACCGGCATCGCGGCCGCCTCTCGGTGCGCGCCATCCACCGCATCGTGCGCGACGCCGGCGTGAACAACGGGCTCATGGGGGTCCACCCCCACGCGCTGCGGCACAGCTTCGCCACCCACATGCTGGCCAGCGGCGCCGACCTGCGCTCCATCCAGGAGCTGCTCGGCCACAGCAGCCTGTCCACCACCCAGCGCTACACCCACGTCTCCGTGGAGCAGCTCCTCGACGCCCACCGTCGGGCGCATCCGCATGCGAAGCGGGGGGGGCGGGGAGGGGAGGAGTGAGCGCTCGTCGTTCCGGTTAGGCTCCCCCCGACGTGGAACTGGAGGCGATGTGAGCGAGCAGCGCATGCGCAGCACCACCATCCTCGGCGTTCTGCGCGATGGGCGCTGCGCCCTCGCGGGGGATGGGCAGGTCACCCTGGGCAACACCGTGCTCAAGGGCGGCGCGCGCAAGGTGCGCCCGCTCGGCAAGGGCATCATCGCGGGCTTCGCCGGCTCCACGGCCGATGCCATGACCCTGTTCGAGCGTTTCGAGCAGAAGCTCTCCGAGCACCGCGGGCAGCTCCTGCGGGCCGCGGTGGAGTTGGCCAAGGACTGGCGCAGCGACAAGGTCCTGCGGCGGCTCGAGGCCATGCTCCTGGTCGGTGACCGGGAGCACCTGCTGCTGATCTCGGGGCAGGGAGAGGTGCTGGAGCCGGACGACGGCGTGGCCGCCATCGGCTCTGGCGGGCCCTACGCCCTGGCCGCGGCGCGGGCCCTGCTCAGGCACAGCGCGCTGTCGGCTCCGGAGATCGCCCGGGAGGCCCTGGGGATCGCCGCCGGTATCTGCATCTACACCAACGAGCACATCACGGTCCTGGAGGCGGAGCGCGCCCCATGAAGACGGTCCAGCAGATCCCCGAGAGCGCCCTCACCCCGGCACAGGTCGTGGCGGAGCTCGACCGCTACATCATCGGGCAGGCCGCGGCCAAGCGCACGGTGGCGGTGGCCCTGCGCAACCGCGTGCGGCGCCTGGCCGTGGACGAGAGCTTCCGCGACGAGATCACCCCGCGCAACATCATCCTCATCGGCCCCACCGGCTGTGGCAAGACCGAGATCGCGCGGCGGCTCGCTCGCCTGGCCAATGCCCCCTTCGTGAAGGTCGAGGCCACCCGCTTCACCGAGGTCGGCTACGTCGGTCGTGATGTCGAGTCCATGGTGCGCGATCTGGTAGCGGAGTCCATCAAATTGGCCCGGCAGGAGGCCATGGCGCGCAGGGCGGGCGATGCGGAGCGCGCCGCGGAGGAGCGTCTGCTCGACATCCTGCTGCCCTCCCCGCCAGGTCGCTCCCCGGGTTCTGGCCGCGAGACCCTGCGGGCCCAGCTCAAGGAGGGCGCCCTGGATGAGCGGCGGGTCCAGGTGGACATCGCGGTCCCGAGCGGCGGCATCCCCATCTTCCAGGTCCCCGGACAGGGGAACGAGGGTGGCCCCGGGGTCGGAGACATCCTCGAGAAGATCCTCCCACGGCGCACCCACAAGCGCGAAGTGAGCGTCAAGGAGGCGCGCCGCCTGCTGCGCGAGCAGGAGCTCGAAGCCCTCGTGTCCGACGCTGAGGTCGCGGACATCGCCATCCGCAAGGCTGAGCAGGAGGGCATCATCTTTCTGGACGAGATCGACAAGATCGCCGCCCAGGGTGGCACCCGCGGCCCCGACGTCTCCCGCGAGGGCGTGCAGCGCGACATCCTGCCCATCGTCGAGGGCAGCACCGTCCAGACCCGCTGGGGCTCAGTGCGCACGGACCACGTCCTCTTCATCGCTTCGGGCGCCTTCCACGTGAGCAAGCCCTCGGACCTCATCCCCGAGCTGCAGGGGCGCTTCCCCGTGCGGGTGGAGCTGGAACCCTTGGGGCGCGAGGATCTGCGCCGCATCCTGGTGGAGCCTGAATCCTCTCTGATCCGCCAGTACACGGCCCTGATGGAGACCGAGGGCGTGGCGTTGGAGTTCACCGAGGGAGCCCTCGATCGCATCGCCGCCCTCGCCGCCGAGGTCAACGAGCGGGCCGAGAACATCGGCGCCCGGCGCCTGCAGACCGTCATGGAGCGTCTCATGGAGGAGATCGCCTTTTCCTCCCCCTCCTGGCGCGGGGCCCGTGTCCTCGTAGATGAAACCATGGTAGAAGAACGCCTCTCGGACGTGGTGGCCGACACCGACCTCGCAAGGTTCATCCTCTAGGAGCGGCATGGCAGGCAACAGCCCCCCCGAACCCGGCGCGTCCTCGCCCCAGGCCCCCGACCCGCTGCCGGACTCCGACCTCATCCCCGCCGAGCGCGAGGCCATCGACGAGCTGTACGCGCGCGTCCGGAAGGGCGATGTCTACTCCATCCTGGGTGTCTCCCCCGACGCCGACGTGCAGCACATCCGCAAGGTCTACTACGAGCTCTCCCGTAGCTGGCACCCCGACCAGTTCTACCGGCGCAACATCGGATCCTACAAACAGAAGCTCGAGGACATCTTCGTCGGCGTCAACCGCGCCTACACCGTGCTCACGGATTCGCGCCGGCGAGCAGACTACGACCAGGAGCACGGCACCCTGGCGCGCGCCGACATCAAGCCAGCGCCCACCCGGCCGGGCGCTGGCGAGGAAGGCCCGTCCGGGGCGGTGGCCGAGGGTGCCGAGCACGAGATCCGCTTCAGCGTCGAGCGCCAGCGCAGCGAAGAGGAGCGCGTCAGGGCCGCTCAGGAGGTGCTGGTCGCGCGCCCTCGCCGCCGCCGCAGGGGCCGCATCCCCGGGATGGAGCGCATCCACGAGCAGGTCATGGTCCGCGTAAGCCGCGCCCGCCGCTATCATCAGGCCGCGGAGCGCGAGGCTGAGGCCGGCAACTGGATCGCGGCGGCCTCCAACGCCTACGTCGCCATGACCTTCGATCCCGAGGACGTCCGCTACCGCCAGCTCTGGGAGGAGTGCGACCCGAAGGGTCGCCAGCAGAAGGCCCGCCAGTTCATCCAGCTCGCGGAGAGCGCCCTCTCGTACCACAACCTCAAGGCGGCCATCCAGAACTACCAGAAGGCCTGCGATGCCAACCCCCCCGAGGCCGACCCCTACTTCCAGCTCGCGCGGCTGATGCAGTCCTCCGAGGAAGATCGAGATGATCGCGAGATCATGAAGCTGCTTCGGCGGGCGACTGAGCTCTCCCCGCGCACCGTGCGCTTTCGCCTGGCCCTGGCCGACTTCTGCGCCGATCAAGGCCTCATCGCCAACGCGCGCCGTGAGTACGAGGAGGCTCTGCGGATCGAGCCGGGCAACGCGGACGCCAAGGCCGGGCTGCGGAAGGTGCGCAGGTGAGGTCCCCGAGGGGGGTGCCTCCTCCTCCCCCTCGCGCTCACCGCCTGCGAGCCGCCCTCCTCTGGCGCCGACCACGCGCCCGCCACCCGCTGGCTGGTGCGCGCCCAGCGCGCCGGTACCGACGACGCCCCCCTGCTCCTGGGTCCCCGCGCCGAGGGCCTGCCTGGCGACCTGCGCCTCTCCAACGGCCTCGTGGTCGCGCTGATGGACGACATTGGCCTCGACCCCGCCACGGGGCTGCCGCGCCAGCACCGCCAGGCTCCCTCCGGCGGCACGCTGCTCGACTTCGCCCCGGAGGGCGGCCTGGACGGCTTCCTCCAGGCCGTGCAGGTCATCGACGGTGATCCCGGGGTGCGGGTGTTCTACCAGACCGCGGACATCAGCGCCGATGGCCGCGGCATCGAGGCCACCGGGCGCCTCCTCGATCCGGGTGGTCGGCTGGGCCTCGCGGTCGGCCCGACCGGGCTGATCCCGGATCTCGTCGTCACCACCCGCTGGAGCATGGTGGATTTCTCACCCGCCCTCCGGATCGACACCACGGTCGCCAACCAGTCTGGCATCGCCGTTCAGCTCGCGCCGCTGTGCGACCTGGTGCTGGCCGGCGGGGGCGAGCTCGCGCCCTTCGCCCCCACCCCCGGATGGGGGCTCGACCTCGTCCCTGGTCAGGCAGTGGTGGTGCCATGGATCGCCTTCGCCGGGAGCGACGCGGCGCCCACTTCCTACGCCGTGGTCCCCGGGCAGGGCGAGACGCTGCGCTTCGAGGCCCTGGCAGACACCACCGGCGCGCTGCGCGCTGTCACCCTGGGGCCGCCCCCGGGCGGCGGCGGCACCCTCAACCAGGGCCAGCAGCGCACATGGGCCCGCAGCTACCTCACCGCCACTGGCAGCGACCCATCCGCCGTGACCGCCGAGGTCGTCGCGCTGCTCGGGGCCCGCGGCGGCACCGCGCCGCTGGAGCTGGGCCTGCGGAGCGTGGGCGGCCTCACCCTCTCCCGGGAACCCTCCCTGGCCATGGAGGTCGTCTTCGAGCGCCTCGACCCGGCCCGCTACCTGGGCCAGGACGGCGAGATCCAGGCGGGCGGCGTGCTGCCCGTGGCGGCCGCCGCGGCGTCCCAGGCGCGCGACACCATCGACGCCACCCTGCCCCTGGGCACCTACCGGATCACCCCCTCCTACGGCGGGGTCCCCGGCGCGCCTGTCGAGGTCACCGTCGATGATGTCGGCCCCGCAGAGGCCCTCCTCGATGCCGCCGCGGCGGTGCGCACCCTCGTCACCGTGGCCCTCGCCGCCGCCGACGGCGCCGCGAACACCGAGCCCGTGCGCCTCACCGTCGCCGGCCTCGGTGCCACCGACGACCCGGCGCTCCAGGTCTGGGGCCCCGATCCCACCCCTCTGGTGGCAGGCAACCGCGCCTGGACCTCTGGCGGCGCCGTGCGCCTGGAGCTGCCAGAGGGCGCCTACCGGGTGATCGCCTCCCGCGGCCCCTTCGCGCCCATCGCCGTGGGCGAGCTGCGGGTGCCTTACCAGGACGGCCTGGGCCTGGTCCTGCCGGCCGACACCTTCGATCCGGGCGCCTGGCGCTCCATCGACCCGGCCACCGCCTCCGGGGCCACTGTCCCCGGCGGTGACGACCCGGCCGACGTGGCCGCCGCCCTGTGCGCCGAGCGCATCGACCTCTTCGTGCGCGGCGAGGACGACGCGCTCACCGCGGCCAGCCCGGCCTGCGAGGGCCAGATCGCCCTGGCAGGCACCCTGGGCACCCTGGATGTGCCCTGGCAGGGCGCCCCCGAGGGCGACGGCTGGCTGTTGGCCGCCCCCGCATCGGCCCCGCTGCCCGGCGCGGGCCTCTCTGCGGCCGCCTGGATCGAGCAGGCTTCCTCCCAGGGAGCCGTCCTCACCGCCCTGCTCGCGCCGCGCGCCGAAGGCGTGGCGGGGCAGGGGAGGGGCCTGTTCGCCGCCTGGGACTTCGACCGCGCCGCCCTGGACGATCCCCAGGCCAACGCCTTTCTGCGGGCCACCGGCCCTGGCGGCGGCACCGTCCTCGACATCGCCGCCATCGAGGTCCTGAGCCCCGCCGACCCCTGGAACACCCAGGCCGTCCTGCGCGACTGGCTCGCCCTGCTCGACGCCGGCGCGCGTCTCGCACCGCTCGCCTCCAGCCACGGTGTCCGCCTGGCCGACGGCGCCCTGGGCGCCGCCCGCACCCTCGTCCTGCCCGCTGAGGAGACCCCGGAAGCTCTCCTGCAGGCCGTGGTCGACGGCCGCACCTGCGTCAGCAGCGGCCCCCTGATCGACCTCCTGGTCGAGAGCCGCTGGGGCAGCGCCGGTCCGGGAGAGACCCTCATCGCCTCCCCCGGCGATCCCATCCGCTTCGACATCAACGTGCGCGCCGCGGACTGGGTGCCTGTCTCCCGCGTCCGCTTACTGGCCGAGAGCCGCGAGCTGTGGGTCGCCACGCCCGAGGAGGCTGGACCAGTGGTCGTGGAGCAGCGTATCGAGCGCCTTCTCGGTGACGAGCGCTGGTTCTTGATGGACGCCGGCTGGCCCGACCAGGCCCCCGAGGGTGACTACGCCATCGTCTACCCGGACATGCCCAGCTACGCGCTGTGCGCCCCCATCTGGATCGTCGCGCCTGAGTGGGACACGGGCATTTGACACGCGGTGCCTGCAGCGATAACTCGGCGGGGCCGTGGGCTTGGGCCGCTAGCTCAGGTGGTAGAGCACCGGCCTTTTAAGCCGTGGGTCACAGGTTCGAGTCCTGTGCGGCCCACCCTGCGGCGGCTGACCTTCGATC
Organism: Pseudomonadota bacterium; assembly: GCA_043814015.1. Lineage (GTDB taxonomy): Bacteria > Myxococcota_A > UBA796 > UBA796 > JAFGLY01 > JBDRKM01. The sequence goes on from JBDRKM010000288.1 coordinate 25,705, forward strand.
CCATCGTCTAGCCAGGTCAGGACACCGGGTTTTCATCCCGGCAACACGGGTTCAAATCCCGTTGGGATCGCCATACGGGACGGCACCCCCTCTGAGGTCTCCTCGGTGGGGGTGTCCGACTCGCTGGCACGCGCGAATTCCTCAAGGAGATTGAAGGGAAGTCGCCACTCGACCTTCAGCTCGCCGTCGCCCCAGGTCGAGTTCGAAACCATGAATCGGAGGATCTGTTTCCGCTCCTCGGAGGTCCCGGCGAGGAACAGATCGCCCCGCCTCGCGCCCGAGGTCCAGCAGCAGGAGCCCGTCCTCTAGGTAGACCTGGTTCGCCTGCTCGTGCTTGACGATCTGGCGCCGCAGCTCCCGTTGCTCTGCCCGCCACTCCGCGGAACGGCCCTCGAAGAAGGCCAGGTCGATCACGCCGTCGAGCTTGTCCAGGTACGCCGCCTCGATGCGCCTCTGGAGCCGGGCACACTCCCCCTCCAGGCACGCGACGGCCTCGGTGTGGAACCGTTCCTGATCGCCGTGGCTCTCCCGCAGGCTGCGCTTGAGCCACTCCATCACGGTATCGGGTGCCCGCAGGACTCGAAGGTGTCCGGCGAACTGCTCCGCGAGGACTTCCTCGCGGACGTAGGGCTCGCCGCAGTCTCCCTTGAACCCTGTGCAGTGGTAGTAGACGTACCGCTCCTTCTGGATCTGGCCCGAGAGCGCGCAGCCGCAGTGAGCGCAGGTCACGAGCCCGGAGAAGGCGAACTCGTGGCAGCGGTCCTTGTCGCGCTGGTGCTGGTTGCGCCCGTCGATCGCGTCCTGCACCCGGTCCCACAGCTCCCGCGAGACCAGGGCCGGATGGCGGCTCGGGTAGCTCTCGCCATGCCAGACGATCTCACCGCAGTAGAGAGGGTTGCGCAGGATGCGGTGGATGCTGGCCTTGCCGACGATGTTGCCGGATTTCCGCATCCGTAAGCCCGCCTGGCGGGCTCGGTCTGTGGCCTGCTGGAGGGAACAGCCGCCCTGGGCCACCCACTCGAAGAGCTTCACGACGAGCGGGGCGCGTTCGGTGTCGACTTCGATGGTCCGCCTGCCGTCCTGGCCCTCAACATTCCGGTAGCCCAGCGGCGCCTTCGTGGGCCACAGGCCTTGCTGTGCCTTTTCCAGCATCCCCTTGGTGGCCTCCTCGGACAGGTTGTCGATGTAGTTCTTGGCCATGAGCACGCGGATGCCGTGCATGAACTTTTCGGACGACCGAGCCTCGTCGGAGAGCACGGTCCCCTCCTTGACGAGGTGGATCTCAAGGCCGCCGCCATCGAGGTTGACCCAGTCCTTCAGGTTCCGGTAGAGGCGGTCGGTCTTCTCCACGAGGAGGGTGTTGCAGGTCTTGTTGTTGCGCTTCAACCAGGCCAGCATCCGCACGTAGTTCGTGCGGCCCGTACGCTTCGCGGTCTCCACGTCCACGAACTCCTCGACGATGTCCAGGCCGTTGCGCTCGGCGTACTCGTGGAGCAGCCGCTGCTGGGCCGGGATGGAGAAGCCCTCCCGCTCCTGGTCCTTGGAGGACACGCGCGCGTAGAGGACGGCGTGGCGGCGCTTCGGGGAAGCTGGTGCTGAGGGAGGTGCCTGCTGGGCCCAGGTAGCTCGGGGACGGGATGGCATCGGTTGTCCTCGGGGTGGGCGAGCTTTGTCGTGGGGGTGCCTGTCGCGGGAAACCTGTTGGTGCTTTTCCGGTCACGGATGATAGCTGCTGACCAAGGATGGTCAACCTTGATATACTCTGTTTCCCGATTCCCCGCCTATGCGAGGCAGACCATGCCCGAAGAGATCCTGACCCTGGCCGAGGTCGCCGAGTACCTGAAGGTCGGCGAGCAGACGGTGTACCGCATGGCGCGCGAGGGGGTGATCCCAGCCTTCAAGGTCCGGGGCTCATGGCGGTTCCACAGGGCACGGATCGACCGCTGGATCGAAGCCGAGACTGAGCGACAAGCCAAGGCGGGTCAGTCCGGCACCGCAGACTCCACCAAGGGTTGAGGGGGTACGAACATGGCGAGGAAAACCGCGAGGGCACAAGGCGCGGCGGACGCGCGGGACTACCGGCACGACGCGATGCGGAAGAACAACCCGCCAGCCGGCATCGCCGGCCGCGGCACTGTCGAGCGGCTCCGCAAGCAGATCTACGAGTACGACGCCCACCTGCCACCGGTGCTCCGGTTCGACCAGTCTGGGATGCCGGATGACATCCCGAGGATCATCGACACGGCGCTGGGACAGGCCCTCCTCGAACTGAGAAACCCGCGTCCTGAAGATGGCCTGGAGGTGCTGGAGAAGGAGCTGCAAGGCCTCCTGGAGCGTGCGCTGGGCGCCGCGCTGAAGAAACCCGAGCTGCGTGCCCTGGTGGACGCGGTCCGGCGCGCTGATCCGTGGCAGGAGTGGGCGGGCAAGCGCGAGAAGAAGAGGGTCGAGGTCGACCCGGTGGCGCTCCACATCCACGAACGGGTGAGCGCGCGGGCCATCCTCCAGGTGGCCGCCAGGCAGGCTCCCCAGCGGAGCCTCTTCGCGGATCCAGAGCAGTCGTATCGGGAGGCGGTGCAGTTCTACCAGCACGATGTGGGCTGGGCCAACAGGTTGATCCTGGGCGACAGCCTCGCCGTGATGTCGTCGCTGGCCGTGCGGGAGAATCTCGCCGGCAAGGTCCAGATGATCTACATCGATCCGCCCTACGGCATCCGTTTCTCCTCGAACTTCCAGCCCGTTGTCGGCGAGCGCGACGTGAAGGACAAGGATTCGGACCTCACGCGGGAGCCCGAGGTCGTGAAGGCCTTCCGGGACACCTGGGAGCTGGGGGTCCACACCTACCTGTCGTACCTGCGGGACCGCTTGCGGGTGGCCCACGGCCTGCTGGCCGAGACGGGCAGCGTCTTCGTCCAGATCGGAGACGAGAACGTCCACCGGGTCCGCCTGGTGCTGGACGAGGTATTCGGCCCCGCCAACTGCATGGCGGAGATCGTGGTCCAGAAGACGGGCGGGCTGGGGACCTCAGGTCTCAAGACCGTGGTGGACTACATCCTGTGGTACGCGAAGGACAAGCCCCGGTGCAAGTACCGGCAGCTCCACCTTGGAAAGCAGGTCGGGATCGGCCAGGGGAGCGGCGAGCGCTATGACCAAGCCGAGTTTCCAGATGGGGCCCGACGGCCGCTCTCACGGCAGGAGAAGGATGACCCCGCACTCATCCCAAGGGTGGCCCGCCCGTTTCAGCTCACACGCCTCAGCTCCGATGAATACCGGCCGAACACCACTGTTGAGTACCGCTTCCAGGGAAGGGCCTACTTGCCTGGCGTTTCTGCCCACTGGAAGACCACTCCTGAGGGGCTTGACCGCCTCAACGGTAGTAATCGGATTCAGTCTACAGGGAAGACCATTCGATACGTCCGTTTCATCGACGATTTCCCGGCGTACGAGATCACGAATATCTGGACGGATGTGGGAGGCAGCCCGCAGAAGGTCTACGTGGTGCAGACCAGTCCTGCGGTCATCCAGCGTTGCCTGCTGATGACCACTGACCCCGGCGATCTTGTCATCGATCCGACCTGCGGATCGGGCACCACGGCCTACGTCGCCGAACAGTGGGGGCGCCGCTGGATCGCCATCGATAGCAGTCGCGTCGCCTTGTTCGTCGCCCGCCAGCGCATGTTGACCGCGACCTACGACTTCTTCCGGCTGTGCGACCCCTCTCGGGGCGTTGGGGGTGGCTTCGTCAACAAGACGGTGCCCCACGTCACGCTCGGGGGCATCGCCCAGAACAAGGCGCTGGACCCCATCATCGAGGCCCACGCTCCGGTTCTGGGGGCTTGCCTGGCGGCGCTGAACGCGGCCCTGGGCACCGTCACCCCCGATGTCCGCCAGGCCCTGGAGCACAAGCTCCTGGTGAAGTCCCGGGCCAGGGATCCTGACGACCCGGTCACCGACGCCGATACGCGCCGCTGGAAACTGCCCAAGGATCGCTGGCAGGAATGGGAGGTGCCCTTCGACACCGACCCTGACTGGCCGCAGCCACTCCAGGATGCGCTCGTCGCCTTCCGGACCGCGTGGCGGGCGAAGATGGACGAGGTCAAGGCCTGCATCGACCGGAGTGGCGATCAGGAGGTGCTCGTCGACCAGCCAGAGATTGACAGGAAGATCCTCCGCGTGAGCGGGCCCTTCACGGTCGAGGGGGTAGAGCCCGCCGCACAGACCCTGGACGAGCCGTCTCCCATCGAGGCTCCCGAGGGCAGCCTTCCATTGTTCGCCGCCGATGGCGGCCCAGAGATCTGCACCGAGGCGGTGAACCTGGAGGCGTACGTCGAAAAGATGCTGCGCCTGTTGAGGTCTGATGGCGTCCGATTCATGGACAACAAGCAGGTCCAGTTCGAGAGCCTCGAAAGGCGCAACGGGGGCGTCCTGCACGGGGAGGGCGAGTGGGTGCTCGGTGAGGGCGAACCCCGCCGCGTCGCCATCTGCATCGGACCCCAGTACGGGCCGGTGACGGCCAGGGCCGTCGATCAGGCCATCCACGCGGCCGCGCGGGCGGGATTCGATGACCTGGTGATGGCGGGCTTCGCCTTCGACGCGGAGGCCACCGGGCGCATCGAGGACGACCTGGACCCGGTGGTGCGCACCCACCTGGCACACATCCGGCCCGATGTGCAGATGGAGGATCTGCTCAAGGACAGCCCCGCCAGCCAGATCTTCACCGTCTTCGGCTCTCCCCGGAGCCGGATCGAGGCCGTCGGCGGCGGTGAGTACGTCGCGCACATGGAGGGCATGGACGTCTACGACCCGCTCTCCAACGCCCTCATCCCCACGGGCGCGGACAAGGTCGCGGCCTGGTTCCTCGACATCGACTACGACGGCCGCACGTTCTGCGTCTCACAGGCGTTCTTCCCGGACCGCTCCGCGTGGGCCAAGCTGGCCCGGGCCCTGAAGGGCACGGTGGAGGAGGGGGCCTTCGAGCAGTTCTCGGGCAAGGAGTCCATGCGCTTCACCCCCGGTCCAAGCCGCAGGGTCGCCGTCAAGGTGATCGATCCCCGCGGGAACGAGGTGATGCGCGTCCACGACCTGCCGGTGGCGGGGTAGCCCATGGCACCGCCACGTTCCAGTCAGCGGCGGCGAGGCGGCGAGCCCGAGACTCCCGTCCAGGCGGTCGAGCAGCCCATCCTGTGCAGCCCCTACCTCGAGCCGGACAGGCAGTGGCACTACTTCCGGGAAGGTCCGCGGGCGGGGGAAGCCGAGATCTGGGAGTTCCGCCGTCGTGCGGAGTACTGGTACAAGACCGAGCGGACGGGGACGGCGCAGCTCAGCCTCCTCGCGCAGGAGCAGAGCGAGGACCTGCCGCTGGTGAACTGGCTCCGAGCCGATGTCAAGGCCTGGAGGAAGGCTGGCTACCGGGGGGCCACCCACGTCACCAAGGCGCTGCTGGCCCACTGGAATCGGCCAGGGAGGTCGCGGAGGCTGTTCTTCTGCCAACTGGAGGCCGTGGAGACCGTCATCTTCCTCGGCGAGATCATCCTCGATCAGACGCCGAACATGGCAGGCAGGTACGCCTGCGGTTTCATGCCCGAGGTGATGAAGGGCCGGCTGCAGAGGCAGCGGTGGACGCTGCCGGACGACGTTCGGGAGTGGGCACCCAGCGATCCGAGGCGCTTCTACCCGCGCTCCCTGGACGCGCTCATGGACGCCCCGGCCGATGGGCCGGGTCTGCGCCGCCTGGGGGCCAAGATGGCCACGGGAAGCGGCAAGACGCTCGTCATGGCTATGCTCTCCGCCTGGACCCTCTGCAATCGCGGGTACATGCCATCCGACACCCGGTTCCCTGCGAGCGTGCTGGTGGTCGGCCCCAACCTCACCGTGCGCGAGCGGCTCAAGGTCCTGCTGCCGGAGGAACCCGACAACTACTACGACGCCTTCGATCTGGTCCCTGTGCAGTACCGGTCCCTGCTCCGACCGGGGCAGGTCCGGGTCCTCAACTGGCACAAGCTCGCCCCGGAGGGCCCCCACGTCGAGGCTGGTCGGTCCTACACCGTGGTGGACAAGGGGGAGGAGAGCGACGAGGCCTTCGCCCGCCGAGTCCTCGGTGATGCCTTTGATCGAGGGCCCTTGCTCGTGATGAACGACGAGGCCCACCACGCCTGGCGCCCGCCGACGGATCGCAGCGTCCAGGACGAAGCGAAGGACGAACTGGAGGAGGCCACGGTCTGGGTGGAAGGGCTCGACCGCTTGAACAGGGGGGTGGGAATCCGCTTCTGCACCGACCTCTCTGCGACACCCTTCCACATCTCCGGCAGCGGCCATCCAGAGGGCACCCCATTCCCGTGGCTGATCAGCGACTTCGGGCTGGTGGACGCCATCGAGTGCGGCATCGTGAAGATCCCGCGTCTGCCGGTGAGCGACACCACCGGCCGCCCGGAGCCCAAGTATTTTCGCCTCTGGCACAACATCGCTGAGCGGCTCCAGCCGGCGGACCGGCTGCCAGGCCGAGCGCGGAAGCCGAGGCCGGAAGCTGTCTGGCGCGAGGCCCAGGACGCCCTGACCACCCTGGCGGCGCAGTGGAAGAGCCGCTTCAGCCAGATCGAGGAGGCCGGGCGCGGTCGGGTTCCGCCGGTGCTGATCCTCGTCTGCGACAATACCGACATCGCCGAGCTGTTCTACGAGAAGATCAGCGGCGAGCACCAGGAGGAGTACACGGAGGACGAGGGCGGTAAGTCCAGGAAGAAGATGCGGACCGTCTACGAGCCGAGTGCCGTGTTCGAGGAGTTCACCAACACCCCGACACGCAGGCACACCCTCCGCATCGACAGCAAGCTGCTCGCGCAGGCGGACAGCGAGGACTCTGCTACCACGCGCGACGAGGCGGCCCAGCAGCTTCGGCGCATCGTAGACACGGTCGGCAAGCCGGGAGAGCCCGGGGAGCACATCCGGTGCGTGGTGTCCGTCTCGATGCTCACCGAGGGCTGGGACGCCAACAACGTCACCCACATCCTCGGCCTGCGGGCCTTCGGGAGCCAGTTGCTGTGCGAGCAGGTCGTGGGCCGCGGGCTCCGGCGCATGGACTACGAACCTGACCCCGAGACGGGGCTCTTCCGGCCCGAGTACGTCGATGTCTACGGGATCCCGTTCAGCGTCATCCCCTTCAAGGGCCGCTCGACGACGGGGCCGGAGGGAGAAGACAAGCCGACCACCTGGGTCCGCGCGCGCGAGGAGCGACGTGCCTACGAGATCGAGTTCCCGGTGGTGGACGGGTACGTCTTCGCCTTGAAGAAGGGCCTGATCCGCTGCGACGTGGACACGGTCGAGATCCTCCGCCTCACCCCCGACCAGACGCCCACGGGTGTCTTCGTGAAGCCCACCGTGGGCTACCAGGTCGGGGCGCCCTCATCCCACGGCCCTGGCCTCGCGGAGATGCAGGACCGCAGGGAGTTCTACGAGAGAACCCACATCCAGACCATCCAGTTCGAGATCGCGAGGCGGGTGGTGGTAGCGCTCACGACCGCCGCATCAGCGGGGGGGCAACTGCGGCATGCATCACGGCACCAGCTCTTCCCGCAGGTCTACCGGATCGTGGAGAGGTTCGTTCAGCGTCGCGTGGACTGGAACGGCGTCGAGGACCACCGGGAGATCGGCCTGGAGCGCTACGTCATGTACGTCGTGGACCGCCTGGTCGATGCGATCCAGCCGGACACGGCCGAGGGCGAGCCTCCGCTGCTACCACTCCTCAACCGCATCACCCCACGCACCTCGACCGCGGGGGTCAGCTTCAAGACGACCCGCCCGTGCTTCGACGCGACCAAGAGCCACATCGACCATGTCGTGGCGGACACCCAGACCTGGGAGCAGTGCGCCGCCTTCCATCTGGAGGCCTCGGAGGCGGTCGCGTTCTACGCACGCAACGACCACCTGGACTTCGTCATCCCCTACGAGTTCCTCAAGGTCCAGCACCTGTACCAGCCCGACTTCCTCGTGCGCCTCGTGGACGGCCGCACCTTGATCCTGGAGGTCAAGGGGTTCGAGGACGAGCAGACCCGCCAGAAGCACCAGGCCACGAAGCGCTGGCTCGAAGCGGTCAACAACTGGGGCCAGATGGGCAGATGGGCGTTCCACGTCTGCCGGAACCCGAACCTGCTCCAGCAGGAGCTGGCTGGGCTGGTGGAGGAGAGCATCGGAGTCGTGCGGACTCCAGGTGTCTGCGGCGGCCGGGCGTGCCTGTCGGGTACGCGGATCCCTCTCTGGACCCTGCTCGCGTTCTGGCGAGAGAACGCCTCTGACGGAGAGGTGCTGGCGGCCTTTCCGGCCCTGACCGTTTTCCATCTCCGGGCGGCCCGGGTGTACCTCCGGGAGCATCGGGACGAGGTCGAGTGCGACCTGACCGACCAGCGCGGGGAGGCCTGATGGCTCGCCTCTATTCCAATGAGAACTTCCCGCAGCCGGCGGTGGAGCGCCTACGCGAGCTGGGGCACGATGTCCTCACGACCCACGATGCGGGGAAATCGAACCGGGCCATCCCCGACTCCGAGGTGCTGGATTTCTCCAAGGCGCTCGGGCGCGCGGTCGTGACGTTCAACCGAAGGGACTTCATCAGGCTCCACAGCGAGGCGCCAGATCACGCCGGGATCATCGTCTGTTCCTTCAACAGGGACTTCGCCGACCTGGCGGCCCGAGTTGACGCGGCGCTCGGCACATCGGGTTCACTCGACGGCCAACTCGTCCAGGTGCGCCGGGGTGTCGATGGGAGCGTTCGCGCTCCAGCGTCGGCGGCGGTCATGTCAGGGCACTGACGGGTCAGTGGAGAACGGAAGAGACCGCCGCTGTCCATCTCTTGGAGGCACGACGCCATGAAGTCGAACGGCTCGCAGAGCAAGGGCTGGAAAGTCACCCTCAAGGTCGATCGTGAGCTGTGGGATCGGCTCCAGGATCTCTCCATGGATGGCGCCCTCGGGAACGAGGCTGGGATCGTGTCACCGGTTGCCCGTTTGATTCTCGCCCGCGCCATGGAGAGGATGGAACAGGGCGGCCGTCTGGGAGAATCACCGTACCAGAAGATGTCCAGCAAGGATGGGAGGTCTCTCGAGCTGAGGTGTGAGCCCGGCTGGAGGGAGCGCCTGGATGCGCTACGACACAGGCAATCCAGCGAGATGGAGTCCAAGTCCGTGAAGGCGTTCATGGAGGACGTTCTCGGGCGTGGGTTGGCCATGTTCCAGGCTGGTGAGCTCACCCTGTCCACACTCGCGCCTCCTTCGGAAGATGATTCTGCTGGCGCCGAGGGAGTGGCTGCTGCCTTGTGCGGTGACGGGGCCGTTTCGGAGCCGGTCCCTTTCTCAGAGGCTTCTGGAGGCCAGGCGGAAGGGCGAGAGGAAGCCGAAGAAAGGAGCCCTGCGAGGTCCGGTGTTGCCAACCGCGAACGGCTTGAGCGTGGGGAGGCTGCATACCGGAGGTTTCGAGTCTGGGCCGAGTCCGCGAAGAACGGGCAAGTGCCACCAGCGCGTCAGCGGGGGAGTTCGGTCACCAGCATCCCTTCGCCGAGAAGCGGTGCTTCGCCAGCCCCCATGTCGGACATCGAGGCGGTGTTCCAGCAGATCCTCGCTGACCCGCGGCCACGTTCAAGGCCTGGCGGGGCACTGGAGACCGCGCTTCGTCACGCCTGCCAGCGAGAATCATCCTCGACTTCCGACATCTCGCCGGAGATGTTCACCGCCTGCCTGGCGCGTGTGATGGCGCGGGTTCTCGCCGCGTCAGAGGGCAACCGGAGGCAGCCTGGTGAGCCGGACCTGCCGGAGCCCTTCGAGTCGATCACCAGGGGATACGAAGCGGCCATCGCCATGCTCGACGACAAGCCTCGGCGTCGCAAACGCTGACCTACGCTGGTGGTAGCGGCCGGGGGATGATCGGCGGAGCAGCGGGCTTCGAGTGACGCGACGGGTGAGAAAAAGTACATGGCGGCGCGTGTCTGTGGGGCGTCTGTGCTTTTGTACTTGCGATGCGTACTGCAAAAAGCACCCTTGCAAGCACCCGAATAGATCGGGAATGTGGTCCTCGTGAGCCACGGTCGTGGGTCGCCCACGAACCCGAACCCCTTTCCCGAACCCGCAGGAGAGCACTGTGCACAGGCCCTGTACCTCGACTGTTGAGGACCACGCCCGCCAGCCCACCATCCGGGCGCGGGTTCCAGCACCCCTACTCCGGGCAGTCGATGAGGCTGCCGAGAGGGCCGGGCAGCGGCGCTCCACTCTCGTCCGCGAGCTGCTGACGCTGGGGCTCGCCGAGCGCGGTCTCTGGCCACCTGCTCCAGCCGCCCCGACGACTGGGCGTTAGGCACCGAGGAGCATGGGATGAGGTCTCTGGGTAGCGAGGAACACGAGCGCAGGCCAACCCCGGTGGCGGGCAGCGATGCGTTCCTCGACTACACCGCCGAGGTCTTTCAGCCGTTCGCTCAACGTCCGCTCACTAGGATGGACGCACATGAGATCGCCCAGAACATGGCCGGTCTCATCGGGGTTCTCTGTCGGATCAGGAGATCTCGAAAGTCTGCGGGTCCACAGGCGGAGCCGGGCAGCGTGGCCGCAGTCGATGCGGCTGTGCCCGCGTTCCTAAGCCTCGAAGAGCCGCTCGGCCTCGACTCGGGTCAGGCCGCTTTCGTTCAGCACACCTCCGCATCACGGGCTCGGCGGGACCGATGGTGCGGCTCTGAGAACCCCGTGCTTGGCGGGGCCTCAACACCTACCCGCTAGTCAAACCCGAGGCACTGGAGAAAAAATGAGCGATTACCCTGACTGGGACGAAGAGACCGACGACGATACCGACGACGAGGATGACGAGACCTACTCCGACGATGTGGAGGAGGAGGACGAGGAGGCCATCTTCGCGGAGATCGAGCAAGTCTTTCGTCGGGAACGGGCGCGGATCAGAGCCTGCGATGACATCCATGAGCTGCAGGCCCTGCGTGCCGAGTACCGGTCCACTGCTGAGAGCGGGGCGCGGGAGGCGGGGAGGATCCGCGCGCGTGACCTCATCGAGTTGGTCGACGGGAGGATCACCGACATCAAGGCGCGGCGCCTCGCCGGGCGGCGGTGGTAGTGGACAAAGCGGACCAGTACTTCGTGGAACAGCGCGCGGCGGTCGCACGCTGCACCGACGTGCGAGAGTTGCTCGACCTGATGGCCCAGTTCCGTGACGAGGCCCGTCTCGCCGCAAACCAGGGCTGGACGAAAGCGAGGCTGCGCCTCTCGGACCTGCTCGACCTCGCCGAAGACCGCGTTGCTGTACTCAAGGCCCGCAAGCTGCGGTCCGGTGCGCCTGTGGGAGCGCCCCATGTCCAACAGGCGGAAGGGGACCGCGGCCGATCTTCGGCCATGGGGCCAGTACGGTCAGCTCGTCGAGTGTCCGGCTCCCAGCGACAAGCGGAGGCCGACCTGGAGGCCGCGCGTCTCGCCCAGCAGCGGGCCGAGCGCGAGCGTCAGGCCATCGGGGAGCAACTGGAGCAACAGCGCAAGGAGAGCGCGAGACTGGCAGCCGAGGCCCTCGAAGCGCGTCGGCGAGGGGAGCAGGAGCGACAGGCCTTGGAGGAACGCGCCGCCGCTGCGGAGCGTGAGCGGGAGGAGTTGCGGAAGCTCCGGGCAGAGCTTGAGCGTGCTCGCGTCGAGCGGCAGCGGGCTGAGCGAGATCGGCTGGCGGCTGAGGAGAGGGCAAACGCGCTCGAGCGCGCCGAACTGGAGCGGGAAGCGAAGGCGCAGAGCTCCGCTCCGCAGGTCGTGGCGCCCGTCCGCGGAGCTGATGCAGGAGTCCCGGCATTGCCTTCCGCACTACAGTCGCCTTCAGCGGCTGCGTCCACATCGGCGGGTCGGCGAAAGACGGGGGCGGTCGCGGCTCCCTCGCGTGGCAGGGGCGGCATCATGGCGCCGGGTTCATCGGAAACCACCCGGCCTTCTGCTCCGATGGAGGGGCCTGCCTCTGCTGGTCGAGCCACCGACCCGTCAGCACCACTCGCGGCCAATCAGTCGGCGGCGTCGGACGAGGTTCCGGGTGTGGGCCAGGGAGGCGGTCCCGGTGACGAAGTCCTCTGTGGCGCCGACCTCGCGCGGTTCCGTGCGGCCCGTGGGCTCAGCCAGCGCGCCCTGGCCAAGCTATTCGGCGTCGCCCACGGGACGGTCGGTAAATCGGAGCGGGAGTCCACCAAGCCGCTCAGCCGGGCACTCCAGGTCGGTCTCAGGCGGGCGCTTTCTGGACAGAATCCATGAGGAACCGCTGCGCGCTTCCATGCTTCTTCGCAGAAGCGGCTGGTTTTGGAGAAGCCATCCGCTTCTGTGGAAGCAGGACGCGGGTCACCAGAGTCCGAGAGCCGGAAGCAAGGGACACCGCCGCTGTCAGCCTGGGTGGCAGCGAGGCGATCTCCCATGCGGTGGGGCGGAGAGGTACGGCGCCTATCATGCACCGGGCCCGGCATCAGGTCGTGCCTGCCCCCCCGGTGCCATTCGGTGTCATGTCCGGCGGCCACATGGCGGGGAGGGAGGTACCCGGCTGTAGTGCGCCAGGTGCATGCTCCCCCTGGAACGTCAACCGCGCCACGAACTAGGGACCACCCCGGCGCCACGATGAAGGACCCCCCTCTCGTGGCGCACGTGGCGATCTCTGGGTCAGCGGTCACCTTGGGCATCC
>JBDRKM010000289.1:0-15305 GCA_043814015.1 Pseudomonadota bacterium
CGTGCTCACCCGCCTGGAGGAGCCCAAGCAGTACAAGCTCTCCCTGCTGCAGAAGCTCAAGCTCTACGACGGCCGCACCCTGCGCATCGACGTGCCCTACATCACCACCTGGAAGAACGAGGCGCGCATCTACCGCAAGGACTACAACAACGAGCGGGTCGCCAAGCACATCGCGCCGCACACCATCGAGATGGCCGCCATGTGGGCCGTGCTCACCCGCCTGGAGGAGCCCAAGCAGTACAAGCTCACCCTGCTGCAGAAGCTCAAGCTCTACGACGGTCGCACCATGCCCGGGTTCACCGAGGACAACGTCAAGGAGCTCCGGAAATCGAGCAAGCGCGAGGGCATGGACGGCATCTCCCCCCGCTACGTCCAGGACAAGATCTCCAACGCCCTGGTGGCGGACTCCGAGCAGCCCTGCATCAACCCCTTCATGGTGCTCAACGAGCTGGAGAGCGGCCTGCGCCACCACTCCCTGGTGGCCGACGAGGAGACCCGCAAGAAGTACATCTCGCTCTTGGCCGAGGTGAAGAACGAGTACCGCGACGTGGTGAAGAACGAGGTCCAGAAGGCGATCGTGGCCGACAAGGACGCCATCTCGCGGCTGTGCTCCAACTACATCGACAACATCAAGGCCTACACCCAGAAGGAGAAGGTGAAGAACGCCTTCACCGGGGCCTACGACGAGCCCGACGAGCGCCTGATGCGCTCCATCGAGGAGAAGATCGACATCCCCGAGTCCCGCAAGGATGACTTCCGCCGCGAGATCATGAACTACATCGGGGCCCTGGCCATCGACCACAAGACCTTCGACTACTCCATGAACGAGCGCCTGCACAAGGCGCTGGAGCTCAAGATGTTCGAGGACCAGAAGGACAGCATCAAGCTGACCACGCTGGTCTCCCAGGTGGTGGACAAGGAGACCCAGGCCAAGATCGACGTGGTCAAGCAGCGGCTCATCCAGCAGTACGGCTACTGCGAGGTCTGCGCCACGGATGTGCTCAACTACGTGGCCAGCATCTTCGCCCGCGGCGACGCCAAGGAAGACAAGTAGGAGTCGGCCCGGTGGTCCTCCCCATCGACAAGGATCTGGAGCGCTTCCGGCAGATCGTCCGGGGGCGCGTCCGCAAGGACCTCAAGAAGTACATGGGTTCCGACGAGATGATCGGGCGCCAGGGCAAGCAGGTCGTCTCCATCCCCATCCCCGAGATCCACATCCCGCGCTTCCGCTACGGCAAGAACGAGCAGGGCGGCGTGGGCCAGGGCGAGGGCGAGGAGGGCGATGCCGTGGGCCAGGAGGCCGGTGACCAGCCCGGCGAGCACGGGATCGAGGCGGAGATCTCGCTGGAGGAGCTGGCCGAGATCCTGGCCGAGGAGCTGGAGCTGCCCCGCATCCAGCCCCGCGGCCAGAAAGAGGTCAACGCCGCGAAGTCCAAGTACACCGGGATCTCCATGGTGGGTCCCGAGTCCCTGCGCCACGTGAAGCGCACCTTCCGCCAGGCGCTCAAGCGCCAGATCGCGGCCGGCACCTACGATCCGCAGCACCCGGTGATCATCCCCATCCGCGAGGATCGCCGCTACCGCTCCTTCGAGACCGAGTACGAGCCCTCCTCGGCGGCGGCCATCTTCTACATGATGGACGTCTCGGGCTCCATGGGCCAGAAGCAGAAGGACATCGTGCGGCTCGAGACCTTCTGGATCGACACCTGGCTGCAGCACAACTACCGCAACATCGAGACCCGCTTCCTCATCCACGACGCCGCGGCCCGCGAGGTGGACCGCGACACCTTCTTCCGCACCCGCGAGTCGGGCGGCACCCTCATCTCCACCGCGTACAAGCTCGCGGTGCAGATCATGGAGGCCGACTACCCCATGGCCGACTGGAACATCTACATGTTCCACTTCTCCGATGGCGACAACTGGTCCGGCTCCGACACCCGCACCTGCATGAAGCTGCTGGCCGAGAAGATGCTCCCGGCGGCCAACCTCTTCGGCTACGGCCAGGTGGACTCCGACTACGGCTCCGGCCAGTTCTACAACGACCTCAAGGAGGCTTTCCCCGGCGACGAGCGCGTGATCCTCTCCCGCATCCCCGATCGCGATTCCATCATGGACAGCATCCGCGAGCTGCTGGGCAAGGGGAGGTAGGCCATGTCACCCACCCTGGTCCACGGCCTGGATCTGCGCAGCCTGCCGCCGGAGCTGGAGGAGGCCCGCGCCTGGATCGAGGGCATCGCCCGCGATCACGGCCTGCAGTTCTGCGAGACCATCTTCGAGATGTGCAACTGGGACGAGATCAACATGATCGCGTCCTACGGGGGCTTCCCCACCCGGTACCCGCACTGGCGCTTCGGCATGGAGTACCTGCGTATGAAGACCGGGTACGAGTGGGGTCTGCAGAAGATCTACGAGATGGTGATCAACACCGAGCCCTCCTACGCCTACCTGTTGGACAACAACACCTTCATGGATCAGAAGCTGGTCATGGCCCACGTGTTCGGGCACGTGGATTTCTTCCAGCAGAACGCCTGGTTCAAGCCAACGAACCGCCGCATGTTGGATGAGATGGCCAACCACGCGGCGCGGATGAGGCGCTACCAGGATCGGGTCGGGGTGGAGGAGGTGGAGGGTTTCCTCGACGCCTGCCTGTCCATCGACAACCTCATCGATCCCATGCGCCCCCACATCGCGCGCGAGCGGCCCGTGTCCGAGGAAGAGGCCGAGTACGATCCGGTCCTGGACGGCCCCCAGAAGCTCCCGTCCAAGACCTACATGGACAAGTACATCAACCCGCCCGAGTACCTCGAGGCCATGCGCAAGAAGGCGGAGGAGGAGCGCAAGCCGGATCTGCACTTCCCCCACGAGCCCGAGCGCGACGTGCTGCTCTTCCTGCTGCAGCACGCCCCGCTGAAGGCCTGGGAGGCCGACGTCCTCGCCATCGTCCGGGAGGAAGCCTACTACTTCGCGCCCCAGGGCCAGACCAAGATCATGAACGAGGGCTGGGCCTCCTACTGGCACTCCCACATGGCCACCCGTCACATCATGACGGACGCCGAGATCGTGGACTACGCCGATCACAACAGCGGCACCCTGGCCACCGCCCCGGGCCAGCTCAACCCCTACAAGATGGGCGTGGAGCTGTTCCGCCACATCGAGGAGCGCTGGAACAAGGGCCGCTTCGGTAAAGAATGGCTCGAGTGCGACGACCCGCGCGAGCGCCGCGAGTGGGACACGGGCGCCATGCTCGGCCGGGAGAAGATCTTCGAGGTGCGCCGCACCCACAACGACGTCACCTTCATCGACCAGTTCCTGACCCCCGAGTTCGTGCGCGAGCAGGGCCTGTTCGCCTACGAGTACGACAAGCGCGCCCGCCAGTTCGTGGTGGACGACCGCGAGTTCTTCGCGGTCAAGCAGAAGCTGTTGTTCATGCTCTCCAACCATGGCCAGCCGCGCATCCTGGTGGCCAACGGCAACCACGCCAACCGCGGGGAGCTGGAGCTCATCCACCAGTGGGAGGGTCTGGACATCCAGCTGGACTGGGCCCGCGAGACCATGGGCAACCTGCAGCGCATCTGGCGCCGGCCCGTGCACCTGGTCACGGCCATCGACGAGAAGCCCACCGTCTGCAGCCACGACGGCACGGAGTTCAAGACTCAGCTGATCGGGCGGAAGAAGAAGGGGTAGCGTCATGCGCCGCGCCACCGCGGCGCCGCCTCCGGGAGCGGGTCCACGGGGCCGCGCCCTCGAGCTCGGCCTGCTCGGCCTGCTGCTGGTGGTCGGCTTCGCGCTGCGGGTCCTGCTGGCCCAGCGCTGGATCCCCGACCCGGTCTTCGCCATCGGCTCGGACGCGGACGACTGGGCCGGGGTCTTTCAAGGCGCAGCGCTGGGCTGGCCCCTGGACTGGGACGGCGAGTGGGCCCACCGATACCCGCTCCTGCCCGGGCTGGCCTGGGCCCTGGCGCGTCTGCTGGCCCTGCCCCTGCCGCTCACCGCCCTCTGGATCAACCTGCTGGTGGGCAGCGCGGCCGGTCCCCTGACCTACCTGCTGGGGCGTCCCCTGGTGGGGCGTCCGGCAGCCCTGGCCGCCGCCGGCTGGATGACCTGCCACCACGAGCTGGTGGTCCACTCGGCGACCACCACGGCCTACGGGCTGGTGGTGCCCCTCTACCTGCTGCTGCTGCTGGGCCTGATCTGGAGCCTGCGCGGCCGCGTGTGGGGCGGAGCCCTCCTGGCCGCGCTGGGCGGGGGGCTCACGAGCTACGCCTTGCTCCACGGCGTGTGGCTGGTGGGGACCCTGGTGGCGGCGGCCCTGGTGGCGCTGGCCTTCGACCTCGCGCGGACCCCGCGCCCCTGGCGACGGCTGCCGGCCGTGGTCCTGCCGGGCCCCATCGCGGCCTTGGTCGCTGTGGAGGGCGTGCGCCTGAGCCGGGCCTGGCACCCCGGCGGGGGGCGCCACGTGCTGGCCTACCTGCAGGTGGAGCTGCGCACCACGCTGCTGCACGATCCGCGGCTGGGCAACCCCATGGGGCACCGGGTCGAGCGCCTGCTGGCGGGTGTGTCCCGCTGGGAGCACTTCCTGCTGTCCTTCCGGGAGCTGTTCGGGGTGCCCGTGTGGGTGGCGTTGCCCGTGCTCGCGGCCGGCATCGTCGCCCTGGTCCTGCCGGCGCGCCGGGGTCCACGGGCGCCCTTCGTCCTGCTGGCGCTGCTGCTGGGCGGGCTGGCGTACGGCCTGCTCGCGAACTCCGAGGAGTTCCACATCTTCCAGTGGTATCCGCCCTTCGCGCTGGTGATCGGCGCCGGGCTCGCCGCCTGGCAGCGCCTGTGGTCGGGGCGGTGGGCGCGGCGGTTCGCCTGGATCGGCGCGGCGGCGCTGCTGGCCTGGCAGTGCCTGGCGGTGCCGCTGCGCGAAGCCCGTACCCGCACCGGGGCGGGCGACCAGCTCGAGCACTACGTGCGCGAGGCGCGCCAGGGCTGGCGCCTGTTCGCCGAGATTGGTGGCCCGGTGGCCCGGGGCGGCACACTGCTCATCGGCGACTGGCGGGCCTGGAACGAGCGCGGCTACGCCGCCCGCGTAGACCGCCTGCGCTGGGTGGACCTCGGGAAGGAGGAGGCGCCTCTGGCGCCGTTGGAGCGGCCCGTCTACCTGGCCTCACAGCGGCCCGTGGGTGCGCTGCCGCCCGCCTGGGCGCGGTGGGGCCGCTGGGCGCCCGTCGCAGGTCCGCTGCCACCTGGAGAGGTGGTCCTCCACCGTCTGATCGAGCCCCCGGAACCTTGAGCCGGCGTCGCCCTCCCCATGTGGCGGCCGCGGGCCGCGGCTACCTCCGCCGATCCTGCCAGGGCGCCACCATCAGCGCGATGACCGCCAGCGTGCCGAGGACCAGGGTGCTGGTGCCGCCGAAGCGCAACGGCCCCATGGCCGCCTGCAGCCCGGCCGCCAGCATCACGGCGCGCTGGTCCGGCGGGACGTTGGCACAGGCCGCCACCACGCCGGCGCGCCCCTCGAACGAGCCGATCGCGCCGACCACCGCCGGCAGGGCCGCGCCGATCATGCACAGCGCCGGCACCGCGCGCACCAGGAACGAGGTGCGCCCGCGAAACCGCCCCCACAGGGCCACGATCCAGGAGACCAGCATCGCGCCGGCGCCGATCACGTCCAGCATGATCACGGCGTACATCCAGGTGCCGCCATCCGCGAACGAGCGAGCGACCTGGTCCATGGCCTGGCTCCGGGGAGGGGAGGGGCGAGTATAACGCCGTTGGTTCTGGTTAGACCTCTCACCCCCGCCCTCCTCCGAGGTCCCCGCCCATGACCACCCTCCAGGAAGCCCTGCGCGCCGGCATCCCCACCGTGCTGCCCCCCATGCCGCCCGAGGATGCGGAGGTCAGCCACGCCCCGGCCCGGCCCGACGTGCTGAGCCCCGCCGAGAAGGCCCTCGCCCTGCACAACGCCCTGCGCTACCTGCCCGCGCGGCTGCACCCGCTCATCGCACCGGAGTTGGCGCTGGAATTGGAGCGCGAGGGCCGCATCTACATGCGCCGCCTGCGTCCGCACTACGCCATGAGGGCCCGGCCCATCGAGGCCTACCCGGCCCGCTGCCCCCAGGCCGCCGCCATCATGCTCATGATCCAGAACAACCTGGACCCGGACGTGGCCCAGCACCCCCACGAACTGATCACCTATGGCGGCAACGGCACGGTCTTCCAGAACTGGGCCCAGTACCTGCTCACCATGCGCTACCTCGCCGAGATGACCGAGGAGCAGACCCTGGTGCTCTACTCGGGCCACCCGCTGGGGCTCTTCCCTTCCCACCGCGATGCCCCGCGCCTCGTGGTGACCAACGGCATGGTCATCCCCAACCACTCCTCACGGGCCGACTACGACCGCCTCGCCGCCCTCGGGGTCACCTCCTACGGCCAGATGACCGCCGGCTCCTTCATGTACATCGGCCCCCAGGGCATCGTGCACGGCACCACCATCACCCTGCTCAACGCCGGGCGGCGTTACCTCGGCCTGCAGGGCGACCAGGATCTGGGCGGCAAGCTGTTCGTCACCTCCGGCCTCGGCGGCATGTCCGGTGCCCAGGCCAAGGCCAGCGTCATCGCCGGGGCCGTCGGCGTCATCGCCGAGGTCAACCCCAGGGCGCTGCTCAAGCGCCAGGAGCAGGGCTGGCTGGATGAGCACGAGGCCGACCTCGACCAGCTCATGAAGCGCATCGAGCGAGCCGTGGCCGCGCGCGAGGCCGTCTCCATCGGCTTCCTCGGCAACGTCGTCGATCTCTGGGAGGCCCTGGCGAAGGCCGGCCTGCCCGTGGATCTCGGCTCCGATCAGACCTCGTTGCACAACCCCTTCCTCGGCGGCTACTACCCGGCCGGCCTCTCCCTCGAAGCCAGCAACGCCATGATGGTGGCGGACGCCCAGGGCTTCAAGGCGCGGGTGGAAGAGAGCCTGCGCCGCCAGGTGGCCGCCATCCAGGCGCTCACCGCGCGCGGCATGCGCTTCTGGGATTACGGCAACGCCTTTCTGCTGGAGGCCAGCCGCGCCGGCGCGCCTGGCCTGCTCAACGCCGACGGCACCTTCACCTACCCGAGCTACGTCGAGGACATCATGGGCCCCATGTGCTTCGACTACGGCTTCGGCCCCTTCCGCTGGGTCTGCTGCTCGGGCGATCCCGACGACCTCGCGCTGACCGACGCCATCGCCGCCTCCGTGCTGGAGCGCCAGGCCGAGGGGGCCGACCCCGAGATCGAGCGCCAGATCCTGGACAACCTCCGCTGGATCCGCGCGGCCGACGACAACGATCTGGTGGTGGGCTCCCAGGCGCGCATCCTGTACGCGGACCGGCAGGGGCGCATCGACATCGCGCTCGCCTTCAACGAGGCCATCGCCCGCGGCACCCTCGGCGGCCCCGTGGTGCTGGGGCGCGACCACCACGACGTCTCCGGCACCGACTCCCCCTACCGCGAGACCGCCAACATCCGCGATGGATCTTCCTTCTGCGCGGACATGGCCGTGCAGAACTTCGTGGGCGACGCCTTCCGCGGCGCCACCTGGGTCTCGCTGCACAACGGCGGCGGGGTGGGCTGGGGCGAGGTGATCAACGGCGGCTTCGGCCTCTTGCTCGATGGCTCGGAGGACGCCGCGCGGCGCGCGCAGGCCATGCTCACCTGGGACGTGAGCAACGGGCTGGCCCGCCGCGCCTGGGCGCGCAACCCGGGCGCCGTCTACGCCGCGAAGAAGGCCATGGAGGCCAACCCGGCCATGACCGTCACCCTGCCAGAGGAGGCGGATACCGACCTGGTGGCGGCGGCGCTGGCGGCGGCGCGCCCGGCGTGAGCCCGTCCGCGCTCGAGCCCGGCCCCTGGGCCGGCCGGCGGCTTGCAGACCGCTCCCTGGCGGGGGCGGTCCTCGATGGGTTCGATCTCTCCAACGCCGTGATCGAGCGGGTGAATCTCCGTGGTGCCTCGCTGCGGGGGGTGTGCCTGGCCGGCGCGAGCCTCTCCCAGGTGGACCTCAGGGGCGCCCACCTGGAGGGCGCGGTGCTGCACGGCGCCTCGGCCCAGCGCCTGGATCTGGACGGCGCCGTGCTGGACGGTCTCGACGCCCGCGGCCTGGTGCTCTCCCAGAGCGCGTTGCCCGAGGCGCGTGGGCGGGGTCTCAGGCTGGCGGGGGCCAGCCTGAACGCCGTGGAGATCCGCGGGGCGCAGCTCTCCGAGGTGGACCTGGAGGGTGCGAGCCTGCAGGGGGTGGTGCTGTCGGGTTGCACCCTCGAGGGCCTGCGCCTGTCCGGCGCGCGGCTCTCGGGGTGCCGCTTCGATCGCTGCGCGTTGCGCGGGGTGGCGGGCGCAGGTGTGAGCCTGCGAGCGTGCCGACTGCGGCGGCTGGAGGTGGCCGAGATGTCGCTTCCCGGCGCCAGCTTCGTGCGCTGCCGCGGGATCGGGCGGGAGCTGGCGCGGGCGCTGGAGGAGGCGGGCGCCGTCGTGACACCAGGGATTTTCGGGCGGCTGCTGCGGCGCTGACAGCCGGCCGAGTGACGCGGCGAGGGGGAGACAAACCATCTGGGCCGGGCGCTGTCGCCTTCCGGCCCGCCCCAGCGACACGGCGGGGGGGAGATACACCATCTGGGCCGGGCGCTGTCGCCTTCCGGCCCGCCCCGGCGACACGGCGAGGGGGAGACAAACCATCTGGGCCGGGCGCTGTCGCCTTCCGGCCCGTCCCAGCGACACGGCGAGGGGGAGACAAACCATCTGGGCCGGGCGCTGTCGCCTTCCGGCCCGCCCCAGCGACGCGGCGGGGGGGGAGACAAACCATCTGGGCCGGGCGCTGTCGCCTTCCGGCCCGCCCCGGCGACACGGCGGGGGGGAGATACACCATCTGGGCCGGGCGCTGTCGCGGAGCGCGAAGCCAGGGGGGCCCGTGGTAGCATCGGGGGGCCCCCTGCTACGGAACAGGAAGGAGCGCCGCCATGACCACCACCGAGCGCACCTGGGTGCAGCGGAACCTCCTCGTCTTGGGGAACCGCAGGAAGCAGGTCGAGTTCCTGCTGGGCTCCGTGACCGGGGCGGCCTGGGTGCCGATCATGTTCTGGCTCATGGTCCCCGCGGACCCCAGGAATGGGGGGCACGACGCCGGCGTGGCCCTCTTCCGGGTCCTCGGCTCCCTGGGGCTGTTCGGCGTGGTCTTCGCCTGCGGTTGGTTCCTGGGCCGCCTCCGGAGGCCGCCGATCGCCGGATGAGAAGCGCCCTCCTGCTCACCGCCCTCCTCCTCGCCGGCTGCCGCGCTGAGCCGCGCCCGCCCTCCTTCGTGCTCGTATGCCTGGACACCCTGCGTGCCGACCACATCGGCGCCTGGGGCGATCCCGAGGCCCTCACCCCCAACCTCGACGCCCTGGCCGCCGAGTCGGTCATGTTCACCTCGGCCTGGTCCCAGGCCAACATCACCCACATGTCCCACGGCTCGCTCTTCGCGAGCCGCTACCCCTCGGAGCTGGGGGCCACCACCGAGGGCTTCTCCCCGGCCACCGACTCCCCGCTGATGGCGGAGATCCTCTCCACCTGGGGCTACCAGACCGCCGCGGCCGTGGGCGGCGGGCACCTGGCGGCGGGTCGCGGGCTGGAGCGCGGTTTCGACACCTGGGCGCGGCCGGCGCCGCTGGGCTCCCTGTTCCACACCGTCCCGGTGGCCCTGGACGCGCTCGACGTCATGGACCCCGAGCGCCCCTTCCTGCTCTTCGTCCACGGCTACGACGCCCACACGCGCTACCTCAAGCCCGCACCGCTGGGGCTCAAGCACGCCGATCCAGCCTACGCGGGCCCCGGCCAGCGCGCCGCGCGGGAGCTGCTGGGCACGGTCTATGTGCTGGACGGCCGCTACTACGAGGGCGTGGAGCTGCCCGATCTGCTGGACATGCGCGCCCCGCGGCCCTGGGGCGCCGAGGCCCGCGCCGCCCTGCCCGCCGCGGCCGCCGTGAAGGGCATCGCCTCCACCCCCCTGGACGCCGGGGACCTGTCCTACCTGGAGGCGGTCTACGACGGCGCCGTCTCCTACGCCGACGCCTGGCTCGGCCTGCTGCTGGCGGCGCTGCAGGAGCGCGGTACCCTGGACGAGGCCTGGCTGATCCTGGTCTCCGACCACGGGGAGAGCCTCGGGGAGGACGGCTACTTCGACCACGTCCTCACCCTGAGCGACGCCACCCTGCGCGTGCCGCTGCTGATCCGCCCCCCTGGCGGCCTGCCCGAGGGGCGCTCCCTCGATGGTCAGACCGCCCTGCTCGACGTGCTGCCCACGGTGCTCGAGATCGCCGAGATCCAGCCGCCCACAGGGATCCACGGGACATCGCTGCTCCCTGCCATCGAGGGCGCGCCCTGGCCGGGCCACGAGGCGGTCTTCGCCGAGGGCTCCATCCGCATGGTGAGCGCCCGCTCCGCCGCCGGCCGCCTCACCTTCGCCGGCATGGGGGCCGACTCGCCGTTTCTGGCCGAGGCCCTGGCGGCGGCCCCGCTGGGTGGCGTGGCCTTCGCCGACTCCCCTCCCAGCGACCCAGCCACCCGCGCCGCCCTGCGTGCTGCGCTGCTCGCTTGGCGCGCCGCCCTCCGGCCCTCCCCGGGCACGGCCGTGGAGCCCAGCCCCGCCCAGCGCGAGGAGCTGCGCAAGCACGGCTACTGGAGCGCGCCGTGAGGTGGGTCGCGCTCGCCTTGCCCCTCGCCGCCTGCCAGGGCGCCGGCTGGACCGAGGAGCGCGCGCTCGCGCCCTTCCTCCTCGCTCTGGACCGCGACCACAGCGGCGCCGTGGGGGCCGCCGACTGGGACGCCGTGGCCTGGGCCGCGCCGCCCTTCACCGTGGTGGACCGGGACGGCGACGGCCGCCTGGGCACCGCCGAGCTGGCCGCCCAGCTGCGCAGCCAGGATCCCATGAGCTTCGACGCCGAGCTGATCGGCGACATCCCCCCGCGGGTGGGCCGCCGGGGTCCGAAGCGCGTCCCCGCGCGCTCCGCTGCGGGCCGCAGCCTGCTCGACCTGTCTGCCTTCCTGGCGGACGAGGTCCGCGCCGCGGGGTTCGCCGGGGAGCTGCCCGGCGATGGGGAGGTGTGGGCCGCGGTGGCCGCAGGCGATGCGGCCGATCCTGAGGTGTGGGCGTTGTGGCGGCGCTATGCCGAGGCCTGGGCCGCGGTCGGGCTGCGCTTTCCCGGCGGGCTGCTGGCTGCCGCCCCAGCGGCCGGCTCCGGAGCGCCCACCCCATGAGCGTGCCCTCCCCAGGCCCCCATCACCCCCGACGAGGGGCCATGACCCACTCTCGGGCCAACAGGCCGCAACGGCTACGGGTTCCAGGCTACAGGACAGCGCGACCTCGAGACCAGGGTCCCGGTGCGCGTGGCCCGTGGTCTGCAGTCTGTGGCGACACACCAGCACGAGGGATGCCCCCATGAGCGAAGACGCCGCCCCCAGCCTCTGCCCGGTCTGTGGTGGCAGCGTCCGCGCGGGCGCCGAGCGCTGCCCCTGGTGCGACACCTGGCTCCAGCAGGGGGGCCCGCCTCCGCCGGCCCCCGGCGCCACCCCGTCTTCACCCCCGTCACCGAGGGTATTGGCCCTCCGCCCTGTCTTCCTCGCCCTGGCCCTGCTCGCCGTCCTGCCCCTCTCCATCCTCGGCTGGCTCCTGGAGCGCCCAGGGACCTGGTGGTCCAGCGACGCCGCCATCGCGGTCTGGTGTGGCCTGGTCCCGGCCTGGACCCTGCTCTGCGGTCTGCTGTGGCGTCCGCGCCATGGCCGTGTGCTCGGGGTGTTCTGCGCCTTCCTGCTGGCGGCCCTGCCCTTCCTCAGCGCGGTGATCCTGCGCACCGGGCGTTTGAACGACGACGCCTTCGGCCTGGCCGCGCTGGTGGGCGGCTGCGCTGCGGGCGGCCTGCTGCTCGGGATGCTCGGAAACCGCTGGTTCGCGCGTCGCTACGGTCATTCCACCGGCAGCATCGCGTAGCGGTCCATGACCTGGTCGGTGGCCGTCAGCACCGCGATGGGCATCCCGGCGGCCCTCGCCGTAGAGAACACGTCCACCCCGAGGCCCTCCGGGGAGGGGCGTGCGCGGGTGAGGACGCAGTCGGGCCCCTCCGGCCCCGGATCGGCGTGAGCCCTCACCGCTCGGCCTCGGCCGTGAAGGACACCACCAGCGTGCAGGGGAAGTCGAGCCCGGAGTGGACCTCGACCCGGTCGCAGTCCGTGCCGGCGCAGTCCGCCAGGCCGTTCTGGAAGCCCTCCATGCTCGAGGCGGACAGGAAGGTGCCGGAGGGCGCGACGGTCACCGTGATCACCGCGTCGAGCCCGTCTCCGGAGAGATCCTCTTCCTCCTGGAGCCGCGGCGTGCAGTCGAAGTCCATGCCCGTGATGGTGCAGGCGATGGGGTCGCCGCCGTCGTCGGGCACCACCGTGAAGGTCCCCGGGCCGGTGTTGGCCAGGGCGAAGCCACCGTCGTTGTCGCCGGTGGTGCCGTCGTCCATGCCGCAGGAGTCCTCCATCAGCTCACCCTCGTCGTAGGCCCAGCGGCCCTCCACCGGCACGAGGTCGGCGTCGGCGTCGGCGTCGGTGTCGGCGTCGGCGTCGGCGTCGGCGTCGGTGTCGGTGTCGGTGTCGGTGTCGGCGTCCGTGTCGCCTTCGGGGGCGCTGGTGTCGTCCTCCTTGGCATCGCAGGCGGAGAGCAGGGCGGCGAGGGAGAGGACGAGCAGGGGGCGGGTCATGGGTGGCTCCTGGGGTGGGCGGTGGTGGAAGTGTAGCATCGGCGTGGTGCCGTCGTACCCATCCTGGGCCCGCGTGTGCGGTGGTCGTGGCCGTCCCCAGCGCCGCACCGCTACCACCGATAGGTCACGTCGACACCGCGCGTCTCCCCAACCAGGGGCGAGACCTCGAACCCTCTGGCCAGCCCGCCGCCCGCGGACGCCGTCGTGCTCTTGCCCACCATCCCGGCGACGAAGAACGAGACCCCGAGCGCTTGCGGAACCGCGAGCAGGGAACTTCACCGACGCCAACGGGGAGGATCTCAGCGAGCGCGAGGCCTACTCCCAGTGCCTGGAGGGTCCCGATGAGGTCTTCCATTGCACGTACTGGTGCGCGGATCAGGTCGGCACCTGCGGCGAGCTCCGGGAGTGCATGATCGACAACTGCGGGTAGTCCGCGCTGCTCTGCCGGGGCGGTCGCGGCGGTGTGTGTCGCCGACGGGGCGGTCGCTGCTCTCGCCGTCCCCTCGATCCAACGGTGGCCGCACGGCACAACGATCACAGCCCCGCCGCTACCAGCGGGCCACGCCGTAGCTGACGAGGAAGCCCTTCTCACCGTCGGGCTGGACCTCGGCCCAGCCGACGTGGTCCTCGATCCGCAGGGTCGCGGCGCGGGCCTGGGCTGCGGCGCCGGTGGCGAACCGCATAGTGCGCTTCTCGAAGTAGTCGTGCTGTTTCCTGCGATCCTTGCGTGCCATGGCGGCCACCCGGCGTGGTGGGGCGCCGGGTTGAACCCACGGTGGCCGATGACTCACAGGGGCGGGGGCACGACGAAGCAGTCTGCCTACCCGAGCCCGATCTCGCGGCCGACGCCTGGTGGCACCGCGTAGACCGCTTCGTCCGGCAGGAGCCGCTGAGCCGTCACGAGCTCACCCTGGTCGAGCAGCGCCCTGATGGCGTGGACATGCTCGGTGATCTCCGTGATCCCGAGCGTCCACTCGTGCACGTAGCGCCGCACCGCCTCGCCGCGCAGCCCGATCTGGATGGAGCGAAACGGCAACGCCTGGAGCGTCAGGGAACGCTCGGGATCCCACTGGACCCGCACCGGGGTGCCGCGTGTCGTCGCGAAATCCTCTGCGGAGGCGTGCACCTCGGGATCGAAGTGCGAAAGCCGGGCGTGGCGCAGGGCCCACTCGAACCCGGCGCGCCGGATCCGGATGGCCAGCACCCGCTCCTGCCCCTCCTTCAGGCCCCACCCACAGCGGTACATCATCCAGAGGAACGACGGCTTGATCCAGGTCATGCGGTCCATGCTGAAGGGAGGCACGAAGCACCCGGCGGTCAGAGCGGCGTCGGCGATGGCGTCCCCGTAGGCCTGGTAGACCACGACGGACTCCCCGTCGAAGACCGCTCGGATCTGGCGCGAGGGCACCTCCGCGATCACGGTGGATTGCCGGATGAACAGCGGCGCGCGCAGGGGCTTGCCCGCCTTCGATCTCATCACGCTCCAGACCGCCTCTTGCTGGACGGCGGCGTCAGCGCGCAGCGCCGGGGCGGCTTCGAGCAGCTCGGCCACCTCGCCGTACCCGAGGAAGTGCCACAGGACGGCCAGCAGAGCGCCTGGCGCACCCCGGTCGTGCCAGGTTGGGCCCCAGGGGTTGGCGCGCCCCAGCTCCGAATGCAGCGGCAGTCCGCCCGCGGCGATGATCATCCACTCCAGCGACTCCTGCCCACCGAAGGGGATGCCCCTGACCTCGAACGCCAGGGCGGGCTGGGCGCCCTCATCCTCGGCCTCCACCAGGCGCACCTCCGAGACCTCGTTCGCGGCCAGGTTGTGCCCCCAGAGCTTCAGGCTCCAGGTGTTGTCGATGCCCACCCAGAAACCTGCCAACGAGCCCATGATCCAGCAGCGGGCGGGGTCGGCGAAGGCCTCGCTGAACCAGGCCGGGAAGGGGCACGGGAGAGCGCCTTCGGCAGGCTCATCCCCGCTCACCGGATCGCCGTCCGCGAGCCTTGCGCGGAACTCCAGCGCGACCGCGAGGATCTCGCGCAGCCGATCGAGCGTGCCGGGCAGGACGGGGAGGAACGGGAGCCGGAGGGTCAGGGTGTCGGGCATGGCGGGACCTTCGGGTGGGCGCGGGCGAAGTCCCATCGTACTCCTGTGGATGCGTGGGGTGGGAGTGTTCTCCGGAAGGCCACCTGCCGCTGGGACCGCTGCGTTGGCCGATCCCGTGAGATCCAGGCGCCCGCGGGTGTCGAGCCGGCGGGCTGGCGGTCTGAAGGGCCGAGTATCAACCCTGCGGGCTCCAGAAAACCGGCCCGTCTGGATGCCGACTGATCCCACCAGCCGAGCCACCCGCAGCTCGGTGCGGTCGGCCAGCGCCGGCCTGCGCCATCAGTCGCCGCGGCGCTCGCTGATGCCCGGATCTTCCGAGAGCCTGGAGAAACGGGCCTTCGGGTCGAACTCGGCTGTAGTGCGCCAGGTGCATGCTCCCCCTGGAACGTCAACCGCGCCACGAACTAGGGACCACCCCGGCGCCACGATGAAGGACCCCCCTCTCGTGGCGCACGTGGCGATCTCTGGGTCAGCGGTCACCTTGGGCATCC
>JBDRKM010000290.1:0-15917 GCA_043814015.1 Pseudomonadota bacterium
TCCGCCGGGTGCGCCCGGGGCTGCGTCCGCGTGCGCCGCGCCGCCGCCCCCGGGCCCGCCGCCCGCCGCGAGGATCGCGGCCATGGCGCCCTCCTCGAGGATCAGCTGCAGGCCAGCGAGGGGGCTGTCTCCGACGCTGAGATCGAGCTGCCCGAAGGGGTCGTCGATGCTGGGCCCGTCGCCGGTGAGATCCTGGAAGGCCTCGATCTGCAGCGATCCGAAGGAGGCCGGGACCTTGACGTGAAAGGCGCCCGGCGGGACGGAGAGCTTGCCGAGGTGGGTGCGCGCGCCGTCCGCGGCGGTATCGGTCTGCCAGAGATCGAGGTCGATGGGGCCGGTGCCCGGCGCGCTGGCGACGCCCGAGACGGTGACGGTGGGGCCCTCGTAGTGGGCGAAGGGGAGGCGGTCCGCGCCCGCGGCGGACCCCGCGCCCGCCCCGGCGTAGAACCGGGGGTCGAGCGGATCGGGATCGGAGCGCACGTCCTCGATGCTGATGGCGGCGAGTAGCGCGAGCAGCGGCGGCGTCACCACCCACCAGCGGACGGCGGGGGTGCCTGGGCCGGGGCGCGCGAGCTTCACGGGCCACCCAGGCGGCCGGCGGCGCGCTCGGCGCGGTACCAGGCCACGGTGCGGCGCAGCCCCTCGGCGAGGGAGACCTGGGCGCTCCAGCCGAGCCAATCCCGGGCGCGGGAGATGTCCAGGCACTTGCGGGGCTGACCATCGGGGAAGGTAGGGTCCCAGCGGATCTCACCGCGGAAGCCGACCTCGTCGGCCACGGCCTGGGCCAGGTCGCACACCTTTGTTTCCACGCCGGTGCCCAGGTTGAAGGGCTCGGAGGTCTCGAGCCGCTCGGCGGCCAGCACCAGGGCGTCGGCGCAGTCCTCCACGTAGAACAGCTCGCGGGTGACCTGGCCCGTGCCCCAGGCCACCACCACCTGCTCGCCCGCCTCGACCGCGCGTTCGAAGCGCTGGATCAGCGCCGGCACCACGTGGGAGCGGGCCGGATCGAAGTCGTCGCGCGGGCCGTAGAGGTTGACGGGCATGGGGAAGACCGCGTTGAGCCCGTACTGCTGGCGGCACGCCTGACCCAGCGCCATCATGATGCGCTTGGACAGGCCGTAGGGGCCGTTGGTGGGCTCGGGGTAGCCCTCCCAGAGGTGCTCCTCGCGCATGGGGATGGGGGTGATGCGCGGGTAGGCGCAGATGGAGGAGACCCCCACGAACACGCCCACCCTCTGCTCCGCGGCGGCCTGCAGCAGGTGCAGGTTCATGAAGACGTTGTTGAAGCCCACGGAGGCGGGGTGCTCGCGCATGTAGCCGATGCCGCCGCCGTCTACGGCGCAGTGGATGATCACCTCGGGCTTGGTGTCGTGCAGCAGGGCGCGGCAGGCGGCGGGGTCGCGGAGGTCCGCCTCGACGGAGCGGGGGGCGTGGATCCGTGCGCCCCGGGCGCGCAGGCGATGGACGACGTGGCTGCCGAGGAAGCCGTGGCCGCCGGTGACGAGGACGGGAAGATCGCGCCAGCGCTCGATCACTGCAACTCCACCCGCCGGCCGTTGGTCCAGGCGCCGGCATCGCCGATCCAGACCAACTCCAGCCCCTGCGGGCCGTGGATCTGGGTGCCCGTGATGAGGGCCACGTCGGTGGTGTGGAGGTCGACGCAGCGATCGATGAGCGCGCGCCAGTCGGCGGCGAGGGCCTCGTAGGCGACCTGGGTCAGGTCGATGAGATCGGCCGGGATCCGGCCGCCGAGCCGGGCCGCCAGGCGCTCGCAGAGCAGGGCGAACTCCATGTCGGCGGCGGCGTCTGGATGGGGGAGGGCTCCGGTGGACTGCAGGGCGTTGAACACCCCCTTGAGGGCACCGCAGGCGTTGGAGGGGTCGGCGCGCCCAGGCCGCCGGCACCAGCCCTGCGCGCCCTCCCGGCTCAGGGCCACGTGGGCGAAGCCGAAGCAGACGACGCGGTGCCGGCCGTCCACGTGCGGGGAGTGGTGCAGGAACGCCTCGAAGGCCGTGCGTCCGGGCAGCACCGCCCCAGCCAGGCTGGCGAACACGAAGGAGGGGCCCCAGGTGGCCTGGAGCATGTCCTCGAAGGGGGTGCAGATCTCGTCGCGGCACAGGCCGATGCCGGCCAGGGCGTTGTCGGGCCAGAAGCCCAGGGCGGCCAGGGTCTGGCGGTTCTCGGACACGAAGTCGCGGGCCAGGAGGGCGCCGGGGAAGCGCTGGGCGAGGAGGTCGTCGAAGGTCATGGGGGGACTCCGGATGGCCCGGGAGAGCTAACCCGGACCCGGCGCGTCCGGTTCCACCTCCAGCCGCCCCAGCCGGATCCCGAGGTCCACACCACCGGTCCACCACAGCGGCCCCAGCCGCGAGGTGTTGACCAGCACGTCGCCGTACCCTCCGAGGCTCACGCGCTCGAAGCGGCGGGAGACGCGCACTCCTCCGCCGGCCAGCAGCTCGAAGCGTCCCGTGGAGCCGGTGCCCACCTCCCAGGCGAAGTGCTCGCGGGTGACGGTGCGGGCGGCCAGGACCAGGGAGGTGTGCGGGCCGAGATCGGTCTCGGCGATGAGCGGCAGGCCGAGGTCCACGTTGCCGATCCCCATGGCGGGGATGGGCAGGATGCAGAGGCCCAGGGAGGGCTGGGTGGCGAGGTCGAAGCGCCCGAGCCGCGCGAAGCGGTAGCGCAGGTCGGCCACGGTGCCGAAGAGGTAGACCCGCGCGCCCCAGTCGAGGTCGGGAGCCAGCCCGTGGCGGTAGCCGAGCTCGATCTGGGGCAGGGGCAGGCCGGTGGCCAGGGAGAGGGGTTCGCTGGCGTGCTGCAGGGAGATGGCCGCCTGCAGCGCGTGCTGGCCCGGATCCAGCGGGCGGGCGCCGCTGAGCGTGCCCAGGGTGGAGCAGCCCGAGAGGAGCGTGAGCGCCAGGAGCGCGGGCCTCACCATCGCACGCCCCCGTGCAGCAGGAGGTCGAAGTCGACGACGCGACCGGCCGTGGCACCCCCGGCGAGCAGGTCGAGCTCGATGCGGCTCCCGAGGGGGATCAGGAAGCCCCCGCGCCAGCGCAGGCCCGGAGCGAGCACGTCAGCCTGCCAGTCCTGGCCGGTGTCCAGGTTGGTGTGGCGCCAGGTCAGGGCCGGGCCCAGGGCGCCGGCGACCTGCACCGCGCGGGTGCCGGTGGCGCAGCCGAGGCCGAGCTCCGCCCGGCTCCAGCGCTCCTGGAAGGTGGCGGCGGCGCTTGGCTCGGCGCGGCGGGCCAGGAGCGCGGCCGGTTCGAGGTAGCAGGCGCCCCCCAGAGGGAAGCGGGCCCAGGCGTTCAGCGCGGGCGCCAGGCGGTGCTCGCCGCTGCCCACGTGCCCGGCCAGCACCCCGGCGCCGAGGCCCGCGGCTGGGGGCTGCGCCAGGGCGGGCGCCAGCAGCGCCAGGGCCAGCAGGCTCACTGGGCGCACTCCGCGGGGGCGTGCTCCCCGAAGCGCGCGGTCAGGGAGGCGCACAGGGCCTCGTGCTCGGCGCCGGGCGCGGCCGTGGCCGCCCAGACCTGCAGGAAGCCCCAGGCATCGCCGAACTCCTCCGCTTCGCTCCAGGCGCGTGCGCTGACGATCAGGATCTCCAGGGACCGCTCGGGGTCGTCCAGGGCCACCCGCAGGTCCCAGGCGGCGGCCGCGATGACCGAGCCGAGGGCGTAGGGGTCGTAGATCGCGAGGAGCTCCTCGTCCGAGGTGGCGATGAACTCCTCGGGCAGCTCCACGCCCTCCAGCGTCTGGTCGCCGTCCAGGCGGCGCTCCTCCAGGTCGAGGGAGGCTGCGAGGAACGCCGGGTCGTCGAGGGTCAGGCCCGCGAAGGAGTCGGCGAAGCCCTCGTGCAGGGAGCTGTAGTAGAGGCTCCCGGCGCGCTGGTCGGCGGCGTCGAAGGGCGGGGCGGCGAGCGGCGCGCCGCAGGTCAGGTGGTGGAAGATGGCGTGGCCGAACTCGTGGCGCACGATGCCGGCGTTGGCCGCCAGCGGGACATCCTTGTCGGCGAGGTCGGCCAGCAGGATGAAGAAGTGCCCGCCCGTGGCGTAGGCCGCGTTCTTCAGGGGCAGCAGCTCGAGCATGACGTCGGGGATCACCGGGGTCCAGGCGGTGCCCACCGGGAAGAACACCTCCGGATCGAGCCCGTGCTCCGGCAGCTCCCTCGCGATGTCCTCGAGGTGGGCGTAGAAGCTCCACAGGAGCAGGCCATCGGCGTCGAGTGGGACCGCGGTGCTGCCCTGGACGCCGTAGCCCACGTGGAGGGCGCGGCTGCCCCGGTGGGTCATGCCGCCATCGTCGTCGAAGGTGACGCGCCCGCCCTGCCGGACGGCGCCGAGATCGCCGGAGACGGCGCTGAGGTCGGTGAGGGCGCCGAGGTCGCGCGGGGCCACGGTGTAGGTGCCGTCGTCTGCGCGCTGCCAGGCCAGGAAGCGGTCCGCCTGGGGCGGGGCGCAGGCCGCGAGGAGGAGGAGGGCGAGCAACGGGAGCGGCTCCGGGGCGGAGGTCGGGTATACCCGGTCGGCAGGGGTGGGGCCTGGTGGGTGGGGTGGGCGCGAGAGGCGCAAGAACTCGGGAGGTGAGCCCTTACCCCCGGACTTGTTGCGTGAAAGGCGCAAGAACTCGGGAGATGGGCCCTTACCCCAGGACTTGTTGCGCGAATCACGCAAGAACTCGGAGGGTGAGGCGCTACCCCCGGACTTGTTGCGCACCCGGCGGGCGATGCGGCGTGCCGGCTTGCGATCGGTCCGGATCGAACGAGGGGTTGCTGGTCAAGGGCGGTCTTCCGGGCGGCGCCGACCCTGACGGCACAGCTCGTGTGCGACGAAGGGGGCTTGGCGTTCCAGCGTTGTGAGTGGCATCGGGACATCCTGGGGGCTGCGGGCCTGTGGCCCGCGCTCTCTTCGCTGGCACGAGCACGCCCACCTGTCGGGCGAGCGTGGGCGTCCAGAGCGGACGATGGGAGGCGCCCCTGGGGGTGGAGGCTCGGGCCGGAGCCACCATGCGCGGTGGGGCGAAGCTGCCATAGCCCTGGTCGGAACGCTCGACAGAGGACTCCAGCACGATGGCGATGCCGCGGGCCTGTCGCTCGAACGCGCCGAGCGCGGCGAGGTCGGCGATGGCGAGGGCGGTCGCGATCTCCGAGGGGGTGAGCGGTGGCTCCCAGAGGGGCCAGCGCACCTCGCGGGTGCCACCTTCGAGCCCGCAGTGGGCGCAGGGGATCACCACATCGGCTCGCTACGGCGCATCCTTCGATCAATCCACAGCGTGCGTGCGGAAGAACCCTCCACCGAGGTGGCGGTTGCGTCCGAGGACCAGCGGACCGGGGATCGCGACCGCGAAGGTGAGATCGAGGTCGGCCACGACGCCGAGGCCCTAGACGCCGAGCCCTATCGGCAAAGAAAGCCGATAGGGCGAAGCCAGGCCCACTGATGTGTCGCCTGGTGCTGCTGCCACCGAGATGGGCGTGACAGGTCGCCACGAGAGGGCGCCCAGCCAGGCAACGCGGGGTCGGGTCCGCCTTCGGAACCCAGGCGGCCTCGTCGCCGATCCAAAGCACGGCCCCCGGCTGTGGGTTGGCCGTGTCGGAGTCGGAGTTGAACGGACGAGGCGGGTCAGGCCGCCTTGCGGGCCTGCTCCAGCAGGTCCGCGAGGAAGGAATCCTCGCCGCGGACCCGTCGCCAGACCTTGGCGTGCTGGAGGATGGCCATGAGGTAGAGGCGGGCGAGCCAGAAGGAGTGGCGGCGGCGGTGGGCGTCCTCGAGGTGGATGATGTCCTTCTTCATGGCGTTGGAGCGTTCGCAGCCGGAGCGGCGGGCATAGAGCTTCTTCCAGCGGTCCGAGCCCCTGGCGATGGGCGGGGTGAGCCTTGGGTTCTGGTCGATGGAGAGGGAGAGCGAGGGCGCGTACTTGGCGCCTGGGCGACAGCACCAGTCGGGGTCGTCCAGTGGAGCGCGCGGGCAGACCTGGATGCGGGCTGCCTTTTTGGGGCAGACGAACATCATGCGGCCGTCGAAGGCGCCCCAGGGGGTCATCTCGGCCTTGCCCGGGCAGAGGGGGAGGCCCCTGGGCGAGAGCTGGACATCTCTGCGGCCGGGGAGCTCCCCCGGAGCGTCGGTGGCCAGGGGGATGATGGGGGTGATGTCGAACTCCATGGGGTAGCGCCAGTGCCACTCGCTGTCATGGCCGGCATCCTGGACGAGGTAGCGGAAGGTGAGCGAAGGGATGAGCCGAGCGTAGAGCTTCATCATCCGGTCGAATGATGTCAGGGAGGCTTGGGCCTCGGGGACGTTGGCGGGGTCCAGCGCGATGAAGAGGGGCAGGTCGTGGCCGGCCCCCAGGGCGCAGTACTCGTGGAAGTGGTGTCCGAAGTAGTGGACCTCGCGGTAGTGATCCCAGCCCCACTGGGCATCCGGGTCGGAGTAGAGGCGCAGCCCCTCAGGGATGCCCTCCGGTGCCTTGCGGCCGAAGCGGCAGGCGCCGGTGCGCAGGGGGCTGCCGTCACTGCCGATGACGATCTCGCCGGGCTCGCCCAGCAGGCCCATGGCGAAGGAGGGCTGCACCGCGACCGTGGCGAGGATGGAGGCGAGCGTCTCGAGCAGATCGGCGGGGTTGCGCGCCTGCGCGGCAGCCTTGATCCGCTCGACCAGCACGGTGGTCAGGCGGGTGCTCTTCGGGGCATTTTCCTTCCTCTTCTGCTTGGCCTCGGTGCGTTCCTGGCGCAGGTTCCTGGCCTGGCGCGCGCGGGCCCGTTCCTGCTCGCTGGGTAGCTCGGCGCCCGCCTGCCGCCGAAGGTGGCCGTCGAAGAGCCGGGCCAGGTAGTCGTAGAAGGTGCCGACGCCAGGAGACCTGGTCCCCTCGATACCGGCGAGCACGCGCAGCAGCTCGGAGGCGCGCAGACGCGGCACCCAGCGGTTGATGGAGACTACGCCGACGAGGATGGCGAGCAGCAGCGCACGGAGCATGACGATGGGATCCCAGGGTGTAGAGCCGCGGGGACTGACGGCGTAGCCCTGCAGGAGGAACTCGCGGGCTGGCTCCAGGTCGAGCGCGAGGAGGGTCTCGATGGCTTCGGCGTGCTCGCGGACGAGGGCCTCGAAACCGGGTTCGTGGACATGGGACTGCAGCCAGGTGCGGACCCGGAGCTGCCAGGCTAAGTGGGCAGGGGATGGCATGGTGCCTACTTTGTGAGTTGAAGGCCCATTCTCATGGATTCGCGTCCCTGGTGCCAGCCCCTTGTCCGCGGATTCGCCGATGTGGGTGGATCTACGTCGACATCCGGCGTCGGTTGGCCGATTACCTGCATGATACGCCGCGATACCGATTGCGCGCGGAGCAGGGCCCGCCCGGGAAGTGCCTCGTAGCGGCGTTCTCGTATGCCGATGGATCCTCCCCAGGGTCCGGCTTGACAGGCGCCCACCGCCGGTGGAGGGCCACCCTGGCGCCCAGGGTCCGGCTTGACAGGCGCCCACCGCCGGTGGAGGGTCACCCTGGCGCCCAGGGTCCGGCTCGACAGGCGCCCACCGCCGGTGGAGGGTCACCCTGGCGCCCAGGGTCCGGCTTGACAGGCGCCCACCGCCGGTGGAGGGCCACCCTGGCGCCCAGAGTCCGGCTTGACAGGCGCCCACCGCCGGTGGAGGGTCACCCTGGCGCCCAGGGTCCTGCTTGGCCAGCGCCCACCGCCGATGATGATCTCGCCGGGATCGCCCAGCAAGCCCATGGCGAAGGAGGGCTCGACGGCGATCCGGTTGTGGATGGCGGTCATCCGGTTGAGCCTGCGCGTACCCAACCGCACACGTGTGTCGCCCGTGTTGCCCCCTGCCAGGGGCCACCCCAGAGGTGGACAGGAACTGACCGGGAGATGGCGCGAAAAAGAGCCTCAAAAGAAAGAACGTGGTAGATTCCAGCCACCACGGAAGTGTGATCGCGCCGGCCATCCGAGGTCCCACCATGCTCGACCCTTGCCATCCGTTCGCCAACCCGACCGAGCCTGCCAACGCGCCTCCGGAGCCCCACGCACTCCACGCACGTCTGCGCGCCCTGGTCCGCGTAAAACGCGGCGCCATGCGCAATCTGGCTTGGGGCCTGGCCGCCATGGACCGCGATCGGCTCTACCGCCCACTCGGCTACGCCGGTCTGGTGGAGTACGCGGAGCAGGCGCTCGATCTGGCCCCGTCGATGGCCCGGCAGCTCGCGCGCCTGGGCCGACGGCTGTCGGATCTGCCCGCGCTCGACGCGTCGTTTGCCGGCGGCGCGTTGGGTTGGACAAAGGCGCGCACCCTGGTCCAGGTCGCGACGCGGGCGACCGAGGCGGCCTGGATAGCGCGGGCGCTGGCGGTGAGCAGCCGCGAGCTGGAGGAGCAGGCCAGCCGCGCCAATGCGGGCGACGCGCCCCGGCAGGCAACCCCGACCCGGAGCCTCCCCGCTACCTGTGGGCTCGCCTCCGCCTCGATCCCCTCCACTTCGAGCGCCTGATGCAGGCCCTGGCCGAGGCCCGGCACCACCTCGGAGATTTCGATCTCTCCGCCAGCCAGCTCCTGCTCTTCCTGGCGGAGGAGTGGGTGGCGCGACGGTTGGAGGCCGCGGAGAAGGGCGCCGCGGAGAGGGCCGCCGCGGAGAGGGCCGCCGCCGAGAGGGCCGCCGCCGAGAGGGCCGCCGCGGAGAGGGGCACCGCAGAGCAGGACGCCAGGCAAGGCGCGATGACACACGTGTGCCAGCCCGGTCCGGCGGCCGAGGCTGCGGAGCCCGCCGCGGCCACCGATCCCGATGCCGCCGCGGAGGCCGATCCCGCCGCGGAGCCCGCCCTGGCCGCTGAGCCCCCGCTCGTCGCCGAGCTGGGTGCCGCCGCGAGGTTCGAACGCGAGGCGCCCGTCCGCCACCGGATCGTGGTGCACCGCTGCCCGGTCTGCGAGCGCGCCTGGGCCGAGGGTCGGGGTGGCCCCATGGATCTCGATCCCCACGACCAGGCCCTCGCCTCTTGCGACGCGGAGCGGGTGGCCATGGACGGCGGAGCCGGCAGGGCGGGCCGTGTGTCCCGCACCATCCCGCCCGCGGTTCGCCGCCTGGTGCTCGTCCGGGATGGCGGGCGCTGCCAGGTGCCCGGCTGCCGCAACCGCCACCACCTCGACGTGCACCACCTCCGTGCCCGCGTGGAGGGTGGGGGCCATGAGCCGGTGAACCTGGTCACCCTCTGCACCTGTCACCACGACATGGTCCACAAGGGGGTGATCCGGTTGGCCAGGAGCCCAGGCGGTGGAATCCGGTGCTCCCGCGGTCCGGGTGAGCCTCTCGGGGTGCTGGTGGGCATCCAGGGAGATC
Organism: Pseudomonadota bacterium; assembly: GCA_043814015.1. Lineage (GTDB taxonomy): Bacteria > Myxococcota_A > UBA796 > UBA796 > JAFGLY01 > JBDRKM01. The sequence continues at coordinate 9,319 of JBDRKM010000290.1, forward strand.
AGGCCGAGCTGGAGCATGCCGATCTGGCGGCCTTCGAGGGCGCGCCAGGGAGCTGGCCGTGCATATCGGGGTACTGGGGGCACCTCGATCCCCTGGAGGGAGCGCCGTCACGGGGCCGGCAGCAGGTCCGGCCGGGCGACGAGGCGCGGATGGCGCCGCGCTGGATGGCGAGCGCGGTGCGGTGCCGATGAGCGCCCGCCCTAGGGCCAGTGCGTCGAGCCCCGAAGAGTTAGGTCGTACCCGGAGCCCCCACGTCATGCCCTCTCTCGCCCTCCCCCCCGCCGTCCTCGCCAGCCTGGCCGTCGCCGGGGTCGTGGCCGGGGTGGAGGTGCTGGGCTGGGCGCTGCTGGCGCCGCTGTATGGGCGCCTCCTGCCGTTCTCGCGGGCGGTGGCGGATCTGCCAAGGGTCCGCGATCCCAAGGTCCTCGACGACTTCTACGGCAGCGGTCGGCACGTCACGTGGCGCTGGCGGCCGGGGGCGCAGGCGATCCTGTTCCGCCGCCGCATCGAGCCCTCGCGCCGGCCCTGGTCCACGGGTGCGCTGTTCCTGCGAGCGGACGGCTCCTGGCGCCTGGCGTGGGCGCCCTTCCCGTTCTTCACCTGGGCGGCTGTCGCGGCCGCCTGGGTGGCCTGGCTGCTCGGGCAGGGCGCGCGCCTGCCCCTGCCGCTCTTCGCCGGGGCCTCGGGGGTGCTGGTGCTGGTCATCGCCGCCAACCTGTGGCTCTCCCGGCAGGCCTTCCTGCGGCTGGTGTGGCCGGAGCTGCGGGGGGAGCTGGTGGGGTGGGTGGGAGAGTGACGGCCGCTCTCCGGGGGGATCTCACCACCCGTCGCCTTCCCACTCCCCTGGGGCCTACAGCAGCTCCGCCAGCAGGGGCCAGACCGCGCTGAAGTCGTTGACCTCGCAGTAGCTGGCGTCGTCCCCGGAGCAGGAACCGTTGGGCGCGGTGCAGGCCTCGATGGGGGTGAAGAAGCCGCCGGTCGCCTGGGCCGCGGCGATGTAGCGGCTCGTGCCCCAGCTCGTGCCGCCGCCCGAGTTGCAGTCGAAGGTGTGGGCCTCGGGATCGTAGTTGGGGCCGACCACCGCGATGGCGAGGTCGTCGTTGAGCTCCTGGAACATGGAGAGGTAGGTGTGCGGGTCTTCGTCGCCCTGGGGGAGGGCCCGGGAGTTGTCCCCCTCGTCGGACACGATGAACACCAGGGTGCTGGTGTCGGCGCGCAGAAACCCGGCGTTGGTGCCGCTGTCGGCCTCGGTCAGCGGGGACCCGGTGTGGTCGAAGCAGCTCTCGGGCGGGCTCTCCGCGGCGCGGCAGAGGGCCAGCAGGGCGGACTCCAGGCCCTCCTCGTTGCCCCCGCCGCACTCCGGCGAGACCCATCCACCGCCGCAGAGGCAGGCGAGGTATTCCGCGGAGACGGTGCCGCCGGGATCGTCGCCGCAGGCGTAGGATGGGTCGTGGGGGACGCAGTCCTCCGTCTGCGAGCCGCTGCACTCGGCCGGCCAGCAGGTGCCCTCGCAGAGGACGACGCGCTGGAGCGCGGCGACCCAGTCGCTCGTGGAGGTCGAGATCACCGCTGCACCGCTCACGAGGGTGCCCACCTCACCCGGCTCGATGATGTCGCCGTCGCCGTCGGCGTCATCGCGTGGGTCCGCCGAGACGGTGGTGACCGCCAGGTGGAGGTCCGCGCCGGCGGGCAGGGTGTCCGCGAACGCGCCGAGCCCCAGCCCCAGGAAGCCCGACTCGTCGTACATGGAGGCCGAGCTGTCGAGCACGAAGAGCAGGTCGGCCCGCAGGGGGTCGGCCGGGGGGGCGGAGTCCTGGTTCGAGGAGTCTTTGCTGCCGAAGCAGCCCAGCAGGGAGAGCGCGAGCAGTGAGGTCGAGAGCCTGTGATCCATGGGATCCTCCTCGCGTTGGACGATATCACCACCATCGCGCGGGCGGTGCGGTGGTTTCTTGATACGTCCTCCCTCGCTCGTAGTGACTCCAGAGAGAGACACGCCATGCGCCTTTCCCTGCTCCTCCCGCTCCTCGCCCTCTGCGCCTGCCCCAAGGCGCCGGACGACCCCGAACCCCGCCCGGACGACACCGCGCGTGACGACACGGGCACCTCGCCGGATGACACGGCACCGCCCGCGGTCGGCTTCTCGGCCAGCACCGAGGTGCGCGGCGGGGGCGAGGGCAGCATCATCCTGCGCTTCACGCCCGTGGCCGCCGACGCCGCCCCGGTGGTGTTCACCGTGGCCGCTGGCGAGGCGTTCACCACCGAGGTCCTGCCCGCTGGCGACTACGGCCTGCTGGCCTGGCTGGACGAGGACGGCGACGGCACGTGGGACGGCACCTGGGAGGGCGAGGGCGAGGCCACCGCGCTGCTGGGGGTCAGCGTGCCTCGCGACGGCCTGCACCTGGTGCTGCGCCGCGGCGTGCCCGCGCCCTTCCTCGACGACGACCCTGAGCTCGTGGCGCTCTACGCCGCCGCCTGGGGCTTCGCGGAGGATCACATCGCGGCCGGCACCGCCGCCAACGGCTTCGCCGATCACTACCTGGACGAGGCCTTCTGCGACCTCATCTTCCAGTGGGACTCCTGCTTCATGGTGCTCTTCGGGCTGCAGGGGCTCGACGCCTTCCCGGTCATGCCCACCCTCGACGACTTCTACGGCACCCAGGCTGCCGACGGCTACATCTGCCGCGTGGTCAACGAGAGCGACGGGCAGCCCACGGGCGATGCCTCCAACCCCGCCGAGCCCATGATCAACCCGCCGCTGTTCGCCTGGGCCGAGCTCTTCTACGCCCGGCGCACCGGGGATCTCTCGCGGCTGCCGCGCGTCCTGCCCGTGCTGGACGCCTACGCCGGCTGGCTCGACGCCAACGTGCGCACCGAGCCCGGCCTCTACTACACCTCCCTGCTCGGCTCGGGCATGGACAACGCCCCGCGGGACGCCGCCTACGACGCCTGGGTGGACATCAGCGCCCAGCAGGCCCTGGCGCGCCGCGCGCTGAGCGAGCTGCGCCCCCTGCTCGGCGAGGACGGCAGCGCGGACGCCGCTGCGGCCGAGGCCATCTGCGCCGACGTGCGGGATCTCACCTGGGATGCGGACGAAGGCTGGTTCTTCGATCTCGACGCTGAAGGCGCCTTCCTCACCGACAAGACCCTGGCCGGCGTCTGGCCGCTGGTGGCCGGCTGCGCCACCCCCGCCCAGACCGCGGCGGTCATCGCCCACCTCACGGAGCCGGCCGAGTTCTGGCGCGTCCACCCCTTCCCCTCCACGGCCGCGGATTCTCCCGCCTACGATCCACTCGGCCACTACTGGCGCGGCGGGGTCTGGGCCCCCACCACCTACGTCACCATCCGCGCCCTGGCCGAGGCCGGCCGCCGAGACCTCGCCCGCGCCGCGGCCGACCACGACCTGCGCAACCTGGCCCAGGTCTACGCCGACTTCACCCCGGCCTCCGGCCAGCTCGCGCCGGACCACGAGGGCGACGGCAGCGCCACCCTCTGGGAGCTGTACGCCCCGGATTCCGTTGCGCCCGGCACCCGCTGGGACGCCACCTACCTGGGGCGCCAGGACTTCGTGGGCTGGACCGGGCTCGGCCCCATCGCCACCCTGCTGGAGCAGGTGATCGGGCTGGAGCCCGACGCCCAGGCCGACACCCTCACCCTGCACCTGAGCCGCACGGACCGCCACGGGGTGGAGGGCTACCGCTTCGGCGATCAGCTCGTGGACCTCGAGGTGGAGGCCCGGAGCGCCGCCTCCGCGCCGGCCACGATCCGCGTCACCACCAGCGACGCCTTCACCCTGGTGGTGGAGAGCGCCGGGGTGAGCAGCTCCTTCGACCTCGACCGCGGCGATGCCACCGTCACCTTCGACCCCTCCGGCGCCACGCTGGCGGCCGCCACGGTCCCGGCCGGCCCCTTCCCCGGCTACGCCGTGCTCGGCAACGGGAGCATGGCCGCGGTCTACAGCGACGACGACGGCTCGGGCGACCCCCCGGGCCTGCTCCACCTCTACCGCGGCGATCTGGCCACGGATCTCCTCGAGCTCGGTCAGACCCTGGTGGGGCAGGGCGGCGTCCGGGTGACCGGCCGCACCGTGGGCCTCGACCCCTTCTTCGCCGCCTACAGCGAAGTCACCCTGGCGCAGGGCGCCCGCCTCGCCTGGCGCGCCTTCGTGGGCGAGCCCGACGCCGTGGTGATCGAGGGCGCCCTGGTGGCGGGGGAGGCCGACAGCACCGCCTCCGTCGCCCCCCTGGTGCAGCTCCGCGAGCAGGTCCACATGGACGGCGGGCTGGCCTGGTCCCTCGTCGGCCGCGACGCCAGCAGCGGCGCGCTCTGGGCCGAGCTGGACGACGGCCGCGCCCTCGCCCTGGGCGCCAGCCCCACTCCCACGGCCTGGCAGACCGGAACCGTCACGGCCGACCCCGTGGCCGGCGGCCTGACCAACAGCGAGGGCCAGGGCCGCCAGCTCGCCCTGGCCCTGGATCTGTCCGCTTCAGCAGGCACCGAGGCCCCCTTCCGCTGGGTGCTGGCCGTGGGCGACGACCGCGCCACCGCCCTCGCCACCCTGGCCGAGCGCCTGGCCGCGGCCGACCCCCTCGGCGAGGCAGCCACCCACTGGGCCAGCTTCGCTCCCGGGTCCCTGTGCGCCGGCCCCTTCTGCGAGACCGCCGCCGCCAACCTCTACGCCGCCCGCGCCTCCAGCCTGGGCGGGGCCGTGCCCGCCGACCTCACCGGGCAGTTCGTCACCCACGACCGCCCGCAGCTCTACCCCCGCGATGCGCTCATGGTGGCGCGCGCGCTGACGGCCACGGGGCACGCCGAGGAGGCCTGGGAGATCGTGCAGCCCTGGCTCGACCCGGCCCTGGAGCGCGCCGCCCCGGGCATCACCTGGGCCCGCTACGACGCTCTCTACCGCGCGGTCGATTCTGGCTCCGGGGCCGACTACGACGTGAGGGAGTGGGACAGCGCGGGCTACCTGGCCCTGGCCGTGGAGGCCCTGGGTCCGGAGCGCCTCTCCGCCGCGCAGCGCGAGGTCCTGCTGGAGGGGCTCGACTACCTGGTGGCGCAGCAGGACGCCGACGGCTTGTGGACCGAAGGCGGCATCGTGGAGCGCGAGGGCCGCCTGCCCTCCACCACCATGACCTCCTGGGCCGGGCTGGACGCCGGCGCCCGTCTGGCGGAGCGCTGGGGAGAGGACGCCCGCGCGGCCGACTACCGCGCCGCGGCCGGGATGCTGCGCGGTGGGCTCATGGTGCTGCTCGACTGGGACGCCGTGGCCCTGATGGACGAATACGAGGGCGCCCTCACCTGGAACAGCTCGCTGCTCTTCGGCCCGGTCCTCGGCTTCCCCGCCGACCCGGTGCTGGACGCCACCGACGCCTGGCTGCTGGAGAACGCCCGGGGGCTGGGCGGCGGCATGCGCTATTTCGACCACGTGGGCTACGGCCGCGATCTCTTCGGCTTCACCACGGCGGCCGCCGCCCAGCACGCCGCCACCCTGGGCGACACCTGGACCGCGAGCGAGCTGCTGGACTGGATGGCGGCCTTCTCCAACCGCTACGGCCTGTTCCCCGAGCGCATCTACGAGGACGGCTCGGGCGCGGCCGAGGCCTCGCCGCTCTCCTGGTGCGCGGCGGAGACCGCCATGGCCGTGCTGCGGCTGGAGGAGGTGGAGGATCTCCCCCTGCTGCCCACCGTGGACGGCGCACTGGATCCGGCCGAGTACCGCGCCCTGGGCCCCTGCGCCCTGGACCACGACGGCCTGCCCGACGAGGCGGGCGATCCCGTGGCCCTGTACGCGGTGCGCGCCGGCGCCGACCTGTACGTGGGCCTGCAGACCGCGGCCGCGCCCGACCCCGCCTCCTGGCTGCTGTGGTTGGCTCCGGCCAGCGGCGACGGCGCCCTGACCAGCTCGGATGCCGGCCTGCCCCTGACCTTCCGCGCGGACCCCGCCGTGGAGCCTGGCGCCGCGGCCCGGGTGGCGCTGGCCGCGGCGGTGGTCGGGGAGCGGGCCCTGGAGATCCAGCTCGATCTCGCCTCCCTGGGTCTGTCAGGCCCGGTGCAGCTCATCGCCGAGTCCCTCCAGACCGGCGCCCTGCTGCCCGCCCACGGCGCGCTCCTGACCGACGGCGACGACGGCAGCGTGCTGGTCACCTTCGAGGTCGCCGCTGAGGAGGGGCCCGTCACCCTCTCGGGCGACCGCGCCGAGCTGGGCGCCTGGGCCGGCCACGCCGTGGCGTTGGAGGATCGGGGCGACGGCACCTGGTCCACCACCGTGGCCTTGAGCCGCGGCGGCACCGTGGCCTACAAGTACCTGCTGGGGGAGGCGGGCGACCCCTCCTGGGACGGGGTGGAGTTCGAGGGTGAGGACCGCGTGCTGTACGTGGAGGACGTGGACGGCTCGGGCCGGGTGGGCGTGGCGGAGGTGTTCGGGGTGCGAGGGGGGGAGGTGCTGGATCCCTGAACTGCTACTCGCGAAAGTCCGCGCGCCAGGCGCGGATTTTGCGAGTAGTAGTTCACGCGCCGCAGGCGCGCGCGCCAATAGGGCGCGGGGAGGGGGGAGCGCCAGCGGTGCGGGGGGAGGCATCCTCCCCCCGCGAAAAAATGGG
>JBDRKM010000291.1:0-21835 GCA_043814015.1 Pseudomonadota bacterium
TGGCCATCCGGCGCAGCTCGCCCTCGGGGATGGCCGCCAGGATGGCGCCCTCGCTGGGGGTCAGGGCCACGCCGAGCGCCGGTGCCGCCGCGGCCCGCTCCGCCGCGAGCCGATCGAGCAGGCTCGGATCGTGCGCGGCCGCGCGCAGCAGGCGCTGCAGCCCGGTGGGGACGGGGAAAGCGGGCGCGGCGGCCTCGGGCGGGCGCCCGCCGACGATGGTGGTGCGGGGAGAGCGGGCCATGGCAACCTCCGGGGAGCAACCTGCCCCGCCACCGGCGCGGCGGCCACCTCGGATCGGTCGCGCGTGAGCCCTACCCCAGCGCCTCCCGCACCACCCGCTCCAGCTCGGACTTCTGGTAGGGCTTCTGGATGAAGCCGGCCAGGCCGCGGCCGACGAAGCGGTCGACGGCCTCTTGCTCGTTGTAGCCGCTGGTGAGCACGACCCGGACATCGGGGCGGATGCGCCGCAGCTCGGTGAAGGTCCTTTCCCCGCCCATGCGGGGCATCATCATGTCGAGCAGCACGAGTACGATACCGTCGGGGTGGCTCTGGAAGATGGCCACGGCCTCGCGGCCGTCCTCGGCCGAGAGCACATCGAAGCCCATGCGGCGCAGGATGCGGCCGGCCACGCGGCGCACCGGCTCCTCGTCGTCCACCACCAGCACGGTGCCCCGCGGAACGAATTCGCCACCCTCGACATCTCGCTCGTTCGCCTGGGCGATTTGGCTGCCGCACTCGGGCAGCAGCACCTTGAAGGTGGTGCCACGGCCCAGCTCCGAGTAGACCTTGACGGCCCCGCGGTGGCCCCGGACGATGCCGAGGGTGGCCGCCAGGCCCAGGCCGCGGCCGCCCTGCTTGGTGGTGAAGAAGGGATCGAAGATGCGTTTCTGGGTCTCGGGCTCCATGCCCACGCCGGTGTCGGTGATCTCCAGGTAGACGTAGCGACCCGGCTCGAGGCCATCGCCGGTGAAGGTGGTGCCGAGGTACTCGGCGTCGCAGTCCATGGCCGAGATGGCCACGCTGATGATGCCGCTGCGCTCCCCGATGGCCTGGGCGGCGTTGAGGATCAGGTTCATCAGGACCTGGCGGATCTGTGAGAGATCGGCATGGATCGCCCCCACATCGTCCGCGAGGTGGTAGCGGATGCGCACGTTCTTGGGGATGGAGGCCTCCAGCAGCTTGCCCATCTCCCGCACCACGACCCTGAGATCCACGGGCTCCACGATGAAGCGCCCGCGGCCCGAGTAGGCGAGCAGCTGCCGAGCGAGGCCGGCGGCGCTCTTGGCGGCGCTCTCGATGTCCTGGAGGCACTCCTCCAGCGGGCTGCCCTGGGGCGCGTCGTCCAGGGCCAGGCTTGCGTTGCCCAGCACCCCCATCAGCATGTTGTTGAAGTCGTGCGCGATGCCGCCGGCCAGCAGGCCCAGGCTGTCGAGCTTCTGGGACTCGAACAGGCGCCGCTCGGCCTCGATGCGCCGCTCCTCCGCGCGCACGATCTCGGTGATGTCGGTGAAGACCGTGGCGAACTGCTCCGGCGCGGGGCGGTAGGCCACCACCTCGTAGTGGCGCTGCAGCGCCGCCGAGAACTGGCGGAAGCGGACCTCCTCGCCGGTCTCCACCACCCGGAAGTACCGATCGAGCCAGACTGGCTCCAGGTCGGGTAGCACCTCGAGCACCCTGCGCCCGAGGATGGCGGAGGCCTCCAGACCCGTGAGGGCCTCGAACGCCGGGTTCACGTCCAGGAAACGGTAGTCGTGCGGCCGCCCCTCGGCGTCACGCACCACCTGGTGCACGGCGAAGCCGAACACCAGGCTCTCGAACAGCTGCCGAAAGCGCCGCTCGGAGATCTTGAGGGCCACCAACAGGGCGCGGCGGTCCCGGAGGTGCCGTAGCCAGTGGTCCAGCTCCAGCTGGCCCCTCCCCGGATCCTCCGGCGGCCCCCCAGTGACCCAGCAGGGGCTCCAGTGGGCGTCGGCGCCGAGGACCACCAGGGGGTGGCCCCGCAGCCGATCCATGAGCTGCTCCCCGGTGAACAGGTTCCGATCGAACAGGTTGAGCCCCAGGGCGGGCCGCCGGCTGAAGAGCTCCGCGAGCCGCGCCTCGATCTCCGCCAGGAGCCCCACGCCCTCCGGCGCACGCAGGACCCAGGAGGACTCGCCGCAGATGCGCAGGGCGGTGTAGCCCTCGGCCAGCGCCGCCGCGATGGCCCCCGCCACCCGCTCCACCAGGGCCGGGATGTCGGGCGGCGCGTCGGGAGGGCAGATGACCTGCGCGGGCAGGATCGCGATCTGGCCGCGGGCCTGCGCCGCGATGGCCTCAGGCCCGGCCTCTGTGACCAGCCGCGCCATCTCCTCCCCGAAGTCGCCGTCGAACAGGAAGAGGATCTTCTCGTGGTTGCGCAGGCCCGCGGCGAGGAAGGGGCGCACGGACGCAGCGCGCCCCGCGGCGTCCGAGAAGATGGCGCAGGCGAAATCGCCCGGCAACAGATCCTCGACCCCGAGCAGTGTGCGCGGCAGCAGGGTGTCCATGGTCCCTCCAGGAAATCCGAAACATCGGGCCCAGCCCGACGAGCGGGTGAATCCCGGTGCGTATAACACCCGGCCTCCCCGGACCAGCGGCTCGGTTCGCGATCCCTCGGGCCCCAACTGCGGTATGCTGCGCACGCATCCGACCATGGAGGCTGCCGTGCGTGCGCTCACCATCTCCCTCTTCCTCGTCCTCCCAGCCTGCGGCACCCCCGCGATCTCCGGCGCCGAGGGGAGCTCTCCCGATCAGTGCTCCGACGGAGAGGACAACGACAGCGACGGCTACAGCGACTGCGCCGACCAGGGCTGCCTCGGCGCGCCGGCCTGCATCGAGGGGGACGAGGCCGGCGACTGCGAAGACGGCGAGGACAACGACCTGGACGGCTGGACCGACTGCGACGATCAGGACTGCTGGGGCGTCGGCGGCTGCGCCGAGGGTGATGTGGACACCGACATGGACGCCGACTCCGACACGGACGCCGACACGGACACGGACGCCGACACGGACGCGGTGGTGTTCATCAATGAGCTGTTGGCCTCCAACTGGACCGTGAACGCCGACCAGGAGGGCGAGTACGACGACTGGTTCGAGCTGTACAACCCCAACCCCGGCGACTTCCCGCTGGATGGGTTCAGCGTCAGCGCCGATCTCGACGCGCCCGACGACTGCCCCCTGCCCGACGGCCTGGTGATCCCGGCCGAAGGCTGGCTGCTGCTGTGGGCCGACTCCAGCGTCCAGCAGGGCGACGACCACGTCTGCTTCAACCTGGCCCGCTCCGGCGGGGAGGTGGGCCTGTTCGATCCCGCCGGCGAGGTCATGGACGCGGTGGAGTTCGGCGAGCAGACCACCGACGTCTCCCTCGCCCGTCGCCCCGACGGCGGCGAGGACTGGGTGGAGGACGAGAGCCCCACGCCCGAGGCGGCGAACCGGTAGGGGCTACCAGAGCATCAGCCCCGTGGCCGCCTCCGGCCGGCCCTCGCCGTCGGCGAGGTCAGGTGGGCGTGGACGAAGAGGGCGCCGTCCTGGATGCCCTCGATGGTGGCCGCCGTGACACCCCCGGCCGCGCGCAGGGAGGTCAGGGCCGCGAGCAGGTCGTCGCCGCGCTCCAGGCGGGCGAAAAGGACCCGCTCGTGGGGGAAGGGGAAGGTCTTCATGGGAGGATCTCCGCGGATGGATGGACCAGGAGGCGCCACGGGTGGCCGCCCCCCAGGGCCACGGCCACGAGGTGCGCCGGGGCGGGCGCCAGCAGGCGCAGGGTCCAGTCCGCGGCCCGCCCGAGGTCATCCGGGAGGGAGAGCCCCACCGCGCCGCCGGTCCCCACCTCGAAGGCCACCCGCTCCACCGGCAGGGCCAGCCCACCGCCCACCGCCTTGGACCAGGCCTCCTTCAGGCACCAGCGCTCGAGGAAGCGGCGCTCGCGGGTGGCGGGATCGGCCAGCACGGCGCGCTCTTCGGGCGAGAAGATCCCGCGCGTCAGGGCCAGCGGATCGGACAACCGGCCCAGGCGTTCGCCGTCCACCCCGATGGGCCCCGCGTCGGCCACCAGGGCCGCCACGCCGCCCGGCCAGTGGCTCAGGGAGAAGGCCGGCCCACCGCCCTCCACCCAGGGTTTGCCTGCTTCGTCCTGCCGAAAGCGCCAGGCCTCGGGCGGGACCTCGCGCCCGTGGGACAGCGCGCGTCGCAGCAGGGCGTGGGCCGCCACGAAGCGCGCGCGATCCTCGGCCCGCACGAACCGCGCCGCCCGGGCGCGCTCGTCGGCATCGAGCAGCGCCGCGTCGCCGGGCTCCGGGCGCTCGCTGTGGAGCCAGAGGTGGGCAGACACCGGGTTCATGGGGCGGCCTATCCCGGCCGCCGGGCCCGCGGACCAGACGTAAAGAATGCGCCAAGGATCCATACGGCCGCGGCCCGCCAGACACCTACTCCGCGCCCACTGTTCCGACCTCTACCGCCAACCGCACCACTGGTGTCACCCAAGGAGACCTTATGCGCATCCTCACCCTCTCCCTGCTCGCCGTGATCGGTTGCCACAACGTCGGGGGCCTCAAGCTCACCGACTCCTCCGAGCCCGCCGAGGGCGACACGGACACCGACACCGACACGGACACCGACACCGACACGGACGCCGACACCGATGTGTTCCAGCCGGGAGACTACGTCGGGGAGATGGCCGGCACCTACGACAGCCCCCATCACCCGATGGCCTGTGCGGGCGACGTCAGTCTGCAGGTGGGGACCGATGGCAGCGTCTCCGGCACCGCGAGCTGCAGCTGGGATGGCAACTGGACCTGGGAGGGCGACATCACCGGCAGCGTGGCCGAGACCGCCTTCACTGGGATCTGGACCGTGCAGACCGGCGGCTGGCAGACCATGGACTTCGACCTCGTGGGCACCGTCGCCGCGGGGGGCCTTCGAGGCCCTCCTGCACAACGAGTCGGACTGGGGGACCACCGACGCCACCATCGAGGCCTACCTGCTCGACTGAGGTCGCCCTGGCCCTGCCGTCGTCTGGGCAGGGGGCGGCTCCGCGCCCCCGGAAATGGGGGGGACGGCCCTGACGGTGCCACCTCCCAGCACGGCGACCCTCGAGCTGCCTTCGGGCTTCTCGTCGGGGACGAACAGGAAGGGGGTGCATTCCTGCCGGTTGCGGATCCAGCCCTCCAGCGCCGAATCATGCCGGAGGTAGGGCTCACCGGGATGGTGGCCCACCACGAACTGCGCCTCCTGCCGGCGCACGGCGGCCGCGGCGTGTGATCGGCGGAAGTCCTTATCATGGCAACCACAGACCGCGGGTCGCCCGGGCCGCTGATCGTACCGATGCGGTGGTGTCCTGTCGGAGTCGCGGCGATAGGGGACCCGTCGCCATGAGAATATTCGTTCCAGCAAGCAGCAGGCTTGGGCTCGACGGGAGGACCGCCCCCTCGGGCCGCCGTACACATCATGGGCCTCGCGGCTCGCGCAGGCTGGGAATGTGCTCGTGTACGGTGGTGGCCTGGGCGGTCCTGGCCGGGTGCGGCAACAGGGGGCTGGATCCCTGGGACGCGCCGAACCCGATGCTCGGGTCCTCCGTCCTCGATCGCCTGATGGACCCAGCGTTCGAGCCACTGGCGCATGGCTACGCGGTCGTGGCCTGTCAGTCGGACGAGGGCTGGGGCGAGCAGCTCGCGTGCCGCCAGATCGCCACCGGCGCCTCCACCTTCGACCTGCACATCACGGACTGGGGGGTCTTCCTGCTGTTCGGGGTGAACCTGGCGCAGTGGTTCCTGGTGGAGGAGGGTGGGCAGCACGTCTATGCGCTCACCACCCCCGATCTCGAGCATTTCGGCACCTACCTGTGGCCCATCGCCGAGACCGCCTCACCGATGTTGACCGACACCGCCCTCGAGCGCCTCCCCGACGGCCGCATGCGTGTCATCTACGTCAGCGGCGGGCCCTGGGCGCCCGGCACACACCAGGTGAAGGCGGCCCTGCGCGAGGGGCGCCGCTGGGTGGAACGGTCCGCGCCCATCTTCGGTGCCGAGGGCATCACGGATCCGAGCGCCTGCTCCCACAAAGGCCAGCACCACCTGTTCGTCACCGGAGTCGGGAGCACGCGGGTCCTCCACGCGGTCGGCGAGACACCGTGGAACTACACCCTGGAGGAGGACTTCGACTGGGTGGGCGCGCAGGTGCCCTACTGCTTCGAGGACGAGGGGGAGCTGCGGGTGATCGCGCAGGAGGGAGGCGGCTGGTCGCCTCCGACGATCCGGACCCTGCGCGAGGACGGCAGCTTCACGCCGCCCGCGCGGCTCTGGGAGCCCGGAGCCTACCCCGAGCTGGCCTCCTGCACCTCGCCGGTGGTCGGGCGCTACCGGGGGAAGTACCTGCTGTTCTGTGCCATCCATCGGCAGGAGACGCGCGATCCCTCCGAGCGGATCCCGCCTTGGCTTCCTCCCCCGCCTGGCTGATCTACTATCGACGAATTTGCGCGTATAACGCGCAAATTCGTCGATAGTAGATCACGCGCCGCAGGCGCGCGCGCCAATAGGGCGCGGGGAGGCATCCTCCCCCCGAAAAAAAAGGGCAGCGCGGGTGGGTGCGATCTCTTTGGGTTGCGGGCGGAGCCCCGCGCTGAGCGCCCGCGGCGACAGCCTACTCGCGGACGGCGCCTGGAGTCCGGTCGGGCTGGGCGAACCCCGGCGGCGGCGACGACGGCGCTCCGGCTGGCCGCGGGGGCGCCTCCTCCGGGCCAACCACCCTGACCTGGAGCACGATGTTCGCACCGCCCCCGCGCAGCGTCACCGGTTCGGACTCGGCGGTCCGGCGTGGCCTGCCGACCTCCTCCGGGGGGCGCGGCTGTTCGTCGGTCACCCCGATCCGCACGGTGGCGTGCAGTGAGGCCGGGGCCAGCACGTCGAAGGACGGCTGGTCGAAGGCCTGGACGTGGAGCGCGTTGGGCGCCAGCCCCAGCATCGCCCCAAAAAAACCAGGTTCATCGTGGATCTGGAGCCAGCCCGCGTCGAGACCGCGGACCTCGATGTGCAGGGTCTGCGTCGGCTCGCCAGGGGTGAGCTGGAACGAAGGTGGGCCGTCGCCAGCCTCGCTCGCCCCAGGCAGCCTGCTCACGCCGTAGCCCTGATCGCGCAAGTCCTGGCGCGGGGGATCGGCGCAGGCCCCCGCGGCGAAGGCGAGCGCGCCCGCGATGGCCGTCGCCTTCATCGGCCACCGCCGTGGCATGCGCCTGGGAGCGGGCGATCGAGCGGCCGGAGGCTCACGAGATCGAACCCCTCCAGGCGCCGCAGCACGCGGACATCGGGCACATCGCGGATCGCCCGCTGGAAGGGCTCGTCGTCCTCCGCGACCAGGGCGAAGTGGACGCAGGCCAGCCCCAGCCCCCCGGTCTTGGAGGCGAGGCTGTCCTCGAAGTCGTAGGCCCAGCGCCGCGCGGCGATGGCCATCATCAGGCGCGTCCGGGCGACGACGGCCGCTTCGGGCGGGAGATCCCTGGCCAGCTCCCAGGCCGGATGGGGCACGACGGCGGCCGAGGGCTGTGCCGTCAACGGCGCGTGCCAGGCCGCGCCACGAAACACGTGCCATCCCGCGACCCGCCAGGCAGAGACCGCCAGGACCGCGGCGAGCGCCCCCCAGGCCAGGGCCCGCCCCCAACGCCCGCGGGCCAGCAGCCAGCGGAGCGGCACCGCCCCACCGATCACCACCCCCGCGATGGCCATGGCGACCGCGGGGGCGAAGTGATGGACGAGCGGCGAGTACCAGTCGCTCGCGTGGAAGAAGTCGCCGGCGTGGACGGCGAGCACGCTGAGCACCCCCAGCAGGTGCAAGGGGGACAGCAGCAGCAGCAGCCCGAGCGGCTCGAGGAGCAGCCAGTAGGTGCGCAGGTTCTGGGCCATCCACCCACGAAGCTGCAGCTTGCCCACCAAGGATTGGAGCGAGCCGGGACCCACGACCGCCAATGGGTTCGGGTAGCGGTCGACCCCGAGGGAGAGCCAGATCTCGACACCCAACACCGTGCCCGCCACCAGGCCACCGCACAGAGCCCAGAGCAGCCGACGACGCCACGGGCCGGGGACCGCCGCCGCCAGCAGCGGCACCAGCAGCACGCACTCCTCGCGACAGGCGGCCATGGCCGCGCAGGCGAGCAGGGAGGGCACCAGCCAGCCCCGGCGGATGAAGACCGTCGCCCAGAGCGCGGCCGGGATGCACAGCACCAGATCCTGGTAGTCGGCCAGGGCCACCACCAGCAGGGCGGGGCTCCCCACCACGGCCAGCACACCGAGCACCCCCCCGGCGGCGTCCCGGGCCTCGGCGCGGCCGAGCAGAAACCCCGCGACGACCGCCGAGGACACCGCGGCGAGCTGCAGCCCCTGGAGGAAGCCGGGCGTCGGGTGCAGCCCCAGCAGCAGCGAGGCCAGGGGGAAGGTCAGGGACAGGTGCCCACCCCACACCCAGCTGTCGGCGTACCCAGCGTGGACCGTCTGCCGGAAGACCCCCGAGTCCTGGAAATTCCACGCCACCTGGAAGAACGTGTCGAAGTTGGCCGGGTCCTGGCAGGCCAGCCGGAGCAGGCGGCCGGCGGCGACGGCGCGCAGCGACTGGAACAGCGCTACGGCCACGAGCAGCGCGAGGCCCAGCTCCCGACAGCCCGGTCGGGCGCTCGGCGGGCTGGGGGCCGGCGCCCACCAGGGCGTCTTCGCTGGCATGGGAGCGTCGATCGGATACGGGCCTCGGGCCGTTCCCGTAATCCGTGCCCGGCCTGGTCGCCCTCCACCACCACGACCAGGTGCTTTCCGGGAGGCGCGGTCAACACCGTGGCGCAGGACAACGCCTTCGGGTCGGCGGGCCAACCCGTGGGGGTGGACCTGCAGGCGCCCCGATCTGTGTCGTCCGACGATTCGGGGCTTGCTCCAGCCGGCTGCCCGGCGGTAGGCTTCGCCCATGGCGCCCGATCCGCCCGATCCGCCCGATGCAACCATGGACCTGCTCGTCCGCCTGCGCGCGGCCGCGGCGGAGGGGACCGCCCCCACGCGCTCCCTGGACCTCGGAGTGGAGCGCCTCTTCGCACGGCACCAGCAGCGTGTCTTCCGCGTCTGCCTGCGCTTCTCCGGGGATCCGGAGACCGCGCGGGAGTTGGCCCAGGAGGCGCTGCTGGTGGCTTTCCGCAAGCTGCCGGAATTCGAGGGTCAGGCCCGCTTCGGGACCTGGCTGTACGGGATCGCGCGCAACCTCTGCCTCAACCGGCTGCGGAAGAAGGGCGAGCTCTTGAGCGAGGACGGGATCGTCGAGGTCGGCGATCCAGGAGTGTCCGCGCTGACCGCCCTCACCCGCCAGGAGCGCGAGACCCTGGTCCGCGAAGCTGCGGCCTCCCTCACGGACGAGGAGCAGGAGGCGGTCCACCTGCGCTACGTGGAGGGCCTGCCCCGGGAGTGCATCGAGGGGCTCCTCGGGCTGGGCGATGGCCAGGCGCGGGTGGTGCTGCAGCGCTGCAAGCGGCACCTGCAGCGCGAGGTCCGCGCACGCCTGGCGGCCATGGGGCACGGCAGCTCCTTCCTGCGCACCCGCGGTTGACCGAGGTCACTCGTCGAGGCTGCGAGCCAGGCGGAAGCCGATGTCCTGGCGCTTTTGCCAGAGCATCTCCAGCGAGCTGCGCGCACCGACCCGCACGTCGTCCTCGCGAGAGGTGTAGGCGCCGCCGCGCAGGACGCCGAAGACGTGGTGGCTGTCGTTTTGCCGCCAGCGCGTGGCCCATGGCGCCCCGAGAGGGTCCACCTGAGGCTCACTCGAGAACGCGCCGTGCCGATCGTACACCCACTCCCAGACGTTGCCACTCATGTCGTACAGGCCCCACGCGTTGGGCGCGAGCTGCGCGACCCGCCGGGGCGCTTCCGGAGCGTTGTCCCTGTACCAGGCCACCTCTCCGGGGGTGTCCGAGCCCGCGAACGAGGTGCTCTGGCCAGCCCTGGCGGCGTACTCCCACTCCGCCTCGGTGGGCAGGCGGTAGCCGTCGGCGCCCGGGACCAACGGGAAGTACGGGACCTGCCGGTAGGGATTTTCGTCCAGAACGTAGGCCGGCTGCAGGTGGTCCCGCTCCGAGAGGCGGTTGCAGAAGCAGGCGATCCCGTAGTTGGTCACGTTGGTCACGGGGAGCTGGTCGCCCTGGATGGCGCTGGGGTAGGGGCGCCAGCCCTGGGCGTCCACCACCGCGGCCCACAGCGCCTGGGGCACCTCGGTGGCGCCGATGAGGTAGGGACCGGTCAGGGTGACCTGGTGGGGGGTGTCGTCTGGCTGCGCTCCCCAGACGTCCAGGCCGCTGCCCATCGTGAAGGTGCCGGGCTCGATCCGCACGAGCTGGTAGCCGTAGTGCTCGAGGAAGGGGGTGGTCTGGTACCGATCTCCGGCCAGAAGCTCCGTCTTCTGATGCAGTTCGCTCCAGAGGATGGCGGCCAGGACGGCATAGCTGGTGTCCTCCAGCCAGCCCGTCGAGCCCACGTTGGAGGAGACCCCGTGTTCCTCGAGGAAGGCCTGGACCAGTCGATCGGCCTGCTCACCGCCACGCTGCAGGGCGGGCTCCAGAGCCCGCCAGGCCGCGAGGTCCGCGGCCCGGCCCTCCTGGACGTGGTGCAGGAGCTGCGCGGCCTGCTCGGCGGTGGTGTCGCCATCGATACCAACCGCCCCCTCCATGGGAACACCCGCGAGTGCGAGGCGCCCCGCGCGCGTGGCGTCATGGGCTGCCCGCACCTCTCCGGCCGAGGGGGCGCGGAAGCCGCCGTCGTCCACGACGATCAGGCTGGCCACACCCGCCGTGAGCAGGAAGGCGTCGGTGTCCTCTGGATACTCGACACGCTTCTCGGGGAGGGTGACCTCGATGGTTTCGTCCCGCGTGCCCGTGACCCACTTGCCATTCTCGAACCAGGTCCCGTAGCGCTGCACCGTGTAGCTGGTGGTCTCTTCGGGCTCGTGCAGGAACACCGGCCGCCAGGTCCCTGAAGTGATCTGGACGAAGCGGAAGGTGCCGACCCCGCCACTCAGGCCGAACGGGGCATAGCGCGTGGTGCAGGTCACCTCGGGCGCACAGGGGTGGACCATGGTCATGGCACCCTGGCCGTAGGTGGTCTGCAGGTTGAGCACGACCAGATAGCCCTCGCCGGGGGCCAGGGCCGGGGAGCCGCCGGCACCCCGCGCCATGGCGGGGGCCAGCAGCAGGAGGGGGAGCGAGCGCCGCCAGGCCTTGAACATGGCCGCCGGCCTAGTACGCATCGAAGTAGCAGTCCGCCACCGACCCCTCGTCGAAGGCCTCGTCGCAGTAGTCCTCGCAGAACCAGCGCTTGGTGGCGTAGGCGTCGGACGAGCCGCTCAGGTAGGTGACGTGGCAGGTGCCATCCTGGTCGTCACGGCCGCAGCCCGTGGCGAGGGCGGCGAGGAGCAGGGCGGCGAGGACGGTGAGGGGGACGCGGGTCATGGTGCTCTCCTGGGTTGGGCCGCGGATGCGGCGTGCATGGGTGGGTGTGGTGGGGGAGGCCGGCGTCACAGCGGGCTGGTGCGATGGGGATCATTCGAGAAAGAGGAAGCCGGCATGCCGCTCCCAGCTCAGCATGTTGGAGGCGATGTGGCGCTCGTCGAGCCGCACCCGGGTGTCGTTCGCGGGTCCCAGGAAGACGTAGGCGCCGTCCGCGAGCCCGGGGTCGTGGAACCGCGAGACGTCCAGCGCAACCCGGCCGTCCTCGCCGTCCGCGACGCAGGCGACGTGTTCATAGGTGTTGAACCAGCCGTCATCCTCCCAGGCCAGCCAGACCTCCAGGATCATGAGGTCGAAGTCGGCCCGGCGCGACGCCCAGGTGTACTGGATGTCCTCGAGGCGAGCCGTCGCAGGCTGGGATCCCGTGAGCGAGGGGCCGCTCATGCTCTCTGAGGGCCAGGAGGGCACCTGCAGGAACCCCTCCGCAGAGATCGTGCCGTACCCGGGGGTCTCTAGGGGGGCCAGATCGTAGCTCCCCGGGAGCAGCCTGGCCGGGTCCTGGTGGAAGATCCCGCGCTCCTCCCACCAGTAGAGATCGTGCTCCTCGGAGCCCGTGATCTGCGAAATGGAGACGCCGAGATCCTCAAAGAGGGGGTAGAGGTCCGCGGCGCCTGGGGCGTTGCGCACGCAGCCTCCTCCAGGGACGTACGCGTCCAGCGCCGCCGCCGAGGTGGTCCCGCCTTCCACCCAGCCCCACCAGACCTCCGCGTAGTCATCCACGTCACCCCAGTATCCACCGACGCCCTGGGTGTTGGTCGCGACGCCGATGATCCCGAGTTTCTCGGGAACCCAGTAGTCCTCCCAGGCTCCGGGAATGCGGGGGTAGCAGCCGGCCGCCAGGACCAGCGGCAGGGCGAACACGACGCGCGTCATCGCACACCTCCCAGCGCAGCGGTGAGGCCGACGACCAGGCCCAGGGAGCCCAGCCCGACCGCTCCGTACCAGGCTCCGTTGGTGAGGTAGAACTCGCCTTTCGTGGGGCTGCGGTCGAAGCCGCTGCGCAGGGCGAACGCGGACCCGTACAGGCCCCCCGCCAGCACCTCGGTGCAGATGGCGGTGGCCCACAGGCCGCGGCGGTGTGGACGTTCCGGGGCCCGCGGTGTCACCGGCGGAGCGGCCCGCGCTGGGGGCGCGCTGATGGCGGGGGCCGCGGGAGGCGGGGCCAGCGCCAGCGGGTGGTCCTGGCCGGTGGGGTTCGGCGGCGGCGGCGTGGGCGGGCGCAGGGCGAAGGCGAGCTGGCCCGCCTGGGCCCACAGGCCCGCCAGGCGGCCACCCGCGGGGGCCACCTGCGCGGGCAGGTCCACCTCGGGTTGGCGGACCCTGGCCTGGATGAAGGCGGAGAGCGCCCCGGCCTCGTCGCCCCGGGAGAAGGCCACCAGGCCCTCGAGGCGGCCGAGCTGCGCCTGGGCGTCGGCATCGAGGCTGGCCGCACAGCAGGGCCAGGAGGCCTCGAGCCGCGCAGCGGCGGCGTCCAGGGCCGGCTCGTCCAGCAGGGCAAAGGAGATCATCATGTCGTCCGTCAGGCTGGCCCGCCCCGCGGCGTCCAACGGAACGCAGCCAAGCGGCAGGGCGGGGCGCAGGATGGGGCGTGGCGTGGGCGGCGGGGCGGCGACCACCGGGGGCGGCGGGGCGGCGGCCACCGGGGGCGCCTGGGAGCGGGGCGGCGTGACCGCGCGGGCTGGGGGAGCGTGGCCGTCGCTCCCGCCGTCGTGGCTCCCGGCGGAGGCCGCGGGGCGATGCGCCGCGAGGGCCTGGGCCAGCTCGGCGGCGGCTCGATCGAGGGTCAGAACAACCTGATCCGAGGTCACCGCCCGGTCCACCGGCCCCAGGATGAGGGCGCCGAGACCCAGGATGGGCATGGTCGGCAGGGCCCAGGCCAGGTTGGCCGGCGAGAGCCGGTCTGTGGTGCGCGCCTCGACGCGCTCTCCGGCCGCCTCGAGGACCACGGTCATTTCGCGCTGCCCGAACCGCGAGCCGTGCAGGTCGTAGGTCAGGCTCATCCGCACGGGTGCACCCCCGGAGCCGAAGGTCACGGGCCCGACCGCTTCGCCGATTCGCTGGCCGAGCCGCCGGCGCAGCACGTCGTCGAGGTTGAGGAACAGGATCGGCTGGACCTGCCCTTTGCCCAGGTCCTCGGAACGGGTCGCGTAGGGCTCGGCCAGGCGGCAGCGCACCACGATCCCGGCTTCGCGCTCGACGGTGCGCACGCACCCGGCCTGGCCAGGCACCTGCAGATCGAGTGCCAGGCCAAAGGAGCCAGGCACCGCCAGGTTCGGGGCGGCGGGGTAGACCATGCCCGCGTCCGCGCGGCTCAGGTCCATGCGCCACACGGTGGCCTGCGCAGGCGCGCTGATCAGGCCGGCGGCGAGCAGGGTGAGAGGGAGCAGGGGGGTGGGCATGGCGGTCGCTCCTGGGCGGGCACCCACTGGTGTGCGGGGTGTTCGGCCGTGGGTGTGCCCAGTCAGGGGTTCGTCACAGGCGATCACACCGACCTGCCGCCGCCGGCACCGCACCCGCGCTCCGCACGGGAACCAGCGATCTCCCGAGCCTCTTCGCTGGATCGCCTGTTCCAGGGGGGCCGCGTCGGGATAGAGATCGCCGGACACGTCGCACCCGCCGGCACCGGCTCGGCCGCGAGGGCCCCTCTTGGTGTCACCGCCCACCCTCCTCCGCTTCCGGTTCGACCAGCTCCTCGGCAGCGGGTCCTTCGGAGAGGTCTGGGCCGCCCGGGACCTCCGCGATGGCGGGCAGGTCGCCGTCAAGCGCCTCCGGCGCGCCGATCCGGAGGCGCTGTTCCGCTTCAAGCGGGAGTTCAGGGCCGTGGCCGAGCTGCACCACCCCAACCTGGTCTGCCCCCGCGAGCTGCTGGTCGAGGACGACGCCTGGTACCTGGTGATGGATCTGGTGGAGGGGGTGGACCTGCTCACCTGGCTCGACGGGGCCCCCCCCGTGGCCCTGGGTCCGTCCGCCACCTGGGCCCCCGAGGCGGCCCTGGCGGATGGCCACGCCGGTGGGCACCCGGACCTCGACCGGCTGGCGCACGCCGACCCGGGCCCGGAGGTCCTGGCCCACCTCGAGACCTGCGCCGCCTGTCGCGTGGAGCGGCGCCTGGCCCTCGAGTTCGCCGGGGACGACCCCGATCCGTTCGAGGGGCGCCCCCCCCCCGGCGACCGCCGGGCGCCAGGAGGGCGCGGTCCCCGACGCGCGTGAGGGCCGGCTGCGGGACGCCCTGCGCCAACTGGCCCTGGCCGTCTCGGCGCTGCACGCCGGCGGGTGGGTCCATCGCGACCTCAAGCCCACCAACATCCTCGTCGGCCCCGACGGCCGCCTCGTGGTCCTGGACTTCGGGCTCGTGGGCCAGCGGCAGGGTGGCGCGGATCAGTCCACCGTGGCCGTGATGGGTACGCCGCTCTACATGGCGCCCGAGCAGGCCCGGGGTGAGCGCGTCGGGTTCGCCGCGGACTGGTACGCGGTGGGCGCCATGCTGCGCCACGCCCTGACCGGTCGTCCACCGCACCAGGGCACCGCGGCCGAGGTCCTGGCGGCGAAGCTGCGCGACGAGCTGGCGCCCACCCACGCCCTGGCGCCCGGGGCCCCCCGCGATCTCGCCGATCTGGCCGACCGTCTCCTGGCCCGCGATCCAGCGCAGCGGCCCGACGGAGCCGCCGTCATGACCCTCCTCGGGCAGCCCGGCCCGCGCGCCGCGCACGCCGTCCAGGTCCCCGTCGTGGAGGGCTGGGCCATCGCGCGGGGTCCGCTGGAGGAGGTCCTGCGGGCGGCGCTGGAGCGCGCGTGCACCGGCCAGGCCGAGGCGGTGCTGCTGGAGGGTCCCGCCGGCATCGGCAAGACCACCCTCGTGGAGCGCTTCCTCGCCCAGGCCCGGGCCCGGGGCGCGGTGGTGCTCGCCGGGCGCTGCTTTCGCCAGGAGCGCATCCCCTATCAGGCCTTCGACGGGGTGGTGGACGCCCTGAGCCGCTGGCTGCAGCGGCGCCCTGCGGCCGAGGTCCGCGGCCTGCTACCCCGCGATGTGCACGTCCTCCGGGAGGTCTTCCCTGTGCTGGACCGGGTGGGGGAGGTGCGGGAGGCCCAGGGTCGGCGCCGGGCCGCGGCCGATCCACCGGAGCGCCAGCGCCGGGCCTTCGAGGCGCTGCGCGAGCTGCTCGCCCGCCTCGCGGACCGCTGGCCCACGGTGGTGTTCATCGACGATCTCCACTGGGGAGGGGCAGACGGGGCGCCGCTCTGGTGGACCCTGGTCCGCCGCCCGGATCCGCCTCCGCTCCTGCTGCTCGCGACCTTCCGTTCCGACGAGATCGCCGCCGCCAGCCTGCTGGATCAGGTCCTGGCCCCCGACGCCCCCACCCCTCCACGGCGCGTGGTGGTGGACGCACTCTCCGCCGATGACTGCGCCACCCTGGCCGCCGCCTGGGGTGTGGCCGACGCGCAGAGCGCCCGCGCGATCGCGCTGGAGAGCGCGGGCAACCCGCTGCTGGTCACGCGCCTCTGCGCTGCCTGGCGGCGTGGCGCCCAGCCCTCCCTGGCCGATCTCACGCGGGAGGCGCTGGACGCCCTGCCCGCGGAGGCCCGAGGTCTGATGGAGGCGTTGGCCGTGGCGCGCCGGCCGCTCCCCGTCCACATCCTCGCCCAGACCGCCGCCTGCGGCGCAGGAGTGGGCGGTGCCCTGGACGTCCTGAGCGGCCAACAGCTCGCGCGCTTGCGGGACCAGGGGGGAGCGTCGCTCGTCGAGCCCTACCACGAGCGTATCCGCGAGTCGATCCTCGATCAGATGGGGTCCGAGCGCCGCCGCGAGCTGCACCTGCGCCTCGCCCAGGCCCTCTCCCAGGAGCCCCCGGAGCCGGGCTGGGCCCTCCTCATCGCCGACAGCTACCAGGCCGCCGGGGAACCGGACCGCGCCCTGCCTCACCTCGAGCGCGGGGCGCGCCAGGCCGAGGACGCCCTGGCCCTCCCCCTGGCGGCCTCGCTGTACCGGCGCATGCTGGACCTGGACCAGGCCCGGGGGGACGAGGCGGACCCCGCCGGGCGCGGCCGGGTGCAGGCTCTGCTGGGCGAGGCCCTCCGCAAGCAGGGGCGGATCGAGGAGGCCCGCCAGGCGCTGGAGGGCGCCGCCGCCCTCCTGCCCGCCCGCGATGCCCTGCCCATCTGGCTGCGCGCCGCCAACCTCGCCCTGGTCGGGGACCGCCCGGACGGGGGCTGGCGGGTGCTTCGTGAGGTGCTGGCCCAGGCCGGTGTCGGCATCCCCACAGGCGACCTGAGGGTGCTGCTGTGGCTCGGCCTGGCCATGCTCCGCAAGCGCCTGCGCGGCCTGTCGTTCGAGCCCAGGGCAGAGGAGCACGTCCCGGCTCCCGCGCTGCTGCGGATCGATGCGGTGCACGAGGCCTCGGCCTCCCTCACCTACGCGCTCCCCCTCATGGCCACGGCCCTGCACCACCTCCACCTCCGCCTGGCCCTGGACGCGGGTGAGCCGCGCCGGATACTCGGGGCCCTGGCTGTGGAGGCCGGCCACGTGGCCCTCACCCACGGCTGGGCGGCGCGGCGCCGCAGCGAGGCGCTCCTCGTGATCGTGGACCGCCTGGCCCATGAGCTGGGAGATGCGCCGGCCCGGATCACCAGGCTGACCGCTGTCGGGAGCGTGGCCCACTACGAGATGCGGTTCCTGGACGCGGCCCGGGCCTTCGAGGAGGCCGAGCGGATCGCGGTCGAGGCCGGGCTCTCCGCGCAGGGCGAGGCCCACATCGCGCGGATCCTGCGGGTGGCGACCCAGCACGAGCTTGGGCGCGTGGAGGATCTGGCCGCGACCCTGCCCGCCCTGGCCGAGGGCGCACTGGATCGGGGAGACGTGGCGATGTGGGCCATGGCCTCGCTGCTCTCGGACCGTCACCTGCTCGCGCGGGGCGAACCCGGGGCCGTGCTGGCCATCGCGGATCAGGTCGAGCGAGCCTTGCCCAGGGCCATGGTGGACGTCGCGGAGGTCATCGCGGCCAACGTGCGCGTCTACGCCCACGCCTACCTCGGGGAGGGTGGCCGGGCCTGGCGGGAGCACCTCCGCATCTGGCCCACCGCGCGCCGGGTCGGCTGGATGTCCCGCTTCTCCAGGGTCCTGGATCGCTGGATCCACGGTGTCGCGGCCCTGGCCTGGGCGCGGGACGAAGGCCCGGCCGCCTTGGTGGGCCTGGCCTTCGCCGGGCGCCTCGCGCGGCAGCTCGAGCGCGAGCAGGCTCCCATCGCCGCCGCGCTGGCCGCCGCCCTGGACGCCGGCCGCTGCTCGCTCCTTGGAGACCTGCCCCAGGCCAGCGCCAACCTGCGCGCCGCCGCGGCGGGCTTCGAGGCTTGCGGGCTGGAGAGTCACACCATGGCCGCCTGGCGCTGGCTCGGCCGCCTGCTGGGGCCCGAGGACGGCCAGCCCTACCGGGCGGCGGCGGATACCTGGGCCACCCAACACGGCGTGGTGGACCCCGAGCGCTTCGCGGGCTCTCTGCTGCCGGGCTGCTGGGAGATGCCCCCGGATGGCGGCGGGGGATGAGCCTGTCCCGGACCACCGGAGATGCACCGACCAAATCAGCCGACAGTCCAGGGCTGCCGGAGAGCTGTCAGCTATCAGCATTCAGCCGTCAGCAAGATGGTTTTCGCTGGCCACTCCGAAAGCGGCCGGCACCCAGACTGTTCTACTGTGCTGGCAGGTCCTCGCGCCAGGCGCGAAAGGCTGGAGTCCTGCGGACCGCGACTGAGACCGGAGACCGGAGACGACAGCCCAGCGGACCGCGGCGGAGGACGGACAGGTGATCCGCGCGCCGTGTCCGACCTCCAGCCTCCAGCCTCCAGCCTCCAGCCTCCCCTTGGGTTGCGGGCGGAGCCCCGCGCTGAGTTTCGGCAGCTTCGGCCGTAGCCTTCTCGGTATCGAACTTCGTACCTCGTTCGTAGCTGATTGCTGACCGCTGACCGCTGACCGCTCCCGGCCCAGCCGACAACGACCTCGGTGGAATCCATCTCCTGCACCTGGCAAGAACAGGGGGTCACCGGCAACGCCGGTCATCCTCTTTCGTGGCTGGGCTCGGAGCCGCCCGGCTGCGGCGCCGTGAGTCTCCAATGCGCGCTGCGCAGGGCTTCTCCGAGGGGTCGGGACGAGATCACCGCGACGGCGGCGACCCGCCGACCTCCTGGCGCTGGGAGCGGACCTGCTCCATCAGGCCGTGCGCTTCGTTGGACTGCTGGGGCAGGATCTCCAGGGATTTCTGGAGCAGGGCCTCGGCCTCGGCGAGCCTCCCCTCGGCCATGTAGATTCGCGCGAGCTCGTTGTACTTCGTGTGGTCGGTGTTCGGATCGGCTTCGATCGCGCGCTGGAAGTGCTCTCCAGCTTCTTGGGTCAGTCCGCCGCGCATGTACAGCAGCCCCAACCCCACATGCGGGCAGGTGTAGCGAGCGGTGTCGTCCAGAAGCGCAGCTTTGTAGCTCTGCTCCGCCAACGCATCGTTCCCCATGTTGTACGCGAGCAGCGCTTGGCTCGTCAGCGCATAGCGGTTGGTCGGATCGAGCGCGATCAGCTGCTCGGTCACCCGCTGGGCCTCGTCGAGGCGCCCCAGCCCCATCAGGGAGTTGGCCCTGCCCAGCAGGCCGAAGCGGTCATCGTTCTGGTAGCGGAGCACGATGTCGTAGTGCGCGAGGGCGGCTTCGTGGCGTGCCTGGTTGGCATCGCACCACGCCAGCCCGAGCCGGGCCATCTTGTAGATCGTCCAGTGGTAGCCCGCGGCTTGTTGGGTCGGGACGTATCGATCGAGCTCCGGGCGCAGCTCCTGCTCCGCGGCCTCGAGCAGGGCGCGCGCGGCGTCGTATTCAGCCCGCGCGATCAGGATGTGGCCCAGCACCACCTCCACCCCGGGCTCCTCGGGATCGCGCGCGCGGGCCAGCTCGGCGAGCGCCGTGGCGGCGGCGTAGTCCATCCTCGTGGAGGCCAGCAGGCCGGCGATGACCTGGAACTGAGGGTGGGCGTCCCGGGCGAGCGCGGCCTCGATGAACGCCCTCGCCTCGTCGAAGCGGTAGTCCTGGAAGGCCTGCACGGCGCGCTCGAAGCCGACCGCGGCCGACTCCCCCCGCGCCTCCCGCGCGGTCGCGCTCGATCCACGCCAAGAGTTGGCGGTGGTGGGGTTTGTCCTCCCGCTCCAGGGCCCTGCGCGCCAGGCGCTCGGCGTCGTCGAGGTCGCCCACGAGGAGGCAGGCGACGGCGGCTTCGTGATCGAGGATGGGAGATGAGGGCCGCTGGAGGTCCGCGGCGGTCAACAGCACCCGGGCGGCGGGGCCCTCCTCTCCTCGGCTCCGGTACAGATACCCGAGCGCGACGAAAGGGCAGGCTGTGCGCCCCAGATTCGGGCCCAGCGTGTTCTCCTTCGAGGCCGCGGACAGGAGCGCCTCCGCCTCGGCGCCCCGCCCCGTGGCCATCAGCGTCCTGGCGAGAAGATCCACGATCGTCTCCCGCTCCTGGGGATCGGGGGCGGGCCCGGAGCCGGACAGGGCGCCCCGCAGGACGCGCTCGGCCTCGTGGTGGTCCTGGAGGAGGAGGAGACAGCGCCCGATCTCGGCCTCCACCTGGACATCGCCGGGGGAGATGGACCGCAGCTTGGTGTAGTGTTCCAGCGCGCGTTCTGGTTCCCAGTGCCGCAGGTGGTAGGTCGCGAGCCCCCGATGGGCTTGGATGTTGTCGGGGTCCAGGCTCAGGGCACGCCGGTACCACTCCGCCGGCCCCGTGGCGGACGGCGCTCCCGGGTGCCCTGCACCCGCCGCCACCTTGTGCCGCATCGTGTAGAGATCGCCCAGGAGGGCCGCGGTGTCGGCGGAGGATGCATCGATGGACCAGGCCTGCTGCAGGAGCCTCTCTGCCTGGTCCAGCCGCTCCGCTGTCAGCGGTGGTTGCTGGATCAGGGTCTTCGCCTGTGCCTCGAGCGCGGCGGGAGAGACGCCCAGAGGTGCGTCCGAGGGAGGATCGGTCGGACGCCCACACCCCCAGGAGAGGCAGAGAACGAGCCAGAGCAGGCAGGGCGCGACCCTGGATACCGCCATCCCAGGCCAGGCGTCGGGGCGACCGTCTGTCCGGGAGGGGACGAGCACCAGGTGCCGACGCGGGCGCGCGTTCGCCTCCCAGCCTCCACCTTCTCCAGGGATGGTCGGGATTGAAATCATGTATCCAGCGTTAACCCTCTCGCGATGGGCTTCACAGCTTCCCTCGCGCCTCCCCTGGGCCGGGTGGGGTGCGGGCGACCTTCTCCGGCTCTCCGCTGGACCGTGATAGCCTGGCAGCTTGTGAAGGGAGTGCGAGATGCTGGGCCGCCGCGTTGGCCACTACCGATTGGTGTCCAGGCTCGGGAAGGGCGGCTTCGGGACCGTCTACCACGGTGAACACGTCCACCTGGAGGACATCCAGGTGGCGGTCAAGGTCTTCCATCCCGATCTCGCGCGGGACGAGACCTTCCTGGCCCTGCTGCGCCGCGAGTGCCGGGTGCTGCACGCGCTGGCCCACCCGGGCATCGTGGCCTTCCGCGATCTGATCATCGAGGGGGAGCGGGCGGCCATCGTGCTCGAGCTGCTCGAGGGCGAGGATCTGCACCAGCACCTGCGAGGGCGTGGGCCGGTCTCCGTGGGTCGCGCGGTGGAGATCCTCGCGGGGATCCTCGCGCCCCTGGGCTACGCCCACCGGCAGGGCGTGGTCCACCGGGACATCAAGCCGGGCAACGTGTTCCTGGGTCGCGATGGCGGCGTGAAGCTGATGGACTTCGGCATCGCCAAGGCCACGGGCGGCTCCCGTGTGACCCAGACCGGGATGCTCTCCGGATCGCTCGATTACATGGCCAGCGAGCGCTTCAGCGGGGCCTCCCTGCCGGCATCCGATCTGTACGCGGTGGGCTTGACCCTCTGGGAGTCCCTCGTGGGCCATGCCGCCTGCGTCGAGGGGGATCTGGCGGCCAAGATGGGCTGGCACATGAAGGTCGGGCCGGCCAGCCTCGGCCCGCTGCGGCCCGACTGCCCGCCTTGGCTGGTGGATTTCATCGCCTGGCTCACGGCCTTCGATCCTGACGCCCGCCCGGTCGACGCCGAGCAGGCCCTGGCGGAGCTCCAGCGTTTCCAGCGCGCCGCACCCGTGGCCCAGTCCAACGCCATGCGAAGCGAGGGGCCCGCCACCGATTGGGAGATCCTGGCCCCCCCGACTCCGGCGCCCGCGCCGCGGCCCACCCCGCCGCCCTCGCCCTCGCCCACCCCGCCGCCCGCGCCGTCGCCCACCCCGCCCCCATCGCCAGCGCCCAC
>JBDRKM010000292.1:0-2170 GCA_043814015.1 Pseudomonadota bacterium
CGCCAGGCCGCGGCGAGGGAGGCGGCGTCGTGGGCTCCGGCGAGCGCCCTGGCCCGCGTGCGCCCGGCGTCGAACTCCGCCTCGAGCCGCCGAAAGGCAGCCTCGGCCGCGGCCACCCGCTCCGGCGCGCGGGCCACCGCGTCCACCACCAGCTTCTCGAGGCCCACCCAGGCCTGGCAGGCGGCGTTCACCTCGGCCAGGGCGCCCTGGAACGCCTCGAGATCCGCTTCGGGCTGCGCCCGGGCGCGGGCCTCCAGCGCAGACATGGCGCGCTCAGCCGCCGCACGGGCCGCAGCGGGATCGCCGTCTTCTGCGGTGAGCACCGTGTCCAGCCCCTCGAGGCGGGGCACCTCGGCCGCTGCGCGCCGGGCGCGGGCCTGCTTCCACCCCGCCACCACCTCCAGCGCCCGCGCGGCGCAGGCTTCGTCCGCCTCCAGGCCCCGCTCCAGGGCCCCCAGGTAGGCCACGGGATCGGCCCGGCGCGCCTCGTCCAGGGCGTCCCAGGCTGTGGCGGGGTCAGGCCACAGGGGGTGGCCCGCCAGCCAGGCCTCGGGCAGGCCCGCGCCCGCCAGCTCGGCCAACGCGGCGTCGAGGCGCGCGCGGGGGAGATCCTGCTCCGCGCGGTGCAGGGAGGCCTCCACCGCGTCCAGCAGCCGGCCCCAGCCCTCGTGGGCCGCGGCGAAGCGCCCCTCCAGGCCGTCCATGAAGGCCTGGGGGTCCACCTCGATGGCTGCGTCGGCCACAGGGAACAGGCGCCCCTCGGTGCGGGCGGGCTCCACCGTCAGGCGGGTCTGCAGGCGGGCGCAAGCCTCGTCCCAGGGCCGCACCGAGAAGAACCCCGCGCGCACCCCGGCGCGGCCGGCCGCGAGGTGCCGGCGCAGGCCCGCCAGCCCGGCCTGGATGGCGTCGAGGTCGCCCGTGACCTGCGCGTACAGCGCGGTGGTGGTCGGCCCTTTCAGCCGCAGGTCCACCAGGCGGTCCCGCAGCTCCACATCGACCCGGAAGTCTGCGAAGGCCGCGTCGGCTGCGTCAAGCTGGGCCTCCAGGGCCTGGGCGGCCGCCTCGAAGCGCCGCCGCGCGCGCACGGCCCGCAGCCACAGCAGGGCCACCGCGAGCAGCACCGCCAGCGTGAACAGCACGCCGACCCCCAGGGGGATCAGGGCCAGGATGGCCTGGACCCGCTGCTCCTGCCGCCTCTCGGCGACCGCGCGCTCCGCCGCGGCGGTCTGCTCCGCCGCCACCCGCCGGGCCTCGGCGGCCAGCCCGGCCTCGATCTTCGCGTCCACGCCCTTCACCAGGGCGGCCAGCCCGCCGTCGTAGTCCCCGGCCCGGGCCAGGGGCAGGAAGTCGGCCTCCACCAGCAGGCCCAGGGCTTCGTTGTGCAGCCCGAGCTCCGCGTCCCAGCGGGAGCCCGCCATGACCCGCACCTCGCGGTCGTCCATGCCCAGCAGCACCAGGGAGCCCTCACGCCCGTCGAAGCCCGCGAGCGCCTGGGCCTCCGCCATGCCGGCCGCCGTGCGCCAGGTGCTCCACACCTGCTCGATGGCGTCCTCGGTCTCGGACTCGTGCCCCGGCGCGATGTGCCTCGATGACCTCCTCGTAGACCACCACGTAGACCGGGTGGGCCGTAGCCTTGGTGGCCGCGCGCACCGCCTGGGTGGGGAAGGCGAAGGTCTCCGGCACCAGGTAGACCCGCTGGCCGGGCGCGAAGTCGGGCACCGTGACGGCGTGGACAGGGCTGGCCAGGCACAGCGCGGCGAGCAACCCGGAGAGCGTGGGCATGGGGACCTCCGGGCGCAGCCTATCGCGGTCGGGATGGGGGAGGGTGGGCTACAATGCAGCCCGGAGGTAGCGATGTCCGACCCAGCCGCCCGTGCCCCGACCTACCAGGACCTGTTCGACCTGCCGGAGCACGTCGTCGGCGAGATCCTGGGGGGCGAGATCCATGTCACCCCGCGGCCCAGGGCAGCCCACGCCGTCGCGTCGTCGCGCCTCGGCGCGCGTCTCGGCCCTCCCTACGATTTCGGCGAGGGCGGCCCGGGCGGCTGGTGGATCCTGGTCGAGCCCGAGCTCCACCTCGGCGAGGACATCCTGGTCCCCGACCTCGCCGGCTGGCGCCGCGAGCGCGTGCCGGACCTGCTGGAGATGGTCGCCATCCCCGTGGCCCCCG